>JAHIVT010000010.1 GCA_018816555.1 Pseudomonadota bacterium
ATCCATACCGGTTAAGCGCAATACCTTTTCTCTCGTGGTTTCCTTGCCAAAGGAAACCACCTCCAGGTATTTGCCGATCAACCGGCGGATCAGCAGCACCGCCTTTTTCTTGCAGACGTTGGCGAGAAATCCGTAATAGCGGATCTTCATAAACCGCTTCGGCAACACATGAAGTAAAAAACGCCGGATAAACTCCATGGCCGGCAGCACCATCGTCCTGGTGCGGTTGCCATCGCTGAGATCGGAATTCTTGGTGATTTTGTCCGAGCCAAAAGGCCGAGACGCTTACCGGTGGTCTTGAGTCGGGCGGAGTCCAGTCGTCTGCTTCAGGAGCTGCAAAAGCTCAGTTCTCTGCATTACCTGATGGCCGCGTTGCTTTACGGGACAGGGATGCGGCTCATGGAATGCGTTCGTCTGCGGGTGCAGGATGTGGATTTTGACCAGAATCTGATCATGGTTCGTGACGGCAAGGGCCAAAAGGATCGCGTGGTGCCGTTTCCTCAGAGCTTACGTCAGCCGTTGACCGGGCATCTCGAAGAGATACGCCGACTGCATCAGAAAGATATGGTCCAGGGGTTAGGCGAGGTCTTCCTTCCTGATGCCCTGGCCCGGAAATATCCTAATGCGGTCAGGGAATGGATCTGGCAGTATGTCTTTCCCAGCGGGAGGCTGTCCGTGGACCCGCGTAGCGGCGCGACCAGGCGGCATCATATTCATGAAAACGGTCTGCAGAAGAGTATCAAAAAAGCGGCTCAGGCGGCTTCTATCAGCAAACGGGTCAACTGCCATGCCCTGCGTCACAGCTTTGCCACCCATTTGCTGGAAAGCGGCCAGGATATCCGTACCATCCAGGAATTACTGGGTCACGCCGATGTTTCCACTACCATGATTTATACCCATGTGCTTAATCGTGGCGGCCATGGGGTGCTCAGTCCCTTAGACAGTTTGTAGGATCCTTCTCCAGCCGGGCCACGGTCTCGACATGATTGGTTTGGGGGAACATATCCACGAGCTGGAGTTTTTTGAGGCCACCCAACTGCGGCAACGCGGCAAGGTGATCTCCAGAAAACCCTCGGCCCCTCATTCATTGCAGTAAATTTTATATTCATCCCACAGGTCTGAACGGAGAAAAAGATTTTCCCCGCTGTTTCTATATCGCGCAAAAAGTGCTGCAACCTTGTCCCGATTTCGCCTGACAAATTTAGCCGGATCCTGGGCCGGCATCTGTTCCCCTTATCCTCTTCTGGTTAAAGGGGAAACTCTATGATGAATTCAGCGCCTTCTCCCTCTTTGCTGGCCACGGAAATAACCCCATGATGGCTGTCAATGACATTCTTGACGATCGCCAGCCCCAGCCCGGTCCCCCTGTTCTTGCTGGTGACAAAGGGATGAAATATCTGGGCAAGCATCTCCTCGGACATGCCGCTGCCGGTATCGGCAATGGACAGAAATACCTTTTTCTGGTCGATTGCCAAGCCGGTGGTAACAAAAATGCTCCCTCCATCATCTATGGCCTGCATGCCATTGACAAGAATATTCATACAGGCCTGGTAAAGCTGATCAAAATCCCCCTGAATTTTCGGCAGTGAAGGGTCAAGATTGCGTTTCACCACGATGTTGCGCTGATCAAATTCAGGCTCCATGAAATCAATCACCTTGGTCAGCACATCATTGACCATGACAGGCTGAAGTCTTGGCTGCTGGGGCCGGGCAAAATCAAGAAATTCACGGACAATGCCGTCGAGCCTGGTTGTTTCATCGACAATGATGTTTGCCAGATGACTGTTTTCCGGGGCGACCTTGCTGAGTCTTTTGCCCAGGATCTCCGCCGTGCTCCTGATAATCCCCAGGGGATTCTTGATCTCGTGGGAGACCGACGCCACCATTGTGCCCAGCGAAGCCAGTCTTTCAGACTGATTGAGTTTCACCTCGAGCTTTCTTCTTTCTTCCGTTCGGGCCTCGATGATGCGGTCCGCCCTGGCGACAATAAAGCGCAGGGCCAGAAAAAGGCCGCCCATGATGACAAGCGAGGTGAAAATAATCCATGACTGCAGCTTGATCAGGGCATCCAGATCACCGGTCAGGTCCTGGACGATCTCAATGACACCCATGACGTCCCGGGTCGGGCTGAACGGTTTTTCCTTGCGCAGCGGGATAAAGGTGCGCAACTGGCAGGTTATCTTCTCCCGGCCGGGCAGCAGGTTCAACAGCGAACCGTTGATGCGCAGCACCGATACGCTTTCACCCAGCAGCGCCCTTTCATACTCCTCCTTGCCCAGATCCTTTTCGCCGACAATCTCGCTGATGGTGCTGTATGATACCTGATTTTCCTTCTTGGAAAAGATGGTGACGGAATGCACGTTCATGCCGTGGGTGGCGGTGCGGACAATCTTATCAAGCTGTTTGAACTGCCGGGGATCCTCCACCGCTATCTGCCTGTTCTGCAGGGCAAGGGGCAGGACAAACTGCTGGAAGATCTGGTGGCTGACATTTTCCGCCAGCACCAGGTTATAGGCCTCGCTGCGTTCAAGCAGCACGTTTTTCGTATAGTTTGAAATAACCAGCGACAGCACCAGGGAAGCGACCAGGATAACTGCCAGGCTGGTGAAGGAAAAGAATTTGACCAGCCGGAAAGGCTTGGTGCTGACCATGTCAGCCGCGGCCTCATTATTTTCCATCGCACACCCCGCAGCGCCTGCAGCTCGCCGTATCGCACACGGATGTTCTCTTGCCCGCCAGAGCCCTCCGGTATTCGGCCCACAGGTAATCGCGCCTGATACCGTGATCGATTACCTCCCAGGGGAATCTTTCATACCGGTCCCTTTCCCTGGTGTAGTGCTCAGGCTGCACGTCATGCCGGCGGAATACCTGCCGCCAGTTACCGGGCGCTGACGCTAAATGAAAAAGCATTTCTCCCACCTTTCTGTCTCCCCTGGCAAGAACCGCCTGAAAAAAGGCATTATCCGGATTATCCACGTTCAGGCGGATATTGGACTGTCCGGCAAACTGTTTACGCAAAAATTTTATCTTCTCCTTCAGTTCCGGCACCCCGGCAAAGGCGGCGAACTGAAAGGGAGTCCAGGCCTTGGGCACAAAGGAGTTAAGACTGACGGTAAGCCCTGGCAGTCTGCCCCGTGCCCGGCCCACCGCGCCGACCCCTTCCCTGATTCTGAAAGTCAGATCAGCAAGTTCCTGCAGATCTTCATCTGTTTCCGTGGGCAGTCCAATCATAAAATAGAGTTTCAGATTTGTCACCCCTGCCTTGACAAGTTCCTGCGCCGCCCACAGCAGTTCCTCCTCGGTAATGCCCTTATTGATCACCCGCCGCAGTCGCTCAGAGCCGCCGTCAGGGGCGATGGCCGCAGTTTTCAGTCCGCTTGCCCCTAAAAGCTTAAGCAACTGCGGGCTGATGGCATCGGCCCGCAGCGATGAAAAGGAGAGCTGACAGGATGCTGCACCGAGCACCTCGGCAATCCTGGCCAAATCATCAGTCCTGGCCATCTCCATGCCCAGCAGACCGACCCGTTTTGTTTGCGCCGACTTTTCCTCCAGGGCCCGGATAATGGATGCCGCCTGCCAGAGACGCGGCGGCCGGTAGACAAAACCGGCGGCGCAGAAGCGGCAGCCCCGGCTGCAGCCCCGGCCAAGTTCGGTGAGAAAGAGATCTGAAAATTCCGTATCGGGTGTGAGCAACTGCGAATGCCCGGCAACCGCAGGTCCGGTCAGGGTCGCTTTTTTTACCGGATAGGGGACATCGCAACGTCGGTAAACAGCCGCAAGCCGTTGACCCTGGTAATCCATGTCATAGAAATGCGGCGCATAGCAGCCCGGCTGGTGAAAGGCCATGTCCAACAAAAATTTGTCCCGGGAGGGAAAGCCCTTTCCAGCGTGCTCAAGCAGCCGGTTCAGAAACTCCGGCAGGCTTGGCTCGGCTTCGCCCAGCAGAAACAGATCAAAATAAGGCGCCAGTGGTTCGGGATTGATAAACGTCGCCACCCCGCCCCCCACTACCAGCGGGGCGCCTGGGGCAATACGATCTTCCAGACCGCGTTTAACGGCAAAGGGCTCTATGCCGCCGCTGATAAGCAGTTTCACCAGGTTGACATAGTCCTGCTCGAAACTCACGGTGCAGAAAAGAATCGCAAAATCTGTCAGGGGGCGCGAGGATTCTACGGATCGGGGCGAAGATGGCGAGTCCGGCAGAAAAACCCGCTCGCAGACAAAATCCGGGTGGGCATTGACCAGGCCATAGACGAGCTGCATGCCGAGATTGGACATGCCGATATGATAAACATTCGGAAACACCAGGGCGACTGGCAGCTTACCTGTCCATTTTTTCCTGATGGCCCCGGTTTCGTTCGGTCTTGCTGGTCGTGTCTGTTTAATTGGTCTTATTGGCCCTTAAGGATTGTGGATTTCGGAATTCGGATTGGGGAATTGGAGATCACCCGTTCACGCGGTAATCCCATTCTTTATTACCACAAAGCAAACGGAGATCACAGAGAAATATTTTCTTTACAGTTCGTCAGATCTGCAGGCCCTGTGGTAATTTCCCCGCATTCCGTATTCCGAAATTCCCCAATCCGAATTCCGAAATCCGCAATCGCTTCATCAATTCTCATTACGGCGGATAAAGGTCGGCTCATCCAGTTCGTCTTCATCAAAAATTCTGACAGTGCTATACTTATTATGCCTGGGATCAGGGTAGCTCCCGCCGTTTGCCACATGAGGCATTTTGTTCCCCTGACTGAAGGGCAGGGTGCCGCCGACCGCTTTCTGATCCGCCTTTTTCGGCAGAGGCGTCACCTTATCATGCAGGGGCTCCAGCTCCTCCGCCACCCGGATACCGGTGGCAACCACCGTAACCCGCAGTTCCTCACCCAGAGAATCATCAAAGATGACGCCCAGGATGATATTGGCCTCATCGTGCACCTCTTCGTAAATCTTGCTGGTTGCCTCGGTCACCTCGGCCATGGTCAAGGTGTCTTCCCGGGCGGAGATGTTGACCAGCACACCCTTGGCCCCGTCAATGCTGATATCCTGCAGCAGAGGGCTGGCAATGGCCATATTAACCGCTTCGATGGCCCTGTTTTCCCCGATGCCGACCCCGGCACCCATCAGGGCGGGTCCCATTTCGTTCATCACCGTGCACACATCGGCAAAGTCCGGGTTGATGTAACCCGGCAGGTTAATCAGATCGGTTATGCCTTTCACCGCCTGCACAAGCACATTATCGGCCATTTTCATGCCGTCCAAAAAGCGGGTTTTTTTCTGGGTAAGGGAGAGAATCCGGTCATTGGGAATGGTGATAATGGTATCCACATGTTTTTTGAGCTGTTCCCAGCCGATCTCGGCATTTTTCATGCGGGCCTTGCCCTCGAAGACAAAGGGCTTGGTCACCACCGCCACGGTAAGCGCACCCAGCTCCTTGCTCACCTTGGCCACGATGGGTGCGGCGCCGGTGCCGGTGCCGCCGCCGAGCCCAGCGGTGATGAAGACCATGTCACTGCCTTTCAGGCAATTTCTGATGTCATCAATACTTTCTTCCGCTGATTCACGCCCTTTTTCAGGATTGGCGCCCGCGCCGAACCCCTTGCTGACTGTGGGGCCGAGCTGCAACCGCACGTCTGCCTTGGAATGTTCCAGCACCTGCAGGTCCGTATTGGCCGCAATAAATTCCACCCCTTGGAGCTTGCTTTCCACCATGGTATTTACGGCGTTTCCGCCACCGCCGCCAATACCGAAGACCCTGATCTTTACCCTTGATGTGTCTTCCGCCATTTGAAACTCCATACTTCGCCCCCCTTCCTGATGAACCTCGCCGAACGTCGTCGTCCGCAGAAATCCTAACTTATAATTTACAGCTAATCCCGCAATTATTCTACATTAATTTACCGAACAGCCCTTTAATCTTCTTGGCCAGGCCACCGATGCCTTTTGTCCCCCGATCACGGAAGCCTCTTTCCGCCTCGCTTTTCATGCCATAAATAACCAGACCGACCCCGGTGGCGCATTGCGGGGTATTGACGATATCCGTCACCCCTCCGATATTTCTCGGATAGCCGATACGAACCGGCAGATCAAAAATCTGCTCGGCCAGATCAAGGATATGCACCAGCATTGAAGTACCGCCGGTCAGCACCACCCCGGCGTTGACCAGATTTTTCACCCCGGAATTCACCAGCTCATAATTAATCAGAGTCAGCATCTCCTCCACCCGCGGTTCAAGGATTTCCCCCATGACCCGCTGGGAAAGTTTGCGTGATTTGCGACCGCCGACACTGGGCACCTCGATGGCCTGATCCTTGTCGATCATGGAAGATATGGCGCAGCCGTATTTTTCCTTGAGCTGTTCCGCCGCCTTCAGCGGGGTGCGCAGGCCGATGGACAGATCGTTGGTCAGATTGTTGCCGCCTATGCCCAGCACAAAGGTGCGCTGGATACAGTTCTCGGCGAACACGGCCAGATCGGAGGTGCCGCCGCCGATGTCAATCAGGGCAACGCCCAGCTCCCGCTCTTCCGGAGTGAGTACCGCCTCGGCCGAGGCAATGGGCTCCAGCACCACGTCATCCACCTCCAGTCCGGCCCGGTTGCAGCACTTGATGATGTTGTGCACCGCGGTCACCGAGCCGGTGACAATGTGCACCTTGGCCTCCAGACGCACGCCGGTCATGCCCAGTGGATCCTGGATGCCGCCCTGGCCGTCCACCTTGAACTCCTGGGGCATGACATGGATCACCTCCTGGTCCTGTCCCAGGGGAACGGCCTTGGCATTCTCCACCACCCGATCGATTTCCTCCTGGCGGATCTCCCGGTTCTTGACGGCGATGTTCCCATCGCTGTTCTGCCCGGTGACATGGCTGCCGGCTATGCCAACATAAACTGAGGTGATATTGCAACCCGCCATCATTTCCGCTTCGCCCACCGCCTTTTTAATGGAGTTGACCGTGCTTTCGATATTGACAACCACGCCTTTACGCAGGCCGATGGAGGGATGGGTACCCACGCCGATTATATCCACCCGGTTCTCGACAACCTCTCCCACTACGGCACATATCTTTGTCGTACCGATATCAAGGCCGACAATCAACTCCCCTCTTTCCACATTTGCCATACGTTTCCTCAATGAACCGCCTTGTAATCACTCATGCGTACCAGCACCTTTCCACCACTGGTTGCGTCCATTTCACCGCCGGCCAGGTAATTCATATCAATGGCAGCGGCGAAGTCATACTTCTGTTTGCGGTAAAGCCAGGAAAGCACCGTGCTTAATCTATAATATTTTGACTTCATATCTCCCCTGCCGAGATAAACCGGAAAGGCATGGTCCGCCATGAAGAGGATCAGATCCCCCACCGGGGTCAGATGAATTTCCGAAATATTCTGTTTCGGCAAGGCCACCGTCCCCTTTTCCCCAAAGATGATAAAATCAAGGGCCTCAAGCAACCGTTCCTCTTCCTTGATCCCCGGCACGTTATCTATCTCAACTCCTGTAATGACGGGAAAATCCCGGTCATCAACCGGCAAAACATCCGCAAAGACCACGGCCCGGCGATCGACATAATAGAGTCCGGATTTCAGACTCAACAGAGCAATGGGCTTTCGTTCGCTTACGACAATGGACAGCTTGTTCGGCCAATTCCTTTTCACCTCGGCGGTGGCTATCCAGTTCTGGCTCTCCAGCTTCTTCCTGATCCGCCCGATGCGCACCGCCCACAGATTGGTTTTTACATCAAGTCCGCTCCAGGAAAAGATCTCATTGGTTGTTGTCCTGACACAGCCTTTGATATCCACCTCTTCAACCTGAAAAAAAACCGAGCGACTCAGTCCCTGGTAGGCGATCATGCCGATAATTCCGCCTGCAATCACAAAAGCAAAGCCGATGCTGATCATTTTCAGCAGCTGGTCGCCGAACCAGCTTTGATTACTGGCGCGGTAAACCTTTAATCCTTTTTTCTTCCTCTTCATTCCAGGCCCAGAATCTTCACTTCAGGCTCCAGCGTGATACCGTATTTCTCATAGACGACTTTCTGCACAATCCCCATCAGATCAATGATGTCCCGAGCCGTGGCCCTGCCGGTATTGACGATAAAATTGGCATGCACCGTTGACACCATGGCTCCGCCGACCAGGCACCCCTTCAGACCGGCCTGATCAATCAGTTGCCCGGCCGTTTTGCCGCCCAGCGGATTCTTGAAAAAGGAACCTCCGCTGGCCATATTCTGAGGCTGCCGCATCTTGCGACGCTGCCGGTATTCTTTGCACATTTCCTTGAGCATGGCCGGGCTGTCTTTTTTTAGCCGGAAAAAACCTTCCAGGGCGATTGTCCCCTTCATCTCCCCCCAGGTCCGGTAGGCAAATTGCATTGACTCAACCTCTCTGGTGGAGATGGCGCCCTGACCATCCATGATGCTGACCCGGACCAGCACGTCTTTCATCTCGCGCTGCCAGGCCCCGGCATTCATGACAATCGCCCCGCCGACACTGCCGGGGATGCCTGCGGCAAACTCCAGCCCGGCATAGCCCCGCTCAACCGCCCAGCTGACCAGCTTGGCCAGACTGCAGCCGGCCTCGACCCTGACCACCACGCTGTCCGCAGCATCGTCTACCAGCTCAATCTCAGCGAAATCACGGCCGAAAACGATGACCACGCCTTTGAGTCCTGCATCGGCAATCACCACATTGCTGCCCCGGCCGAGAATGACCCACGGCACATCCAGACCGTGCAGGCTCCGGACCAGCCTGGATAACTCGTCGCGGCCCTTTGGAAAAACGATGGCCTCGGCCCTGCCTCCCACCTTAAATGTGGTGTAGACGGCCAACGATCCATGCCAGACAATATCTCCCCTGTGGTGACCAGCCATCCCCTGCTGCAAGGCAGACGCCCATGCAGGGAGTTGCGCTCCGGATTCACCCAGCGGAGACATCACCTGGTCCCATTTCCCGGTATATACTGCAGCCTCATACATCCCTCCAGTCTCCATATCTCATGCCATACCGTGGTAAAAGTGACCAAAGCAACCCATTACCGTGACCGGCATAAAGGGCCGTAACGAAATGAGAAATGCCATGGTCATTGCGCAACGGCCCCTAAAGCGGATAAAAGCTGTTCGCCGGCCCGTAGAATGTCGCCGGCCCCAAGGGTAAGCACAATATCCCCATGCTCCAGCATGGGCTGCACCATCCCTGCCAGATCATCCACCCCCGGGGCAAGAAAAACCTGCCGCTGACCATGCTCCTTGATGCCGATCATGAGATTTTCCGCCGTCACCCCCTCGATGGGACTTTCACTGGCCGGATAGATCTCGGTCAGAATGAGAATATCCGCATCATGAAAGGCGGTGCAGAACTCCTTGAACAACCCCTGGGTGCGGGTGTAACGGTGCGGCTGGAACATGGCCAGCAGACGACGGCTCGGCCAGGCTCTTCTGATGGCCGCAAGGGTTGCCTTGATCTCCGTGGGATGATGGCCATAGTCATCGATCACCGTGATGCCCCGGGCCTCTCCTTTAATCTCCAGACGTCTCTGCACCCCGGTAAATGTGGCCAGTGCTGAGGCAATCTTGGCAAACGGGATCTCAAGCTCCAACCCCACGGCCACTGCTGCGAGACTGTTCAGTACGTTATGACGGCCAGGTGAATTGATCATGATCTCACCAAGCAACTCGGAACCCCGGCACACCTCAAAGCTGGTGTTCAGCCCTTCTGATTTCAACTGCCTGCCGCTGATATCCGCCTGGGTTGTCAGTCCGTAGGTTATGACTCTTTTTTTAATGCGCGGCAGCAGGGAGGCGATATTGTCATCGTCAAGACAGAGCACGGCAGCGCCATAAAATGGTATCTTGCTGACAAACTGCAGGAAAACCTCTTTAATCTCGTCAATGTCCCTGTAGTAGTCAAGATGCTCCAGATCAATATTGGTCACCACCTCGATCACCGGGGAAAGCTGGAGAAAAGATCCGTCGCTCTCATCCGCCTCAGCCACCAGAAACTCCCCTTCGCCCAGTTTGGCATTGGTGCCCAGACTGTTCACCTTGCCGCCGATCACCACTGTGGGATCAAGTCCTGCCTCCGCAAGTAGCCATCCCACCAGAGAGGTGGTGGATGTCTTGCCGTGACTGCCGGCAATGGCGATGCCGTATTTTTTCAGGCGCATGAGTTCGGCCAGCATCTCCGCCCGGGGAATAACCGGGATGAAGGCCTCCCGTGCGGCAATCACCTCGGGATTGTTCTCCTTGACCGCCGAGGAGATGACCACCACATCGGCATTGCCCACCCAGGTACCGTTATGCCCCTGGTAAACCTTGCCTCCCAGGCTCTGCAGTCGCCTGGTGATATCGCTCTGCTTCAGGTCGGAGCCACTGACACTGTAGCCCAGATTGAGCAGCAGCTCGGCAATACCGCTCATGCCGATGCCGCCGATGCCGACAAAATGAATATGTTTTGTTTTGTTATACAATGTTGTCTGTTTCGTTTTTATTTTTGTCTGTTCTTACGCGAGTAAGGTCTCCCGCAATCCCTTTCAGGCAAACATCAGCTTCTCGCACTGTTCGATAATTCTCTCGGTGGCATCGGGCCTGGCCAGACCCCTGGCAGCCTGCCCCATCTGCTGCCGCCGCTTTTCATCCACCAGGAGAGCGTTGATTTGCTCAGCAAGCTTTTCTTCCGTCAACTCCTCCTGGCTGAACATCATCGCCGCACCGCCCTTCACCAGATATTCACCGTTTTTGCGCTGGTGGTTATCGGCGGCAAAGGGATACGGAATCAAAATCATGGGCAGGCCAAAGGCCGTGATCTCTGCCAGAGTGGTGGCTCCCGCCCGTGAAACCACCAGATCGGCCCGGCTGTACAGCTCAGCCATATTGGTAAAAAAAGCCGCCACTTCGGCCTTTACGCCCAACTTTTCATATCTGCCGGCCACCATCTGTTCATCATCCCTGCCGGTCTGGTGGATGACCCGCAGATTATCTCCTTTTTTTTTCAGTATTTCCATGGCGGCCACCATGAGCGTATTCACCCGGTGCGCTCCGAGACTTCCGCCAAGCACCAACAGTGTCAGTCCTTCCTTTGGCCCTCTCTTTTTTTCCGCCGCGTCAGTCAGTTCCCGGCGCAGCGGATTGCCGGTCATCACCCATTTCCCCTCGGCAAAATAACGCTCACTGCCGGGAATAGAGAGAAAAATCCGGTCAACAAGTCTCCCCAGCTTGCGGTTGGCCATGCCCGGCACCGAGTTCTGCTCATGGATGCAGGTGGCGATTCCCAGCATTTTTGCCGCAACCAGCACCGGCCCGGTGACATAGCCCCCCACCCCGAGGACCAGCTGCGGCCTGAACCTTCTCATCAGACGCATGGCGGAAAAGGTGGACAACGGCAGCTGCAACAGGGCGGAGAGTCGCTGCACCATACTTTTACCCTTCAGACCCTGACTGCTGATGCTTGCGGTCTCAAATTTTCTGTTGGCCAGCACACGTGCATCGGTTTGTCGCCCGGTGCCGATAAAAAGCACCCTACTGCCCGGGTACCGATCCAGAAAGGCTTCAGCCACTGCAATCCCCGGGAAAAGATGCCCTCCCGTTCCGCCTCCGCTGACAATCAATCTGATTTCCTTGTTTCCCATAAATCCTTACGGATCAAACTGTCATTTCAGGCGTCTTCCTGGATCTGTACTTGGGTGACGCCATTTTTATCTCAGCCAGGGTTATCTGATAGCAGTTCGGACAAAAACCATACGAATACGTGCCTGTGTCCTCGTCCTTCAAGGGAACCCACCTTCCCGCCTGTTCGTTTCGCTTGCAGCGGCAACATACTTTTTCCATTTTCACTTTTTCTTTCCCGGTTAATCATTTCACTTTTTCAGTTCTTCATCCAGTTGCCCCATCTGCCTTTGCCGTTGGGTCAACTGCGGCCCGGACATTCTTTTTATTCCTTGACCAGATTCCAGACAGCCCGTTGAAACTTCTCACCGCGGTCGGCATAGCTCTGAAACATATCAAAACTGGCGCAGGCCGGGGACAGCAGTACCGCATCACCCTCCTCTGCGCAACGGGCAGCCTTGAGCACCGCCTCTTCCAGACTGTCAGCCTTCTCGATGCTGGTTATCCCCTCAAAGGCTTTGGCCATTTTTTCTCTGGCCTCGCCGATCAGCACCATTTTTTTCACCTTGGCCCGCACACTTTCCGCCATATAGAGGTAATCGCCCCCCTTGTCCCGGCCACCGGCAATGAGAATCACCGGCTGGGTCATCCCCTCCAGCGCTGACTGCACCGCTCCCACATTGGTGGCCTTTGAATCATCAAAATAGCTCACCCCCTTGATTTCGGTCACCCGAAAAAGCCGGTGGGGAGGGCGCTGAAATTCCGCCAGCACCCTGTTGATCACCTCATCCGGGCAGGCCATGACCCGCACCGCCAGGATTGCCGCCATGGCATTTTCACGGTTCGGCGATTTCAGCAGTTCCTCAGGCAGGTCATATTTTCCCTCATGGGCAAACATCCCTTGCAGGGCAATCTTGCCATCCTCGATAATCGTACCGGGCCGGCCGGCTAGTTCCCTGCCGAACCAGAGTGTTTTCGCGGCAATGGGCGCAGCTGCAAGCCGAGCCGTGATCTCCTGGTCGTCGGCATTGACCACAGCCAGGTCTTCCGGTTGCTGACAGGCGAAAATCCTCATTTTCGCTGCCGCATAGTCATCATATGATGCATACCTGTCCAGATGATCCGGACTGATATTGAGCAGCACTGCCACGTCCGGCCGGAATTGCGCCGCCGTATCAAGCTGGTAACTGCTTACCTCCAGAACCGCTATCTCCGCATCCTGCTCCCCCAGCAGGTAATCCATCAGCGGTGTCCCAATGTTTCCTCCGACAAACACCTTTCTCCCAGCTCCTTGCAGCAATTCACCAATCAGTTTTGTCACCGTGGTTTTGCCGTTCGTGCCGGTTACGGCAACAATTGGTATCTGAAGATAAGCAGCACCAAGCCCAAGCTCCCCTATGATCTCAACACCGGCCTGGCGAGCTGCTGCAAGCTCGGCCAGTTCCAGCGGCACACCAGGGCTGACTACAATGAGATCGGCATCGAGGAATGTTTCCCTGCGGTGTCCCCCCGTCTCATAGTAGACATCCCTTTCCTTCAGCCACTCCAGCAGTTTGCCGTCCAGGGCCGACTCCTTGGCCTTTTCGCTGAGCGCCACCCGGCAGCCCAGCTTATCCAGGAACTTCAGCGCAGCAAATCCCGACTTGCCCGACCCCACAACAAGGGTCTTATAGGATGCCGGAGAGGTGATGAATTCTTTTAAGCTAACCATGCCATGATCACCGCAGTTTCAGCGTGGCCAGCGCCATCAGGCCGAGAATGATTGACACGATCCAGAAACGGACAACTACCTTCGGCTCCACCCAGCCCTTTTTTTCAAAATGATGATGAAAGGGGGCCATGAGAAAAATCCTCTTGCCCCCGGAAATCTTGAAATAACCCACCTGCAGGATCACGGAAATAGCCTCCATGACAAATATCCCGCCCACCAGCACCAGCAGAATCTCCTGCTTGATAATAACCGCCACCACTCCCAGGGCTCCGCCGATGGCAAGCGACCCAACATCACCCATAAACACCTGGGCAGGGTAGGCGTTGAACCAGAGAAATCCCAGACTCGCCCCGGCCAATGCCCCGCAGAACACCGTCACCTCGCCTGCGCCGGGAACAAACGGGATCTGCAGATAGGCGGCAAGCCCGGCATGGCCGGCCAGATAGGAAAACAGCAGATAAACGCCGCTGGTCACCACCGTGGGGCCGATGGCCAGCCCGTCCAGTCCGTCCGTCAAATTGACCGCGTTTGAGGAGCCGGCCACCACCAGAACCATGAAAAAAATATAAAAAATTCCAAGATCCGGTTTCACGTCCTTTAAAAACGGAAAACTCAGCGAGGTATCAAAACCCGGCTGATTCAATAAAAAGGAACCGACAACAACCACTCCGACGATCTGCAGCGCCATTTTTGCTTTGGCGCTCAACCCCTTGGAGTTTTTCTTCTTAATCTTGCGCCAGTCGTCAATACCGCCGATGGCCCCGTACCACAGGGTGATGGCCAGTATCAGCCAGACGAACTTGCTGGCCAGATCAACCCACAAGAGGGTTGAAATGACCACCGAGGAAATAATCAGCACCCCTCCCATGGTGGGAACGCCACGCTTACTGAAGTGGCTTTCCGGCCCGTCTTCCCGCACCACCTGCCCCACCTGATTGCGCTTCAGCAACCTGATGAAATGCGGACCCAGCACCATGGCAATTAAAAAGCCGGTGACAATGGCCCCGATACATCTGAAGGTGATGTAGCGGAAGACATTAAAGCCCCCATATAGGTTATGGAGTGGATAGAGAAGATGATAAAGCATTGACGCCCGCCTACAGCCTGTTCCTGAACTGCTCGATAATTGTTTCCATGCGCATGCCCCGTGAACCCTTGACCAGCACCAGATCACCGCTTGCCAGTTCACCAAGGGCGATCAGCTTGACAATGGCCTCCACGATATCCTCTTTGTTCTCCATCTGTTTTGCCTGTTTCATGGTCATACGCGCATCGAGCGCGCCTTCCACCACCTTTCTGGAAAACTGCCCATAGGCAAAAAGATAATCAAATGCCTTGCAGGCAGTTGTTTCACCGAGTCGGCGATGGGCCGAGTCACTGGTCTCGCCCAGTTCGAGCATATCGCCCAGTATGGCCACACTCTTTTTACTTTTCTTCATGGCCCGGACCGTCTCCAGCGCCGCCAGCATGGATGCCGGGTTGGCATTGTAGCAGTCATTGATGATCCTGAGTCCGCCGATGGTTTCCATCTGCAGCCTTTTATCATAGGGGGTGAAGTTCATCAGCCCCTGGGCAATCTGTTCGGCCTTTACTCCGGCGGCGTGGGCCATGGCCGCTGCGGCCAGCGCGTTGCCGATGTTATGCTCCCCAAGGCTGTGAATAGTAATTCTCACCTTTTCGCCGCCCACATGCAGGGTGAAAAGCATCCCCTCCTCGCCCATGTTCCGCACATGGGTTGCCCGTACAAAAGCATTGCGGGCCCTGCCGAAGGTGATCTGTTCCTGACTGCAGCTGCGGGCAAGAGCCCTTACCCGCTTATCATCCATATTGACACAGAATTTGCCCCAGGACTTACCGCCCCGGAACAGCTCGCCTTTGGCCCTGGCCACCCCATCGATGGAATGCAGTCCAGCCAGGTGGGCGCTCTGGATGTTGACGATGCAGGCAATATCCGGGTCGGCGATTTCAGTCATTCTGGCAATTTCGCCGGGCCGGTTCATGCCCATTTCCAGCACCGCCACATCATGGCAGGCATCAACACGCAGCAGGGTCAGGGGCATGCCGATCAGGTTGTTCAAGTTTCCTTCCGTTTTCAATACATTGTATTCCTCTTTCAGAATGGCGGCGCACATCTCCTTGACCGTAGTCTTACCCGAACTGCCGGTAATGGCGATTACCTGCAGGTTAGGCATGGACGCCCGGCGATAGGCAGCCAGATCACCCAGGGCCTCCAGCGGGTCAGCGACCATAATAACCGGCACGGGCAGTTTTTCTTCCACCATGCTTGAGACAATAACGCCGGCAGCCCCCTTACGGATCGCCTCCTTAACAAACTCCTGCCCGTCAAAACGTTCGCCGGACAGGGCCACAAAGAGATCCCCCGGCTCAAGCGTCCGCGTATCCGTTGAGATGGCGCGAAAATTCGCCTCCGGCGCCCCGCAGATAAAACGTCCCCCTGTTGCCAGCAGCACCTGGCTCAAAGTCCAGACTGGATCCTGCACCGTATTGAAGCCATAGCCGAATTCAGCCGTCGCCGGACCGGCTGCAAGTCGGCAGCACTCTTTTTCTGTGCTTCGTTCCAGTTCCATTCCCTTTCTCCTTGTCCCCTATGCTGCCTGTCTGGCAATGTTAAGCTGCTCTCTGGCCTGCTGTCGATCGTCAAAAAACAACTTCCGGCTGCCGATAATCTGATAGCACTCATGCCCCTTGCCGCTGATCAGCACAACGTCCCCCGCTCCCGCGCCGCAAATAGCGATGCGGATTGCTTCCGCCCGTTCCTCGATCACGTCATACCCCTTAAGCTGCCGGTTCTGCATGAGCTGCTCGCCCTTTCCCTTGGCCAGCTTTTCTTCCCGGATGCCCGCCTCGATCTCTGCCAATATTTTCCGGGGCGGCTCACTGCGGGGATTGTCCGAGGTGACAAGCAGCACATCAGCAAGTCGCGTCGCCACACCGCCCATCAACGGCCGCTTGCCCCTGTCACGGTCTCCACCGCAGCCGAAGACCACAATCAACCGTTCAGGACGCAGCGCCCGCAAGGTAAGCAGTACGTTTTCCAGGGCGTCCGGGGTATGGGCATAGTCAACAAAGACGGTTGCCAACCCTGTTCCTTCCTGCGCCGTGTCACCATCGGGCAACACCCTCTCCAGTCTGCCCGGCACACCTTTCACTCCGGCCAACCCTGTGCAGATGGTCTGTAGAGCATAACCCAGCGCCGTTCCGCAACCGATAACCCCCAGCAGGTTGCGGAGGTTGAATTCGCCCACCAGCGGGCTGTCCAGCACAAACCGTGCCTCGGGGGAAACGATCTCAGCCCTGATCCCCTGCAGATCGAACCTGAAATTCCTGGCCTGGATCAGTCCCCTGCCGATACCGCAGGTCAGACAGGCATGATTGTGCCCGGCAAGAACAGCGATCAGCCGGTCGCACCAGCCATTGTTTTCCTGCTCCTCCGCCTCTCCTGAGCCCAGCACGATAACCCCCTGGCCATGGTCTTTGAGATAGGAGGCAAAAAGCTTTTCCTTCTCGGCAAAATAGCTTTCCATACTGCCGTGGAAGTCCAGGTGATCACGGCTGATATTGGTAAACAGCGCCACATCAAACCACACTCCGTTTATCCGCTGCTGGGCCAGGGCATGGGAGGAAACCTCCATGGCGACATGGGTAACCCCAGCCTCGGACATCTGCTCGAGAATCCGCTGCAGCTCCACCGGCTGCGGGGTAGTCAACGCAGCTGGGGTCTCGCAACCTTTATAGCGGACACTGACCGTACCGATCACTCCCGGAACCCCGCCTGCCTTGGCGATCATTGCCTCCAGCAGATAGGTGCAAGTGGTCTTGCCGTTGGTGCCGGTGATGCCGATCATCTTCATCCTGCGGCAGGGAAAATCGAAAAAAGCCGCGGCAAGATATCCCAAAACCCTGCCGGTATCATCTACTTTCATGAGCGGCACGGCACATTCTTCGGTATAATCGCGGGAGACCAGCACCGCGGCACAGCCTTTGGCCACGGCATCATTGATAAAGCGGTGGCCATCCACCGTAGCGCCTGCCACTGCGACAAAAAGCATACCCTGCACGACCTGTCTCGAATCATCCGTCACCCCGCAGATCTCAATATCCTTCTCATCCTCAGGGCAAAGGATGGGAAGTTCTGCTGCGGCAAGAAGATCGGCCAGTCTTTTTTTTCGCATGGTTACCATGGATCAGCGCTTTATCTCCGCCTTCAAAATCACCAGTGTCCCCTCTTTCAACTTGCTCCCGCCTTCGGGATGCTGTCTTTTGACAATGCCCGAACCTTCGATTACCACCTTGACATCAAATCCATCCAGTTCCTGCAGAGCCTTGCGGATACTCATGCCTCGCACATCGATCATGATGTCCGCATCACTTTTTCTGCCCCCCAGCACATCAAAGCCCAACTGTTTATTGCGCAGTATCCAGCGCTGGAAGATTTCCTCCCTGGATATCGACTGCGGGACGGCCTTGGCGTTCTCCTTCTTATGATGCAATTTGAAGGCTGCCTGCAGAAAGGAATCAACGCGCTGCTTCACTGGCGAAGCCTGCATCAGATTGATTCTGGCATCTTCAATGACTACCAGCATCACCAGTTCAGGTTTACTCACCGTGATCGAGGCCAGGGCCAGACCGTCGCAATGCCGGGCAACCAACATATCCGGTTTCGCTTCCGACTCAGGGGTTGCGGCAGCGGCCGGCGCTGTTTCTCCTTCAGTCGGCGGAGTTATCTTTGCCTCTATGGACGCCATATCACCCCGGGGCCGCAGAATTTCACCCACCAGTACGATATCCGCAGGGTGGGCCTTTTCACGCAAAAAAAGAACAAGGTCACGGCTTGCATCTGCGCCGATGACCTTGTTCTCCTGTGGCGACCATGGCCATTCCTCCAGCTTTCCTGTTGCTGAAAAAGTGGCCTGCAAAATGTGAGGCGTGACTGCATTGCCGCCGTTTACCAGTGCCGCATACCCGCACAGCAACCCTAACCCCGTTTCCTTGCCGCCGTTATCTCCAGGGAGGTCGAGCGTGCACTGACCAACTCTGTCCAGGATTTTGCCGAAATCGGAAAAATCAACCTCACCGTTTTCCGCCGCCGCCTTCTCATCATCCAGCGCCGCCGCCAGCCAGTCGGATGCATATGACCCGTCCTGAAGTTGTACCCATGGCGATTTTGTCGGTCCTTCACGTATTTTTTTCATCATCCGGGGCACCAGAGATTTAATCATTTCAACCGGGGCCTGTTCTTCTTCGGTCTGGCCTGCTTCGATGGCCTGCTGCGCCTGCTCAAAGTTTGCCGCATCCTTGAAAATGAGCGACAGTATCCCGGGGTCCACATGGCCGCCCATCATCCGGTCCACGCCTTCAAAGCCGTTTGCCGTTCCCAATTTCGTGGCGGAAAAGAACGGCAGTTTGACATAGGCCAGAACTTCGCCCTGGTCCGCATCCATCAGCAGAGCGCTCACGGCTGTCATCGCTTCAGCCGTCTGATCATCCTGCCGTATGTCATTAAGCAATGCCGTCATTTCCTGCTCCAGCAGCGATTGCATTTTGGCGTCCATGGTCAGAACCAGGCTTTTCCCGCCGCCACCCCTGGTTACGGAATCCGGTGCCCCCGACCCGCCCAGCAGCAGATTGTCATAAAAGAGTTCTACGCCTGATAAACCGTGTCCGTCTTTTACCTCGCCGATAATCTGCCCCATGTTCGCCCGGCTGGGATTAAAACGCTGTTCCTGCTCATAAAAATAAACTCCTGGAAGATTTAACGCCGCAACCGCGGCTGCCTTCTCAGGAGAAATATTTTTCACCACCCATTTGTAGGTCCTCTGGGTTTTCAGTTCCTCAAGCACATCTTTTTCATCAAGATTCAAGGCATCGGCCAACACCGAAACCGTCTTTTCAATGTTGTCAAACTCCAGGGGCTTGACATAGATCGAGTCAACTTTAAAACTGATGGCAAGCTCATTCAGGTTCCGGTCATAAATATTTCTGCGCCTGACTTCTCCCTTTTTCTGCGGTACGGCAAGGGGCGCATCCTCATTTACCTTGACGGTCCTGTTTTTTGCGCTGTCTCCCTCTCCGGAAGGGCTTTGCCGGAAAAAAAAGAAAGAGGCCCCGGCCATGATGAGAATGACCACGAGGCCGGCCAGAAGCTTCAGTCTGGCAATCCTTTTCTGCTTCTCCTCCTCCTGCCTGTATCCCCCTCCTTTACCCCAGTTACTGTCAAGCGGTCCCTTGTAGCCTGTCATGGTGCGGGAATCCGTACAATCACCCCGCCCCCGGCACTCTGTTCCATGGTGGGGTAGAGTGAAAGTTTTGCTGCAGCAACGGTTTCAATACGCTTTCTGTCAAGCAGCTGCCCCTTCTGGCCCTGCAGCTTGTTGCTCACCTGCTGCAATGCATGCTTTTCCCCCTGCACTCCGGTCAAACCGTCCAATCCACGTCTGATGCTCCAGGAAAACCAGTAACTGCCCGCCATGCCTGCCAGAGTAACGCTGACGATCACCACGCCGGTCAACTTCCAGAACCAGCTGCCCAAGCTCAATTTCTGGCCCGGCCCCTTCTGGCCCAGCTTTCTGCTGAGGCTCGGCTTATAGCGTGAAGAAAATTGCGCGACCATCACACACCCCGCACCGCGGCAACGCGCAACCTGGCGCTTCTTGACCGCGGATTTGCCAAGATCTCTTCATTTGCCGCGATAACCGCTTTTGCCGTTACCAGCTCCAAGGCAGGATTATTTCTAAAAGCCCGCTTCACCAGACGATCCTCCAGAGAGTGAAAGGAAATTACACAGATACGCCCTCCTGGTTTTACAATATCCGCCACGCTGTCTAAAATTTTCTCAAGATTATCGAGTTCCCGGTTCACCGCGATGCGCAGCGCCTGGAAAACCTTGGTGGCAACATGAATTTTTTTGGGCCAGAATCTGCGCGGAACAGCGTTTTCGACAATCTTTACCAACTGATCAGTCGTCGCCAGTGGGGTCTTCCTGCGGACGTCAACCACAAAAGACGCAATCCGCCTGGCCTGACGTTCCTCTCCGTACAAGTAGAAAATGTCTGCCAGCTCCTGCTCGCTGGCCCGGTTCAACAAATCTGCCGCTGTTTCCGGGCTTCTGACATCCATGCGCATGTCAAGGGGCTCGGAACCCTGAAACGTAAATCCTCGGCCGCTTACATCCAACTGCAGGGACGATAAGCCGAGATCAAGAAGCAACCCGTCAACCCGGTCCACCCCCAGCTCCGACAGGACCTCCCTGATCTCGGCAAAATTGCGCCGGACGAACTCTACTCTGCCCTGATACCTCTCCAGATTAAGCCGGGCTCGGCCCAGGGCATCTTCATCCCAATCAAACCCTATCACCCGGCCGCCGGGGCTGCTTCTCTCAAGAATCACCCCGCTATGCCCGCCAAGCCCCAGGTTGCCATCCACATAGAGGCCGCCATCCTGCGGAGCCAGGTAGTGCATTACCTCATCCAGCAAGACCGGCAGGTGTACCGGTTTTGTCCCCATATGTTAAAAGAGGCCTAGTTCATGAAGGGTCGAGTCAAATTCATTAAAATCCTGCGGTGTTATACTGCTTTCCGCCTGCCAGATATCCTTGTCCCATATCTCAAAAAACGACCCCATACCCATCATCACCACATCTTTTTTCAGATCAAGCTGATTGCGCAGATGCATGGGCAGAATGATACGACCATTCTTATCAATCTGGCACTCCTCCGATCCTCCTATCAGGTAGCGGATCATCTTTTGAAACTGGGGATCTTTTTTTTCCTTGCTCAGCAGAGTGGCTTCCATTTTTTCCCACTCCTGCAGGGGATAGATGCGCAGACAGGTACGCCATGGCGGGGTAATCAGCAGCCGGTCGTCATATTCACGCAGGAGTACCTCACGAAAACGGGACGGCACATTCAGTCTCCCTTTCCCATCCAGCGTATGTTCAGACCTGCCTCTGAAGCGGCTTGGCTGACTCACAATGACTGTCTCACTCACTTTCTATCCCCTCTGCACCCTATTGCCCCACTTTACACCATAGTAAGATACTTATAAGAGGCAACGAACAGAAGTGTCAAGAGGAAATATTACCCAGTTTTCAGGCAAAAACATGGGGATGCGAGACTTTTTACCACATATGGTGTGCTACATTATGGGCACAACAATATATAGAAATAATGGGAACTAACAGAAAGAAAAATAGATAAAATTATTTTTTTCAGGAAGGCTGGTGTAAAGTGGGGCGGGCAAGCATGGAATGGCGCGGGCCGGCAAACCGCTGGTTAGACTGCGCCGGGCAATGCCTTTATATCTTCTGCAAGGCGGCCAAACGTTCCGTCGCCTCCCGGCACAGCGGATCCAAACGGAGAATTTTCCTGTACATTTTTTCCGCCAGCCCGGCATTGCCCCGTTTTTCATAGAGAGCACCCAGCTGGGTAAACAGCCTGCTGTTTCTGCCGTCCAGCGCCAGGCCCTTGCGCAAGGCCCGCAGGGCATCATCATATTCTCTCAATGCCGTCAGCACCGCAGCCAGCCGGGACCAGTGCCGCCAGTCATCGTCATCAAGCTCCACCGCCTGGCGGCAGAGGGTAAGGGCAATATCATCCCCCTGCCTCTCCAGCAGAAAAAGTTCGCCGAGCATGCTGAGGGCCGCGGCATCCCGGGGATTATGGCGGGCCGCCTTCTGCAGGCAGGACATGGCCTTGCCATTCTCGCCAAGGCCCTTGTAGGCCTCGCCCAGAAAACGGTGGACCGCGCCATGGCTGATATCGCGCACACCGCCCGGCCCCACCTGCTCACCCTTGCGCAGCACATTTACCGCATCGGCAAAGCGGCCCGCCTTGCAATAGAGCTTGCCCAGCTGCAGCAGCAGATCAAAATTATCATCCTGTTCCGCCAGGGCCTTTTCAAAATTCGCCATGGCATTGCCTTCTTCCTCCGTGGCCAGATAGGCAAAGCCGAGGTTATAGAGCGCCATGAAATTGGCGGGCTCCAGGGCAAGGGCCTGCTGAAAAAGCGGAATGGCCTTGCGGTACAGATTCATCTGGGCCAGGGTGACGGCCACGCTGTTCAGCAAATTAATATTGGCAGGATCAAGCTGCAGCCCCAGGCGATACTCTTTGGCCGCCCGGGCCAGATCACCCTCGTTGTAATAGATGTCACCACTGATATTGAGACTGACACCGTCAAAAACCGTCATGCTGCCCGGTCCGTAAAAGCCGGTATGCAGCAGAGCCTTGCGGCAATTACCCACCATTTCCATCTTCTTGAAGCCATGAGCGGGATAGAGCGCAATGCCCAGGGAAAAACTGGCATTGCCGCCGGCGGCCCTGGCCTGGTAATCCCTGCCCCACGCCTCGGCAGCCTGTTGCTCCGCCCCGTCAAGATAAACAAAGGCCTCATGCTCATCAATGCGGACCAGCGGCGCACCCGAGGTGTCCGGCCAGGAAACGCTCCCGTTGTCATCGCCATGGTCCCCATGCACAAGCAGCAGAGCAAACCGGTCGCTGTCCTGCCATAACTTGCGCAGCTCGGCAAAAACCCTTGCCGGCGGCGGACAGAGGGGATGGGCGCTGCGGTTGCTCAGCGCCTGATGGGAACAGAGGGCAAAAGGGCCACGCTTGCGGGCAACGCCCAGGGCGCCCCAGGCTTGAGCCAGAAATATCTCCCCGGCCACCGCCTGTTCCTCGGACAGACAGGAACGGATGCCGATCCGGCTCCTGGCGAACCCCTCTCTTTTCAGCCAGCGCAGCAGCAGATCAGCCATCTTCATGGTCTGCACCTCGCCTACCCCTTCCCAGAGAAGCCCGAAAATACCGCTGCCCAGATGGCAGGGGGTAAAAAGATGGCCGATGAGTGAATCCAGGAAGGCGGCGCTCCTGGCGATTATTGCCAGGGCCTGTTCACCGTCCCGGGCGCGGGGATGCATCTCAAGCAGCAGCAGAGAAAAAGGCGTATTACCGTTTTCATGGGCGCGTTTCTTCTGCAACAGGGCCTGCAGGCGATTATGCAGCATGGGGCCGCCGGGCAGGCCGGTGACGGGATCAAGGGCGAATTGTTTAACCCTGGCCATTTCCGCTGAAATCAACCGGCTTTTTTCCAGCAGCATGGATGAGGAGGAGTCCTGATAGGTATCCGGCGGATTGTCCAGGATGGCGACGCAGAAAAGTTTTTCCCCGTCCCACAGGGGCAGATAGAGGTGCTCCACCTCTCCGCCGTCCACCACCGGTTTCTGGGCATTGCGCACCATCTCGACCCCGGCTTTCCAGGCGGCATGGAGATCCCCGCCCGGATGCGGCCCGGCAAAATGCACCTTGCGGCTGGGCAGAAAGAGGCGAACGATCTCGGCAAATTCCAGGCTGAACAGATCAATGTCAACCTCATCAAGCTTCTTGCTGCGCAAGTCAAAGGGAAAGCTCATTTCTCCTCCACCTCAAAAACCTCAAACAGCGCAGCGGCAAGCACGGGTATTTCATCATCAGCCACGGTGCGCACATCCAGCAGCAAGGCCTCGTTTTCAATGCGGCCGATCACCGGCATGGAGGTCTCCCTCAGTTTTCTTTCCAGATCCGTCACCTTCATGGCCACGGGCCGCAGGGCAACCGCCCTGCTGGGCAGGTCCTGCTCCGGCATGGCGCCGCCGCCGACCCGGGAGGCGACAGAGACAATGGTCACCTCGCAGCAATCAGCCAGACTCTTTCTGATCCTGCGGGTCAACCTGACCGCCCGGCGTTCAATCACCGCAGGCGGCAGCCCCATCAGGGCCAGGGTGGGGATGGCGGTCAGCGCCTTCTCCTCATCAAAGTAGAGCCGCAGAATGGCCTCCAGTCCGGCCAGGGTGAATTTATCAATACGCAGGGCCCGGTTGAGCGGATTTTTCTTGATGCGGCCGATGATGTCGCGCTTGCCGAGGATCAGACCGGCCTGGGGACCTCCCAGCAGCTTGTCGCCGCTGAAGGTCACCACATCAACCCCGGCCTTCACCACCTCGCCCACGGTGGGTTCCTTTTCCAGCCCGAAGCGGGTAAGGTCCACCAGGCTGCCGCTGCCCAGATCCTCCATGACCGGCAGATTGTGCTTCCCGCCCAACTCAACCATTTCCGGCAGGGTCACCTCGGAGGTAAAACCGATGATGCGGTAATTGCTCGTATGAACTTTCAGCAGCAGGCCGGTTTGTTCGTTGATGGCGTTTTCATAATCCCGCAGATGGGTTCTGTTGGTGGCGCCAACCTCGCGCAGAAAGGCGCCGCTTTTTTCCATCACTTCGGGGATACGGAAAGAACCGCCGATCTCCACCAGCTGGCCCCGGGAAACAATCACCTCACGATTCTTGGCCAGGGTATCCAGTGCCAGCAGCACCGCGGCGGCATTATTGTTGACCACCAGACCGGCTTCCGCCCCGGTCAACTCGCAAAGCAGATCCTCCACCAGATTGTAGCGGCTGCCCCGTTTGCCGGTGGCAAGATCAAACTCCAGATTGGAATAGCGGCTGCCCACCTTGACCAGGCCGTCCATGGCCTCCCGCGGCAGCAGAGAACGACCCATATTGGTGTGGATGATAACCCCGGTGGCATTGATTACCGTCCGGAAATTGGTGGTCAGCTTGTCCTTGAGACGTTTATCAAATTTTTCCAGCAGCACCTCGCGGCCAAGATCTTCCGGCTTGCGGGGCCGGCCTCCCAGGATCATCTCCCGTTCAATGTTAAGAACTTCCCGAACGGCGGCCTTGACAAAACGCACCGGCGCCTGCATGTGGTCCACCCAGCCCAGGAATTCATCAACCTTGGGAATTGCCCGCAAAAGCTCCTGCACTGAAGCCGAATGCGCCTTTGTTTCGTCCTGGTCAGCCATATACCCTCCGCACGTTCAATAAACCAGCCGTTATTCCGTAACATTTTCCGGCAGCAACACTCATTTTTACAGGAAAAAGACGCCCGGCGCAAATAATTCAAAGATAATTAGCGGATTTCTCTCCAATTTATCGAAAAAAAATCCGGGCATACCACGGGATCAAGAAAAAGAAGGGACGTTACAGCAATGGGTTCCCGCGAACACCGGGAACAAGCTCTCAAGACAGGATTCTTTTGACCTCGCCTTTCAACTTTTCCGAGGTGAAAGGCTTGACGATAAACTCCACTTTCCCATGCAACTCCGCATATCTTACCGCGCCGGGCCTCAGATAAGCCGACATGAAGAGCACCTTTGTGGCAGGATAGGTCCGTTTGAAAACCAAAGCCAGATCCTCCCCGTTCATCTCAGGCATGACCACATCCGTCAACACCAGATCAACATCACCGTTGGCAATCTCGGCAATCTCCAGGGCCTTCCTGCCGCTCCTGGCAGTCTGCACTTGGTAGCCGGTCGCGGCGAGTATATGCTCGATAATTTCCAATACCGTCTCATCATCATCAATTACTAATATTTTATGTTTCTTCTTCATTTCTCTTCCTTCACGCATCGTAATCCAGCCACTCTTTTCTCTCATCCCGGACCCTTCCCCACAAGAGCCCGGATATCTCGCCGGTTCTTAATTTTTTTCACTTTATCACAACTCCCCATGTCAGGGGAATAGGCTTTAAAAATAAACGTTCAAGCGTTTGAACGTGTAAGCGTTTCAGCGTTTAGACGCGGCGTCTGCATTCTGGGGCGGAAATGCGAGATGGGCAATCCAATGTCATTAACTTAAGAATGTTCGCATGCTCTATGTCGTCACCCTGGCGAAAGCCGGGGACCAAAGCTCCTGCCAAATCCCAAAGTACTCTTGGTGATGGGTTTCAATCCACGCCCCCGCGTGGGGGGCGACAAATGCCGCTATTGCATACGCCAAAATCTACAACGTTTCAATCCACGCCCCCGCGTGGGGGGCGACGTTGTCTCGCTTGCGATGGATTGCACGACTGCCGGTTTCAATCCACGCCCCCGCGTGGGGGGCGACCCTCAAATACCAAGCCAGACCGAGTATGTAACGGTCTGTTTCAATCCACGCCCCCGCGTGGGGGGCGACGGCTGGCGGAAACGGCGACCGAGGATGAGGCGGTGTTTCAATCCACGCCCCCGCGTGGGGGGCGACCTATCTGCGTTATTCGATCCGGGCCAGAATCACCCAGTTTCAATCCACGCCCCCGCGTGGGGGGCGACACCGTAGAAATAGTCACCGGCAACAGAATTGATGTTTCAATCCACGCCCCCGCGTGGGGGGCGACCCCGTGATTGCCGGGCGGATAATCTGTTCGCCAAAGTTTCAATCCACGCCCCCGCGTGGGGGGCGACACGCAGTCAACGGAGAAAAATCAAATTCGACAGCGGTTTCAATCCACGCCCCCGCGTGGGGGGCGACTCAAAAAGTACGTTAATTTGGAAACGGCGTTAATGTTTCAATCCACGCCCCCGCGTGGGGGGCGACCGATGGGGTTTTCCGCGCTTTCCGCCGTCCAGATGTTTCAATCCACGCCCCCGCGTGGGGGGCGACGGATCTGATCAAGCGTCTTGAGGCGCACGTTCCGGTTTCAATCCACGCCCCCGCGTGGGGGGCGACGAATATGCTGTTCCCCTCCACCTTCCGGGCTACTGTTTCAATCCACGCCCCCGCGTGGGGGGCGACTTGTAATGGAAAGTAATGTGATACCTGTTGAACGTTTCAATCCACGCCCCCGCGTGGGGGGCGACAGACCTGGACCCCAAAGTGTTACTCGATGATGCTGTTTCAATCCACGCCCCCGCGTGGGGGGCGACAATATTGCGATCCGCAATTGCACATTTAGTAACAGTTTCAATCCACGCCCCCGCGTGGGGGGCGACCATATCTGACCAATCACCTGTTTGTCCCCAAGATGTTTCAATCCACGCCCCCGCGTGGGGGGCGACTCCATTTCTTTTGGAGAATCATACGTTGGGTTATGGTTTCAATCCACGCCCCCGCGTGGGGGGCGACTTCCAGAGTTTCTCCCAACCTCCGATACCATAGGGTTTCAATCCACGCCCCCGCGTGGGGGGCGACACAGTACCGATTGGTTTTTAAAATAAATACTGTGTTTCAATCCACGCCCCCGCGTGGGGGGCGACGTCAATTCCTTCCTCGCCTTCTTCGACCATAAAGGTTTCAATCCACGCCCCCGCGTGGGGGGCGACAGGAGTTATAGCCAGCGTATTAATTTGCTTCCAGGTTTCAATCCACGCCCCCGCGTGGGGGGCGACATGGTCGGGTTAAGCTTGCCCTTTATCGCCTCGCTGTTTCAATCCACGCCCCCGCGTGGGGGGCGACCTCAAAATTGGACCAAGACAGACCTCACCGACAATGTTTCAATCCACGCCCCCGCGTGGGGGGCGACTGCAGATGACCCTTGTCGCTTCAGAGATTGAGCGGTTTCAATCCACGCCCCCGCGTGGGGGGCGACGGCCAAACGGGGGACCGATTGAGTACAGCGACGTTGTTTCAATCCACGCCCCCGCGTGGGGGGCGACATCCTCAAGCAACTCCCGGAAAGCTGCTGGCAATGGTTTCAATCCACGCCCCCGCGTGGGGGGCGACTGCACCGGAGCCATGCCTTCCACCTGCATCAAGCAGTTTCAATCCACGCCCCCGCGTGGGGGGCGACCTTACATCCCTTATCCACGAATGATCCTCCTGGTGTTTCAATCCACGCCCCCGCGTGGGGGGCGACGCTCAAACAGCTTCTCCTGCAGCCACAGACCAGAGTTTCAATCCACGCCCCCGCGTGGGGGGCGACCCAAAACCGGCTGGAGCGTGGACGGGGTGGAAATGTTTCAATCCACGCCCCCGCGTGGGGGGCGACTGAGATCCGGGCCTGGGGCTATGGCATGGAGCAGGTTTCAATCCACGCCCCCGCGTGGGGGGCGACCGAGGTAACGTTCATTAAGCCGCTGTTTTGGGATGTTTCAATCCACGCCCCCGCGTGGGGGGGCGACGGCATCCTGCGCTGGCTGGTGGAAGGGGCGAGGGTTTCAATCCACGCCCCCGCGTGGGGGGCGACACTTCCTCGAAAGCCGGGGATTGCCCAAGGATGCGTTTCAATCCACGCCCCCGCGTGGGGGGCGACCGCTGCGCTGCTGTCGACCGGAAATGTACATCATGTTTCAATCCACGCCCCCGCGTGGGGGGCGACTGTTGCCGGGGGCGATGATTTAAAAACACGTTTGTTTCAATCCACGCCCCCGCGTGGGGGGCGACGACCATCTGGACGCCTGGAAGATCTCCGTCATGGAGTTTCAATCCACGCCCCCGCGTGGGGGGCGACAAGCGCAACGTCTCGCCCATGGCGGCATACTGCAGGTTTCAATCCACGCCCCCGCGTGGGGGGCGACGCCACCATCGATTGGAGTAGGCCAAACAAATTTTGTTTCAATCCACGCCCCCGCGTGGGGGGCGACCTGATTGGGATGTTCCAGCGCAAAGAAATTGGGGTTTCAATCCACGCCCCCGCGTGGGGGGCGACTAACCATGTGGGCGCTTACAATGCCCAAGAGACGGTTTCAATCCACGCCCCCGCGTGGGGGGCGACAAAGACAACCTGGAGAAGTTCGTCAAGGACTGCCTGTTTCAATCCACGCCCCCGCGTGGGGGGCGACAGACCATCATCGCCGCGGTACGGGCAACCGCCAAGTTTCAATCCACGCCCCCGCGTGGGGGGCGACCCGATGATGATGAGATCATCGAGGCCACCGACCAGTTTCAATCCACGCCCCCGCGTGGGGGGCGACTGCCCCGGTCTGCCCACCAATCATAATATTGTCCTCGTTTCAATCCACGCCCCCGCGTGGGGGGCGACCCCCCTTGCCGCCCACACGCCGTTGACCATCTCGTGTTTCAATCCACGCCCCCGCGTGGGGGGCGACTGGGCATTGTAAGCGCCCACATGGTTACCGCGCCGGTTTCAATCCACGCCCCCGCGTGGGGGGCGACGCAGCCACCGTGGTAAAGTCGAAGCAAGGCGCAAGGTTTCAATCCACGCCCCCGCGTGGGGGGCGACGATGGATATTGAAATTAAGGAGGACAATGCAGATGTTTCAATCCACGCCCCCGCGTGGGGGGCGACTCAACCGGGAGTATTTTATGTCTGGTACTCGAATAGTTTCAATCCACGCCCCCGCGTGGGGGGCGACTAAAGCAAATGGAAACTCAGAAAGTATTAATCAGGTTTCAATCCACGCCCCCGCGTGGGGGGCGACCGGGGAGCGGGTGAGACGGTGAATAATACATGGGGTTTCAATCCACGCCCCCGCGTGGGGGGCGACTTTTGCAGCTCTTCAGCGAATTGAGCGGGCAGCAAGTTTCAATCCACGCCCCCGCGTGGGGGGCGACGGGTAATTGACCGGGTGATGACGAAGGATATCCGGGTTTCAATCCACGCCCCCGCGTGGGGGGCGACGTTCCTACTTTTGAATATGTTTCAAATCCCCCCAAGGTTTCAATCCACGCCCCCGCGTGGGGGGCGACTGGTCACAAGGCATCTGCAGCAAGACGAAAAGCAGTTTCAATCCACGCCCCCGCGTGGGGGGCGACGGGTATGCGTAAGGTGGCCGGTGCCCAGCTGATGTTTCAATCCACGCCCCCGCGTGGGGGGCGACGTTAACAGAACTGGAAAGGATAGGAGGGCTTCCTGTTTCAATCCACGCCCCCGCGTGGGGGGCGACTTTGGAAATCAGTAAAATAAAGGTGATCAAACCGGTTTCAATCCACGCCCCCGCGTGGGGGGCGACGATTCGTTTGGCACTGAGCGTGCTTGTGGAACAGGTTTCAATCCACGCCCCCGCGTGGGGGGCGACTGTTTCCTTTCAATCTGTTACGACACCTCCTCTTTTCGCGGCTTTCCCGCGAATCCAGAAAAAATAAATAAAAAATCCCCGTAGCTGGGGGCACATTCCGGGGAAAAACCAACTTTTCCCCACGTAGTTACCGACAGCGCGAACCTCCCGGCAATTTAATGGGAACTCGTGGTTCGCGCACCCCATCTCAAACAATCAAAGGCCCTTCCTGATCTATGCCTTTTTTGGCCCCGACATGCTCTACCTTATGCTGCCAATTCGAACCAAGAAAATAAAACCGCAGACTATCCGCCTCTTCATCAATCTCATCAAGCAGCTTCTGCCGGAAAACCGTCCATTGGGCCGGATCAACGATACATTCAAAAACGGAAAACTGGACCCGCTGCCCAAAATTCTTGCAGGCCTTTGCCACTCGCCGCAACCTTCTCTGCCCGGCCTTATCCATTGTCGACACATCATAGCTTACCAGAACAAACATTGGTTCTCTCCCCCCTGGCGACCACGGATACAAACATTCCGCTAAAAATTATTTCCAGAGAAAAACAGGATAGCCATCAAGATCACCTCGCAGATGCCGGGCCAGGAGCAGGGCCTGACTGTGAAACAACAGACCAACCGGCATTTTTTCCTTGATAAAGGGATGCATAATCTCATCCTGTTTCCGGTTCTGATAGGCGACCAAAACCGTCTTGCGCGTTTCGTCATCCATCAACACCGCCCCGGATTCCATGATCCGAAAACCCTTATCCTTTACCTGTGAAAGATTGATCAGCGACAGGGCCAGGCGGTCGGCAAGAAAAGAACGAAATTCCTCCATCATGTCCAGGGCCAGACTCGGCCGTCCGGGACGGTCACGATGCAGAAATCCGACAGCCGGATCCAGCCCTACACATTCCAGGGCCGATCGAACATCATGCATGACCAGGGTATAAAGAAAGGACAGCAGGCAATTTACCCTGTCCAGCGGCGGCCGGCGGCTTCTCTCGTGAAAAAGAAAATTTTCCTTCTGCGAAGTGATCAGGTTGTCAAAGACCTTAAAATACACCTGGGCTGCCTCGCCCTCATAGCCTCTGATGGTATCCAGCGGGATGTCCTCGCGTACATGCATGAGAATGGAATTAAGCCGGTCAATGGCAGCCTGCAAAACCTGGCCATCGACTTTGTCGGCATGATCGCGCAGACCGCGCTGCAAAACCGTGCGGCTGTTGCTAATCTTACCGATCACGGCTGACCGGGCCACAGACGTTGATTTCCGCTGATCATCGGCCCAGCGGTACTGTTCACGCCTGAGCAGTACGTTGCCGGAAACCGGCCCCTGCACCTTGGCCAGAAAGCGTCCGTGTTCCGTCAAAAAGCTTATGGCAACGTCATTTTCGGCGCAGAACCCCATGAGAAAGGGGCTGCATGACACCTGTCCGAAACAGACAATGCCGCCCAGGGTATGAATCGGCAACTGCAGACGAACCTTGCCTTCCACCTTGACGGCAACCGTCTCGCCTTCCTTAGCCAGATACGCACCCTGGGTGGTGACAAACAATGTGTTCAAATGTTTTTTCATTATTTTTCGTAAGCCTGATCCAGATAGCTCTCCACTTTTCTCTTCTTTTCCAATAGCCGTGGCAGGCAGAGTTCATAAAACGAACAGGAATCACACCTTTTGGTATAAACCGGCGCCGGTGTTCTGCCCGCAGCGATAAGTTCATGCAGCTGCAACGCGGCATCTTCCGTCTCCCGCCGCAGTTCATCAGAAAAAAGCACATCCTGCCGCCGGCGATTTTTGCCGTAAAAAAGCGCACCCGCCGGAACCCCTAGCCCAAGCATCTCCTCAAGACAGATGGCCTGGGCGCAGAGCTGCACCTTGTCCCAGTTTTCCTTTTTTTGCTTGCCCCGTTTATATTCCACCGGGAAAGGCAGCCACCTTTTCCCTGCCCCTGCCTCCAAATGAAATTCCACCACATCAGCCTTGCCGATCAGGCCCAGTCGCAGGCAACGCAGGGGCATGGCGTATTCGATCCGCACATCTTTTCTCGACTCACGGCCCGACTGATCGACCCGTTCATGCATCAGCCTGCCCTGGGCGGTGAACAGGTTCTCCTGCCAGGCCTGCTCGATGTGAATCAGGGCGCACTGCCGGGGGCAGAAAAGCAGATGCTGCAGGGCAGAAAGGGGCAGGAGATCATCTTCGGAATATGGCATAGTGTTAACCCTTGACGATAATATCTTGTGAGGTTATTATATTGTCATGATCAAATCCTTTGCCTGCAAAGAGACGGAGAAAATATTCTCCGGCCGCTTTTCCAAAAAACTTCCGCTTGACATTCAGCGCCTGGCGGAACGCAAGCTGGTCATGCTTCATTATGCGAAAACGCTGGATGATCTCCGCATTCCACCGGCCAACCGCCTTGAGCAGCTGAGTGGTGACAGACAAGAACAACATAGCATTCGCATCAACAGACAGTGGCGTATCTGTTTCGTCTGGCGGGAAGATGGCGCCCACCAGGTGGAAATTACTGATTATCATTGAGGTGACCGACATGAGAAATTTCCCTCCTGTACATCCCGGCGAAATACTGCTGGAAGAATTTCTGAAACCTTTGCATCTCAGCCAGTACAGGCTGGCCCATGACCTCAGCGTCCCGGTCATGCGAATCAACAAGATCTGCCGGGGGGAACGGGGTATCAGTGCCGATACGGCCCTTCGCCTTAGCCGCTACTTCGGCAATTCGGTGGAGTTCTGGACCGGCATCCAGTCCCACTTCGACACCGAGACTGCCCGCATGAACCTTGGCGACCGACTCGAACGGGAAGTCAAGGTCCTTGAGCCCCAGGCCGCCTGATAGCCGGGGCACCTCATCCTTCCTCCGCAATCAGGTTCATAATCAGCCGGATCAATATTTCCTTCTGCCCGGACTCGCTGGCTGCGGTCAGCAGGGCCAGAGCCACCAAGGCACGGTTATCGAAACTCCCATCATCCAGCAGGCCGTTTGCCCTGAGAAACAACAGAAAAAGAAAAGAGCCGATACGCTTATTCCCGTCCGTGAAGGGATGATCCTTGATGACGAAATAAAGAAGATTGGCCGCCTTTTCCTCCACACTCGGATAGAGATCCCGGCCGCCGAATGTCTGCTGGATAGCACCAATAATGCCGACAAGGCCCTGGCCCCTTTCCTGGCCAAAGATTTCACTTGCCTCTCCCCTGCTTGCCAGATCCTTTTTCAAAGCATCAATCGCCTGCCGGGCCTTGTCAATCTCCAGGACGGACTTGGACTCGTGTTTTCTTGCAGGCACCGGCATATTGTCTTCGTCATATTGCAGAAGAAGCTGCCAGGTCCTGGCATAACGATTGACAACCTCCAGCACCGCCCGGCCTTCATCGCTGACCAGATTCCGGCTTTCCAGGGTCCCGGCCAGCAGACGCAGAACCTGCCGCACCTCTTCGACGCCTTTTTCCGCCAGTCGTCGTTGATTGAGCGAATAACCGCGCACCAGATGGTCTTTTAAAACAGAGCTGGCCCAGATGCGGAACTGGGTGCCACGTTTGGCGTTCACCCGATAACCGACAGCAATAATGACATCTAAATTATAATAATTCGTCCGGTACGTTTTGTTGTCGGCAGCAGTATGTGCAAATTTTGCACATACTGCTTTTTCGTCTAATTCTTCTGTCCGAAAAATATTGTTAATATGCTTTGTTATAACACTTCTTTCCGTTTCAAAAAGGGAGGATAGCTGTTTCTGGCTGAGCCATACAGTCTCATCCTGCAGACGCACATCAAGAGCAGCCCGCCCATTCTCAGACTGATACAGAATGATTTCACCAAGATTTGCATGCAGGTTTTCGGGTTTTTTAATCATTACGACTCTTCCATGTTATTCATTTTTGCCTCACAGCCGCTTTCGAATTTCCGTTCGACCAGGTAGATCTCAGCACTGCCTTGTTGCCCGTTTCTATCCTTTTACCCTTCCATATAATTATTCACATTAAGCGTTGCTGACGCGGGCACTTTTATGTACAATATTCTTGTACAACAATTAACAGGAGGTAACCATGCTTCAAACAACCTATTCCAATGCCCGAGCCAACTTAGCCAGCCTCTGCGACGAGGTCACGGAAAACCGCGAGATCGTCGTCATCCGCCGCCGCAAGGGAGGCAGCGTTGCCATGATCGCGGCCGATGAACTGGAGAGCCTGGTTGAAACAACCCATTTGCTCCGCTCCCCGGCAAACGCCGAACGGTTACTCTCCGCCCTTGACCGCGCTCTCAAACGTGAAGGCCAGCCAGCCTCGCTAGAAGCGCTCCGGCAGGAAACAGGTCTTGAGAAGTAAACACCGCGAGGCCGTCTTCCAGCCGGAGTTCCGTGACGACCTGCGCCACTGGGTCGAAACTGACCGCAAGGTGGCGCTCCGCGCCTTCGACCTGATAGAGGCCATCATGCGCGATCCCTTCACCGGCATCGGCAAGCCGGAGCCACTCAAGTATCTCGCCCCGGGCGTCTGGTCCCGCCGCCTCACCCAGGAACATCGCATTGTCTATCTTGTCCGCGATGACCGGATCGATTTTCTCCAGGGTAGGTATCATTATTAAGAGTGCCGGGACGCTTGTTTCATGTGCTGAACAAAATGTTTGGGGTCTTTCGACTCGATCAGAGCAAGCACCATATCCTCGACGACAAACCACCATTCTTTGTTATGCAGCGTTCGTCGAATTTCTTTGGCATTAGAATCAAGTTTTTTTGTTCCCATATTATATAATCATAGAAAGGGGAGATATAAATTCATCCCGTTTTCACCATACAATCTCATACTGAGGACGCTTTAAACTCAGTCACTCCAGTTGGCAAAATCCCCTTAATTTCAATCTGAGAATAATCAGCAAAGGAACGAATGGGCTTATTATCATCCATGGGTTTGGGGTTGGCCACCATCTCAAAGAGCTTTTGCGCCGGGGCATTTCCTAGTGCGGATTCATGCTTAAAAATGATCAGTTTCCTGGTGCTCATAAGACCACGGGCAGCGGAATGGTCATGATCGAACATGTTGCTCAGAGCCTCCCAAAATAACTTCAGGTCATTCTCGGAAAAGAGAGTCTGGGCGGCAAGATGGGGTGAGATGAACCCGTGGCAACGGTACAGGCCATAGGGGACAGTGTATTTGCGGCCCATGGTGCGGTTATCTCCCTGTTGTTTTTCTGCCTCTGCCTCGGTGGCCACCGCCATGCGGGTAATGCTGTGTTCTAGCGCAACAATCTGGTCAACGCTCCGGGCAAAAGTAAGCTGTACCGGCCCCCGCACCTGACCGCAATTGGGCGCTGATTTCAGGGAAAGCACCCCGCCAAATGTCCGAATATCGTAGTAATCTTTACACATCCTGCCCCTTCCCTTTTCCACCTCGACACCCGTGGGGCGCCTTGACTTCGCTTCCTTTATGGCTTTAGTGACAGCAGCCTTGACTGTCTTGGATGGTTTTGCTTCTTTCAGCCAATCATTGATTTCTTTTTTGTCTGCATCGGCAGCCACAACAAGCGTATAGGTGTTGCTGTCCTCGTCAGTATCGAGGCTCAAACCCTCATGCATCCCTATCTCCTCAAGTCCTTCATGGATTTCCTTGGTGATGGAAGCCCTTGATTCTTCCCCAAGCTTGATTCCCAGATCATTGAAAGCCTTCACATGGGCGCGGCCAAGCACAGCTTTTTCTTTCACATAAATATCAAAGCCTGTAGCACACTTATTCGCCAGTTGTACATAATTCCGCACTTTGCGCTTGAGACAGACATCAGTGACCAGACCGTGGCCGGTTTCGGGATCGATGCGAGGCAGATTACCGGCATCTGGATCGCCGTTCGGGTTGCCGTCCTGTACATCGAAAAAGAGGATAAAATCATACCGGTTTTTAATTAATTCGTTCATCGTCATTCTCCTTATCTGTTTTCATTCTTTTTGGTGAAATAGTCCTGCCGCTGGTGATAGTAACCGACAGCGAAACGTCCCTGATCCTCGAGCGCAAGATGAGCCGGCATCTCCGCCTTAATGCCATCGACTATCTCCCCAATGAGAGACTCAAAATAGACCTTGCTACGGGTTGGCAGCTTGGCGACATGATGATTTTTCAATTTCAGCAATTGGGGAAAGACAGTGACCGGAGAACTTGCAGCCGCGCCATAGAAGCGATCACGGATGGTCGTATTTATTCCTGGGCTCGCCTTTTCCTGAATCAGTTCCAGAACGGAGAAAAGCCTTCCCAGCCTATAGGCCGGATTCATGTTGGTTTTATCAAGCGACACGGTAAATACCTCCTTTGCTATTTTTTGGTAAATCCGGTTATGCCGGTTCAGATACGCCTTGATGATGGCGGCCCGGATACGGGTAACATTTCTTTCGGCCCTGATGCGCCGCACACATTGCTGTAACAAGGTGGCAGGATACGACGTGCCGTTCAGAATGGCCTGCATGACGGCCCCGGCTAGATTAGGCGGCACATTGCTAATTTTGAATTCCAGCGCCGTATGGACCAGTAGCCGATGGAGGGAGAAATATTCATCGTCTTTTGGGCCTCTGGCAATATCGAGGTCATCAAAATGGGCCTTAATTCGATAAGCGAAATCCCGCACTGTTCCCTGCACCCAAAAACGGACAGCAATGCGAGCAGCATTCGGCGCCAGACCAAGGACATAAAATCTATTGCTATCCTCTGCCGACAGCTGGCCGGCAGCAATACTTTCATAGAGTTGTCGCACAGCCCTAACGCCCTGATCAGGGTCATCTTTCGGAGAACTGGTAAAGAAAAGAGAGAAATCGTTTTCCAGTTGCGCAGGCCTTGCCGCCCAAAAAACCGTGGTGGTATCGCCAACCAGCATATGGGTTTCGCCCTTTATCAGGGTATTCAATGCCGTGGTATAAGCCGCATGGGCATATTTACTGACCGGGGCATTAAACCCCTGCTCCTTGCCGTAGGAGTCAAAGCCTGAGTCTTTCTGAAAGCCCACCAATTTTCCACTCGCCTGCCCACCGGAAATGGCGGTTGATGCGCTCAGACGTTGAACAATCCCTTTCTTCCCGGTAATCAGGCAATTGGCCTCATAGGTTTCTGTTTTATCGGGGAGCAGGGCGATGGCCTTGTGATAAGTGATGACTACCTCTCTCCCTGTGACAGGTTCCGTTTCGCCCATAAGCCGGAAAGTCAGGTTACAACCGCTAATCCCGCAACACTCTGACCAATTGTCCAAGGTGGGAACCTTCTTATATTCTTCTTTCTCATAAAATTTGAGCACTGCGGCAACGCTTGGGTCGGCCTTAACCTGGACTGGAAGACTGAACAACTTATCAATGAAGGTCCTCAGCTGTTTTTCGGCCATGGCAAGGGCCTTGGCTCGATCCGGCTCATCCTCCTTGGGGTACCCCAAAACATAGCCGTAATGGTCCCAGAGCAAAAATGTTGTCTGCCAAGCATTTGACCCAGTCGACTTAGCTGACTTTGGCAAAAGGAACATTTTTTTGACCGACTGCTTCCCCGTTCCCTCTCTAGTATTCTCCAAACTTTTCACATTACCGTCCGCGTCAATGACAATGAGAAAACGGATCTCCTTCCACTCAAAACCGACCGGAGCGATACCACTCTCCTGGTCTTGCGCCTTTCGTTCATAATAATCATACAGGGCTTGCAGAATCATTTGTGTACCTCCTTGCTGTCCCATGGCGGCACGATAATTCTCCCCTGCCGCAACTCCGCCCGGAAAAAGGCCGGTCGCGGATCATCCGGGTTGGCAAAATCCAAATCATAGAGCATGAAGCCCAGATCGCGGCTCTCCGCAATTGGCAAGGCGCATTCCTGTTCCGGATTTTCGATAAACCGGAAATAGGCTGAAAACTCCCGGCAGCCGAGATAGGGCTGGTTGAAGCACTGCCCCTTCCTGGCCCGTCGCTCGAACATGGCAAGATACTTTCCCGGAGTTTCGTCCTGCTTTGTCTGCCAAGCGGTCCGGTTATCTTCCATTTCCTGGCGCTCGTCGTTATCCCAGAGCATTTCCGGTACTTGGCCAATGGTCCTTTTCCGCTGACCAACCGGGATATATTCCAACCAGGCGTGTAGCCGGTAGCGCACATCCCGCAGGAGAAGTCCGGCCCGTTGCAGCCGATGCTCCTCAATAAATACGCAATCTTTCCCAGCGCTGGCTGTTGCCCCAACCTCATTACGGCGCACCGAAATCCAACGGACGGGACTGAGCACCTCAATCTCCCTGATATGCCAACGGATGGCAGGTTTCCAGAAGATCGCCTCGAAAACAGCCCGCGCCGCAGATGGGGTGATAACATCGTAGCTCACCCGTTCCACTTTCATCTCGGGCCGGGTAAAGCAAGCATAATCACCCCACACCTCAAGACAGAATCGTTTTTCCAAGTTCGTCATAGGCTGTTCTCCACGCTCATGTTAATCTTGTTCAATACATAAAATTCGCTTCATTCCAAACAATATTCAATCCCACGAAACCGAGCCGCTTGTCATAGACCCCATCCGCTGCCTGGCACCAGATTCCGTGCTTCTCATCCGGCACTTTCTCAAGCCCGGACTGCGCTTGCACCAGACACCGTTCAGGAATGGTAATGGTGAAACGTTGCAGCTTGCGCATCAGCTCCTTACTTGGTCCGGCATAACGCAATTTTTTAATCAAATCTCTACTGTTTGCCTTCTCATCCGCAAACCATACAACCACCGGGATTTGCTGCTGGTCGTCAATAAGATGAAATTTTTGTGCTGCTTCGCGAAACTGAAATTTACCTTCCCGCGCAGCTTGTTCCAGAAGGGTTTTTATATCCTTCGTATCAAAGGAGTTTACCTTTCCATAAAACAGATCAAAATATTTCTGAAAAACAGCCGGTTCCAGATTTTTACACCCATCAGGGTCGCAAGCCCATATCTCCCGCCCGGCATCGGCACCCTTGCGTAACAGGCCAGGGGGGGCGGCTTTGGGAGGTTCAAAAACCACCACCCGCCCCAAGTTTAGCAGACCTTCCCGATTACAGCGTCCTGCCGCCTGGGCAATGGAATCAAAACCACCCATGGCGCGATAGACTACAGGGAAATCAATATCCACCCCGGCCTCGACCAGTTGGGTGCTGATGACCCGTATCGGCTGCTTGTCATGAAGCGCCGCTTTGATTCTGGCAATGATCTGGCTGCGGTGAGCACCACACATATTGGCCGACAGATGAATGGTATCTTCCGGCATCAAGCTATGAAGCTCTCGACAGTCGCGACGGGTGTTGACAATGCAAAGCACTTGCTCATACGCTGCCAACTTACTGGCCAGTTCAGTCCAATCAGTGACCTTATCCTTCTGCATCTGGACCTGTACCCGTTGGAATTCCCTGGTCAGTTCTTGGGGATTGCTCATTATCTCCCTGACCGCCTCTTGATCAATACCTTCGAACACTGCTTGGCCAGCACCGATTCTGCCAGTCAAAGCGGGCTGGGTGGCAGTGCAGAGCACCATAGACACCTTAAAATGCAACACCAGGCTTTTCATGACCGAAACTATGGGCCGCAAATACTCAGGCGGCAGCATCTGCGCTTCGTCAAGGATGATTATACTAGCGGCAATATTATGCAGTTTACGGCAGGCAGAACCTCTTGCGGCAAACAACGATTCAAAGAGCTGGACATTGGTGGTGACGATGATCGGTGCGTCCCAATTTTCACTGGCCAGGCGGCTTTGACGTGAATCAGTGTCTGGGTCAAGGCTGCTGTGATGCTCAATCACATTTTCCTCGCCGAATACCTTCTTGTACACTTTGGCTGTCTGCTCAATAATGCTGGTGTAGGGAATTGCGACGATAATTCTCTTTTTCTTGTTACTGGGAACAACCGCGTGCTCCAGAGCAAAGGCCATCGCTGAAAGGGTCTTGCCGCCGCCTGTAGGCACGGTCAAACTGAAAAAACCAGGGTCCCAAACTCCGGCCGAACGGCATTCACACAAGATTTGCTGTCGCAGCCGATTAACTTCGGTTGACTCGGCCTTGGTTGCCAAGCTGTCCATATAGGAATCAAATTTACTTTTTAATTCGGATAAAGGAGGATATGTCCCTCGTTGCGCCCATTGATCAGGCCGCATAAACTCTTCGGTATCGAGAAAATCGGCATCAACCAAAGAAGAAAACAGCATGCGAACCCAGAGATGGAAGGCTTCTTCCGTGAAGCACTGACCACAGGGAGGAGTATTAGGAACCACTACCCTGGAAACGACCAACGCCTGCCAAGCTTCCCGCACTTGGGGCAAAACGTTCCGTTCCTCCTCACTTAACCGATGCTCAAGATTGCCGCCAATACCCGGTGTGTGAAACCAATCAGGGAGACCCGCATGGTGACCGGCCACCAGATAGGCCAGAATTTTGCCGGTGCCCTTCAGATTTTCAACTGACCAAACCGCCCCATGACTGGAATGGTTAACTTTGCCCGGCGATGTTTCAATATGAGCCTCGGTATCAAAACCAGTCACTTGACGGATATAGTGCTGGAAGGCGTCCGACCCCTTGCCCAGATCATGCAGAAATCCGGCGGCGTTTCCCCAATCACCATTCCCGAACACCCCTGCAAACTCTCCTGCCAGCTTGGCCACACCGGCAAGATGCTCCTCAAGAGAATGAGTACGCCATTCACCGGTCTTATCATCCTGTATGGCGTGAGCCAACAATTCAGAATTGTTCATTATTAGTGATTCTCCAAAAATTGACGGCTTCACAACAAGTCAAAATTTCTCAAAATGCTGAAACTACCTCGATGAGTTACTACGCAAAAAACCATTTTTGGGACTTTTTAGGAAAACCTGGACAGAACTGTTTTTCATCTTCAAACCCGTTTTCGGCATACAGTTTTGCCTGAAAGGCATCCGCATACTTGCCGAGATCATGCCACAACCCGGCCAGGTAGGCCCATTGCTCGCCGCCGAAAGGTCTGGCAAATTCTGCAGCCATCTCAGCCACGTTTTTCAAGTGTTCTTCCAACGGCTGCCATTTTTCCGGCGGCTGATTTTCCAAACTGTGGGCGTAATATTTGGTCATAAGCGTTCCAGCGTATAAGTGTTCCAACGTTTAAACGATCCAGCGTTCAAGCGTAAAAAATGTTACAGCGTTCAAATGTTCCAATGATCAATCGATCCAGGGATCCGGCGATCAAACGCTCCAGCATTACAACGATTAAGCGATCCAACGTTCAAGCGTTTAAACGCTTTTCCCCCATCCTACCACCCTCACTGTGTCAACCGATGTCATACCCCATAAATTTTGACTGTCTCACAAAAAACCCTTCGACAGCCGTACATTGCATGATAAGTCTATGATTTACCGTCACGAAAATTTGTCTCCAGGACTTTTTACGAAGCCATAAATTTTCGTCATTTTTTCAATTTCTTCGCGCACCAGGTTTTGCAGCTCCTTTGGTGCGACGACCTTCACCTCGGCGCCGTGGCTCAGGATTTTTTTCACCAGCTCCCGGAAATCAGCCACAGTGAACTGCAGCAGCAGGCTGCCGTCAGGTTCTATTGTTGTTTTCTGCTCCGGGTGCCAGATCTGCTCGCTTACCCAGGCGGCGGCCTGCGGGGAGAAACGCAGCACGGCCTCAACCGGGTCCGCGCCCTGCATGATGCCGAAATGGCGACGGGTATATTCCTTAAGCGACGGCAGAGCCTTAGGCAGCTCAATCCGCTCAGTGGAAGGGGCAATGGTCTTGATGCGTGACAGGGCAAAGTCGCGGATATTGCAGCTCTTAGCGCACCAGGCAAGGAGATACCAGCTGCCCATGTAGTGCATGAGATGCAGGGGCCGGATGTGGCGGGTGGAAGTTTTAGCGGTGTGGGGCGAATGATAGGTGATCAACAGGGGCGAGTCATCGAAAAGAGCCTGGACCGTCTGCCGGAAACACCAGCCATCAACTTTCGAGTATTCGATGTTTTTTACGGAGATCCTATCGCTGACATGTTCGAGACAGGACTCCCTCTTCTTGCCGGTGGAATGGAGCACCCTGTCGATCAGCCGGCAGAGATCATCCTTGAAGGCGTGGTCGGGGATGGTGGAAGCCAGGCGGATTGCCAGGGCCAGCGCCAGGATATTGGTTTCGCTGAACCAGTGGCCGGGCAGTTCAAAGGAATCATCCGTGTAGAAATAGCCGCGCCGGCGGCGATCAAACTCAAGCGGCGCTTCGAGGTGAACGCGCATGAAATCGATGTCCCGCTGGGCGGTACGGGGCGAGATCTCAAACTCCTCAACCAGCCGCGCGGCATTGGGATAGCGGCTGGACTTGATCCGGCCATGGAACCAGTAAAAGCGCTCGTATTTCAGCCGGTCGGACATTTTTTCTTCATGCGCATCCTCTGTGGATCATGAGAGGTTCTTATTGCCACGAGGAGGGAGTGACCTGTAGCCGGAATCCCCTCGGGCAAAAAGCATAACGGAAAAATACTACTGCAGTTTTTTGTTATTCACCACCAAAAAAGTTATAAAGATTGTGATGTTACGGCTTGAAGGTTCAACCGATCAAGCGTTTGAGCGTTTAAAAGTTTCCACGTTTGAACCCTTACTTCTTCAAATACCCCTGGAGCAGGGCGTCAAATTCGGCAAGTTTCGGGTCGGGCTTGGGGGCCTTATATTTCTGGCCCTTGAATCTGCTGCCTTTCAGGTGCTCCATGAATTTATGGATCATGATGGAAAGTTTTTTGTGCTGATCCATCAGGGCCTCGGCCACCTCCCGGTTGACATATCCCTGATCCAGGGCCACATAAAGCTGGCAGCGGACCTCGCCGCAACTTCCCTTGGCAATGGCAAGAAACTGGATGAACTCCTGGTTGCCGCCACGTTCATAGCCCTCGGCGATATTTGACATCACCGATACCGAGGCCGCTGAATCTGGTTGCACAACCCGAAATCATTGGCAAATCCGACGTCTCTGGTGAGTTTGTATATTTTATTGGTTAATGACCGGGCCAGTTGCCAGATTTCCAGGTCTTCAAAATTTTTCGCGGTCATGTACACTTCCTCCGTTGCAGCGTTTGAACGTTTCAGAGTTTGAGCGTTCCAGCGTTCCAGCGTTTAAGCGTTTGAACGTTTGAGCGTTTACACGCTGAAACGCTTCTTTTACTTGCTCTCATTCTGGCCGGAGCCTTTTGGCGAGGATTCGTTGTAATAGCGTTCCCTTGGGCTCGAAACCGCCTTGACGGCAATGTCCTGCACCTTGCCGTAGGCCTTGTCAATCTGGGAGGCAAGCAGCTCAATCTGTTTCTTCTGGTCAGCGGCAACCTGCTCCAGGCCGGCAATCCTGGTGGTGAGCACATTTTTTTCACCCTCCAGTGTCTTGCGCAGCAGTTCCTCATTTTTTGCGGCCTCGGCGGTCAGCCGCTCCGAGGTCTCCTTGACCGCTTTCTTGATACCTTCCTCAAGTTCCCTGGGGAATTTCTCCACCTGGATATCAAGTGCGACAATGCGTTTTTCCTGCTGGGTCACCGCCGTCTCACGCTCCTTCAGGCTGGCTTCCTTGTCCGCCACTTTCTTCTCAAACTCCTCCTTCTTCTGATGCAGTTCCTTTTCCAGCCGGTTGACCTCATCCTGCAGGGCATTGGTCTTCTGTTCCCGGTCCCGCTTGAGCTTGTAGTCATACTCTTCCTGCTCGCGGCGACGAGTTTTTTCCAGCTGCTCCTGCTGCTCCTTTGCTCTGGCCCTGGCCTCTGCCTGCTCCTTTTCCCAGGCCGCGCGGTCACGTTTTATCGCCGACTCCAGTTCCTCGCGACGAGAGGCCATCTCTTCCTCAAAGGCTGCTCGTTTCTGCTTTTGCGCCTCGACCAGGGCGGCCAGGGAATAGGCTGATTTCTCCATCTCAAAGATTTCGGCAAGCTCCTTCTCCTTAACCGCAACCGCCTCTTTGACCTTGCGGTAACGATCAGTTTGCTCCTCGATCCTCACGGCGATGTCGGTAAGGGCCGAGCCGATCTCGGTCTTGATTGAGCCTATGGCCTCGCTCACCCTGACTGCGGCAAGTTCTTCGGCAACAACGGTCACTTCCCTGGTCCGCCGTTCCTCCTTTTCCTTCTCCGGCCGCAACTCGTTGCCCTCGCGCTCCTCCAGCTTCCCCACCAGTTGACTATACGCCTCAAGAATCTCCTTCTTGGTATTTGACGGTGTTACCTGCGGTATCTCATCCTGTTTTTTGCTCATTGTCTCACCTCGTTTGATAATTGTTCCAGCGTTTAAGCGTGCAAGCGTTCCAACGTTCCCGCGCCCAGCCAATCCAGATAATCCTGCAGGATCTCCGGCGCCAGATTTTTCAGACCCCGGCGGGCAGTCACCATGGCCTGGTGATTGCCGAGACGCCTTGCCTGTTCGGCCTGCCGCAGCAGTTCATATACCCGTGCTTCCCGGGTGACTGGTGGAGTTTCCTGCTCCACAAGAGGAAGAAGACCTTCCAGAAAACCATAGATCGGCGCAAGGACCGGCCCGTATTCGCCAATAACGGCTGCCAGCAGCCGGTTGCGCATCACCTCGACCGCAACCTCCTGCGGGGCAAGCAGCAGCGCTTTGGCATAGGCTGCGCCGGCGATTTCCGCCCGACCTTGCATCCACAGGGCATCGGCAAGATATGCATGCAGACGCCCGTTTTCCGGCAAACTCCCAAGCACCGCCCGCAGATGGGTTTCCGCGGCAGCATAATTGCCAAGCTGCAGATGCAGATAACCGCAGCAAAGATCAGGTGGGGCATAAAATGCGGGCCTGCCCTCCATCAATGTCAGCAGATTGTTGAGCAGGTTCAGCCGTAATATCCGGTAGCTTTCGGAATTTCCAAAACAAAATCCGTTGATCCTTTCCCACATGAAGCGGAGATCGGAGTCCGCTTCATGCCCCGCCATATTGCAAAAAACTCTCTCCCAGTATTGCAGATCCCGCATACCACGCCCGGCCTCGGGATGATTGGGTAAATCCCTGAGCACCCCTGAAAAACGACTCCGCGCGTCGTCAAAATCAAGCCTGGCAAGGCTGTTGTAGCCTTTGCCCACCGCAATTAAATCCCACTGAAAAAGACTGAGTTGCATTTCCCATTCTCCCTCATCCTTTATCCTACCACCCTCACCCTGTCATCTGATGTCATAGTGAGAAAAAAATAACGTTCAAGCGTTCAAGCGTTCAAGCGTTCAAGCGTTCAAGCGTTCAAGCGTTCAAGCGTTCAAGCGTTCAAGCGTTCAAGCGTTCAAGCGTTCAAGCGTTCAAGCGTTCAAG
>JAHIVT010000011.1 GCA_018816555.1 Pseudomonadota bacterium
AAGAGAGAATAAATTTGTGAGGGGCAATTCTTGAAGTTGGTAAGATTATTGCTATATTCGTTCTCGGTCTGATATTCAGCAGGAAAAGATATAGACTGGCAACCCTTGGTCTGGAATCGCATCGAAAAACTTAAGATGTTTTCCTGAGGAGCCTTGTTGGTGGCTGTTTGCGATTTTACAATTTTCCCCATGGATAAAATTCCTTTCATTTAATTGCTTCTGTAAGTAATTTTATCCAAAAAAAATGATCAGGGTTATTTTAAAAGGCGTAATAAATGGTTAAATTCGGAAGGCGGAAAGGTTATTGCAGCCTGTTCTGAAAATCATTGATCACCCCTTGGACATTGTTTTGCATCTGGGACGCTGGCAGTGGTTCAATGTCACCAAACACTTCCGAAAAGTCAATCTGCGAAAAATCAAGCATCTGAAACTCTTCCGGGGTGAACCCTTCGCAGTTCGGTGCTTTGGCCGAGCCCCAGTTGCCGTTGGGATTAAATTTCCGCAGTTGAATGCGGCCCTGTTCATGGATGATCCGACCCAGTTTGGAATTAAAGAGGCAGTATGTTTCCGCCTCCTGGACGCAGCCGATAAACACGATGTCTTTTTTGCAGTACGTGCCGATATAGTGAGCCCGTCCCGCCTGTTTGGCCTGAACCGTTTCGATGCTGGCGTCAGGGCAATGTTCCTTGAGAAACAGAAAGCTGCCGGCCGAATCATCACAGCAGTTGAAAAATGAGGTAGACCAGCCTTTCTCAAGACATTCCGAACGTCTGCCGTCAAAAATCCTGATTTCACCCAGACAATCTCCGCTGGCGGTGGTTCCTCCATCGATACATGTCATGTCGCGGCCAGCCTCGTCAAGCACCGTCATGGCAGAGGCTGCCTCGGCGAACTCGTTAATACACCGGCAGTCATCCACGATGACCTCTCCGGGTCCTTTCGGGCAATTGTTATCAAGATCGCAGACATGATAAAAAGTGTCGTACCTAGTGGGTGAATTCTGATAATCGGTGCTCACTCCGTTTACACCAGCCTGGCTGTCCTCTACCTGCTTTCTCGTCTTGCAGACCATTTCACAGTCAGGCGGCGGATCAAGCCCGGGGATGGTCAGGGTCTGCTTATCCACTGTCCATGCCCCGGTCTCATGATCCTTTCTGGCATCGGTAAAAGCGAAGTTCGACCGGGATGGCGTATTGTCTTCAACCGAACTGGTAATGGTGTCCACCCTGCGCGCGGCATCGCTGAAATCGAAATTCTTGTTTCCGGTGCAGCGATAGGTCCGATCCTTCCGCCACCAGTCCCTGGTGATAGTCATGCCATAGGGCGGCTCACCGGCGTTACAGGGCGATGAGGCGGTGAAGCTTCTGGCCGAGGGTAGCAGCGCAAGGCCGGTAGGCTGGAAGTTCCGGAAGGTCTGCACCGAATCCACTGTTTCCTCCTGCAGAGAACAATCGGGATTGTCTGCCATGGCACTGCACAGGTCGTTAATGGTATCTGTTGCCTTGTAAGTGCATACGGCATCGCTTTCGGAGAGAAAGCGAATCCATTGGCCGGCGCTGCCTCCTATGCTGATAAAGCGTAATCGGCCGTCTGAAACCTCGATCCCGAAGAAAGGCGCCTGTGATCTTCCGGAGCCGGTCAATTCTACCCAGGCCCCCGTGCCAAACCTGTCAATGCCGGCGCGTATGCGGTTATCCGCCACTTCGATGAAAAAAATTGCTGCCCGCGAGATGCCGGCGCCTCTGAGTTCGATCCAACTCCCCGTACCAAAGTTATCGATCGAGAGTCGTATCCGGTCATTTGCTATCTGGATAGTGCCGGGAATGGACAAAAGTATATACCCGGAAGAAGACCCCGACCCGCGCCATTCGACGCATAGGCCCGAGATCGGGTCGGGTGGCTTGCCGTCAGGGCAGGACCGTGAGAGTTGTTCCACCGTGACAATACGGTTTATGCTGCAGGACTGCAAACTGGTGGCGGCTCCCCGCTCGGCCATGCTGGTGCTCACCATGGAATAGTAGCTGTTCGGATCGGCGGCTTGATTTGCCACTTCGGCATTGACGTCACCGGCCATGGCGGAGGGCTGGTTAAAATATGCTGACTGCGGCATAACGCCTGTTTGGGAGCCACTGTTGTCCTGGCCGTAATAGCTGATGGCGGAATCGGTCAGCTCGACCCTGGACACGGCATACCCGCTTTTCCGTTTCTGCACCACCGCTACCGCACCGCCGCCCAGGTCCTTGAGCATGTCCCGCGGATTGCCGGGGCTCCCGCAACTACGGTTCACACAATAGCAGCCGGCCAGGGTGCTCATGGGGCTGACCGTCAAATTCGCGCGTCCGGCGCTGTCGCTGGTCCAGCTATACGTTCGGCAATGATCCCAGGTGCCTGCATCACAGGAGATGACACCGTTGGCGCAGATGCCGGATATCGGCAAGGGAGGCTGATAGCTGTAGTCGAAATTGCCATCGAAATCGAGATCCTGTCGTACCCGGACTGGTGTGAGATCGCCGCTGGCAGCTCTCTGGACAGAGACCGTGAGAAAGGCTGAAGATGAGGGATGGTTGATCTGCACGGCGGCGGAATCCGATCCGTCGATGGTCGAGAGTTGCGCTTCCCCTGAAGTGAGCGGCAGGGAGGCATTCCGGCGGATGGCCTCGCTTGATCCGAATTGCTTAAGTGCTGCGCCGGCTGCGTCACGAGCCACCGATGTCGGATCAGCCGCCAGTACATAACGGGCTTGAGAGAGCACACTAAGCGCGATGACGACGCACCATCTCGCGGATGGCTTGATCATAATCCTTGCCCTCTTTAACCAGTTTTTCAATTGCTGCGATTTCCCGGGGATTCGAGGTGTAGATGTAATAGGTGTAAGGATCGACCACCAGGCGCAGCACGCCGTTGCCGAACGGGGTGTCGAAAAAGAGTTCCGAATATTTCGGGGGTTTGGATTTGACGCTTTTCAAGAGCTCGGTGGTGAAGTCATCGTAATCGATGAGGCCTTCCTGTTTGGCGGCGCTGAAATCCTGGGATTCCAGCAGGATCTTGAAGGCGGAATTGGACTTGATCACCTCGCCCACCGCGCCGAAGCTCTTCAGATCAAAGAGTGACTGGGTGATGACCATGAACGAGCCCTGGTATTTCCGCGCCCGGCGGTATCCTTCGCTGATGACCGGGGCCAGCATGGCGGCCTCGCCCATGAACTGCCATGCCTCATCAAAGATGATCAACCTGGGCCGGGAGCGGTCGGAGAGATAGAGGTCCTGGGTCACGGCGTTGATGACCAGTAGGGTAACCACCCGGTAAAGTTCCGGCTGCACCTTGAGATGCTCCAGTTCCAGGACCACGAATTCATCCTGGCGGATGTCGAAAGTGGACGGGCCGGTAAAGAAACGGGCATGGGCTCCCTGGCTGGTGAATTCCCGGATATTGAAGGCCAGCTTGCTTGCCGCCTCGGAAAGGTTTTTGTTGCTGGCGATCTCGCCAAGGTCTGCCTCCGGCACATCAGGGAAACGGGACAGAAACCGGTAGACGGTATCGGCGTCCGCATTGTTGCCCTCCTGCTGCCAGGCCCAGCGCACCGCGTAGCGGATCAGGTTCATTTCGGTATCGTCAGGCCGGCTCACAGCGGAGTTGGAATAGGCCATCTGGGCGAAAACGGCGGTGACACTTTTGAGTTCCTCATCCGGGTCTTCAATATGGGTGAAAGGGTTCAGGCACACAGGGATGCCCGGCTGGAAGTCCAGATAGCGCGCTCCGAGCATGGTGGTCATTTTCTTGTAGCTGCCGCCGATATCGACGATGCGGATCAAGGCTCCGGTGGCGTAATAGTTAAAGGATATGGAGTTGATCAGAAAACTTTTGCCGCTGCCGGAACTGGCGCAGCAGAAGACATTCTGGTTGATGGCTCCGGCATCGAAGAAATCGAGCCCGGCCAGTTGCCCCTTGCGGCCCAGGAAAAGCAGCTTCGGCAGTCCGACGCCGGCGAAATCAGCCTGCACCGGCAGAATGGCCGTGACCGTGGGTACCGGGGCGATGAAATCGCGGTTGATATTCTGCAGGGTCCTGCCCTCGGTGTAAAGACCGAAAGGCAGGGCGGCCAGGAACATGATCTTCAGAATTCCCCAGTCCTGCTGCATGGTGTAGCCGCAGCTCTCCCACATGCGCCTGGCCCGGACCATGGAGTCCAGCGCCTTGTCCTTGTCCGTGCTCCAGGTCCAGAGAATGGGCATGACCTTGACAAACGGGATGCCCTTGTCAAGATCGTCGGCCGCGTGAAGGTATTCGTCCTGTTTACGCCGCAGCGATGGCGAAAAGGAGCCCACCGCCTCCTGCTGCAGGACCAGATTGCATTTGGCGTGCAGGGTACTGGAGAGTGATTCGAAAATGACATTCACCGCATAGAGGAACCCGGTTTTGATCTGATCGGCGTCCGAAATAAGGCCCCAGATGCCGCCGAACAGGGAATTGGTCTGCAGCGAATCTACCTCCTTGGGAAATACCTTGGGCGTGGTGCAGCAGAAATACTTGTCGCCCACCTTCAGGCAATCGCCCTCATCCCTGATCACCGTGTCGCTGTTGATGATCTGCTTGCGAATCGGCACGAACTGGTCATACTGGCCAAAATTCCGGTCCGGATACCCTTCCGGGTAACGATTCAGGAAACGTCGGCACCATTCCAGCAACTGCTCCGGCCCCATGTGGCGCGGATGGAGATGCGCGGCGGCCAGGGTCTCGCTGATCTGCCGCTTGATCTCCTTAATCACGCTGTCTCTGGCCTCCCGGCTTTTCTGCGGCAGCTTGACCGCCACGAACAGTCGGAAATTCCGGATGGGGATGCCGGCGCTTTCATGTACCCCATCAACCCCGCCGCGGACAAAGGCGCTCACCGCTTCCAGGTTGGCATGCACCAGGGGATGATTCCGGATGCGTGAGCGCTTAAATAGTGCAAGCATCGGTTCGACATGGGGATCGGCATGGAAGATAAACTGCAGCACCGCATCCATGGGCAGCCCGGCCCGAAACAGACCTTCCAGGGTTTTCAGGGTCTTCACTCCTGCAAAGGCAAGCGGGGTGCACTCCCACAGCATGCCGATCGTGTTATCTTGATTGCGGTAGGTTTCGCTTGCCGGGTCATAGGCGACATAATTAAGGTAATTCGAGAAGGAATCCCTCCGTACCATTTTCTTGATATCGGCAAACTTTAAACCGCCCTCAGAGCCAAAGATGAGGCGATCAAAAAAAGAGATCATTTTGACTCGATATCCTCATCGATGTCGCTGAGCAGCCATTGGGCAGATTCCACTTGGAGATAAGCATAACGGGCCATGAACAGATCTCCGTCGCCCTTATAGGGCAGGATCAATACACGCAGGATGCGGGGTGGAACGATCATGGGAGTCTGTGGTTCTTCCAGCAACTCCGCCAACCGTTCAAGCCGCGCCCCGTCAACATCTCTTTCCGTGTTGGCTTTCCCCTCCTTTACCAGCTGATTGATACCAACGGCCTCTGCATAGGCGGATGGAGTATCGACACATTTTCCTGAATCGTCAGGCGCCTGGCAGTTGAAATTTTCATGATAGGGATTCAATGCCGCACCGCAACCGGAGAGCAGCAAAGGGAATAAGCAGAGACTGTAGCGTGCCAACTTATTAAATGATTTCATCAGTAAAGTTTCCGAAACATGGATGATCTAAAAAGAGACTTTTCTCTACTTCTCTTTTTCAAGGGGATGACGTGAGTCACGATGAATTTCATTACCCGGGTTATCGACTGTTGTAATTTCAGGCAACAGGCGGCATTGTATTATTTGTGGATATATGTGAATACCTATGAATACATGACAGCGAGGGACCGATATGAAGAGCACAACCATCCGAATCGAAGATGAAACGCTCGATCGGATTGACTCCATGGCGAAAAGCTTGAGCAGGTCGCGCTCATGGATTATTAATCAGGCGATTGAACGATTTTTAAGTAATGAGGAATGGTTCGTCCGCGAGGTTGAAGCAGGCCTGGACGAAGCGCGGAAAGGTGATCTTGCCGCACCGGAAGAGGTTACGGCAAGATTCGGAAAGTGGGGCGTAAATGCGGATTAGATGGAATTATTCTGACCAGCAGTGCCGCGCTCAGCAATATACAAATACACTACAGCGTTTCACCTTACAAACTCCTTTATTTTCAAGCTCCTTGCCTTCCGAAATAACCACCGTCACCATTTTTATTCGCCCACAAAAAACCATCGAAATAAATTTATTCCTTTTAGCAGGGGATTTTTGATGTTTTTTCTCAAAATTTCATATTCCATACTCATTTTTGGGATATTTCCCCGTTAAACAGGGGAAAATGCTTTCATAAATATAGAATTCTGTTAATCTATTGTAGAAGCAATCATTATCCCCTCTATAAAGGGAAAAATTATGCGCTACAAGTTATCAGACATAATACTTTTTCATCGGAAGCGGAGCGGCTTGACGCAACTGGAACTCGCTGAACTGGCCGGCGTTGGAAAAAACCTTGTCTACGGCTTGGAAAACGACCAAGAAAGTATACGGCTGGAAAATCTGCTCAAGATTTTGTGGGTACTGAATATCGAACTTGACTTCCAAAGCCCCTTGAAGGAAGCCTTTCTAAAAGAGCAGGTCAATGCGGACCGCTAAAGTTTTTTTTCAATCTATGCTTGCCGGATATCTTCAGGAATCGGAAGATGGCCGGGAGTATCGATTCGAGTACACCCCGGAATATACCGGCCCACCCATATCGCTGACCATGGCGGTCCGTACGGAGGCGTATGTATTCGAAGAATTTCCTCCTTTTTTTGACGGGGTGCTGCCGGAAGGAGCCCAACTGGAGGCCCTGCTTCGACTGCATAAACTCGACCGGGAGGACAAATTCGGACAACTTTTACTGATTGGCGCGGACACGGTCGGTGCCGTGACCATTATCGAGGCGTTATGAACCTGTGTCCGATAAGTTATGAACCGTGTGAGGGCAGATATTCCGCGAAAGGGCTCAAACTCCTTTCCCGGCAAATCACCGATTTAAAAGATTTGCCGTTTTCGGCCAGAGAGTTGCGGCAGGAGGCGGCGGCCCATGCTGGCAAGATGTCCATCCAGGGAGTTCAGCCCAAACTGTCTGCGCGTCTTCTTATTAAAGAACAACGATTCGAGATTGTTGATTTGGGAGGAACATATATCCTCAAACCGCAGATCAACGATTACCCGGAAGTGCCCGAAAACGAAGATCTTACCATGCGCATGGCAGATATTGCCGGCATTGAAGTTCCGCTCCATGGGCTGTTGTATGGACGTGACGGTGCAATGACTTATTTTGTCAAACGTTTTGATCGCACCGGACGTAAGGATAAACTACATGTAGAGGATTTTGCCCAACTGAGCGGTCGGACCAGGGATACAAAATACCGCTCAAGCATGGAGCAAGTGGCAGGACTGATAGAGACCCATTGCTCCTTTCCGGTAGTGGAAAAGCTTAAACTATTCCGTCTGACTCTGTTCTGTTTTCTGACGGGCAACGAAGACATGCATCTGAAAAATTTTTCCGTTATTCGCAGAAAGGATGTCATATCGCTCTCACCCGCCTATGACCTGGTAAATACCACTATAGTTGTTTCCCGTCCCGAAGAGGAGTTTGCCCTGCCGCTCAATGGCAAAAAAAACAGGCTTAAGCGACAGGACATGGTCGATTATTTTGGGAGGGAGAGATTGGGGCTGACGGAACGGGTGCTGGACAAGATACTGGAAAATTTTGTAAGGGTGCGAACTGCTTGGGAAGCACTAATAGATATCAGTTTTTTGTCGCCGTTGATGAAGGAAAAATATTCTCAGGTATTGGCTGATAGATATGCAAGGATTTTTAGTTAATTGATCACATCACATTTTCGAACTTCCCATGTATTGCTGCCAAACATGCTTTTATAAATTTTCGTGTTCGAATTCCTTAATCTCCAATTCCTTGCCTTCCGAAATGACCACCGTCACTTGTTTGGCGGCCCCGACCTCGATCACCGGCGTAGCCTGTTTGGCCAGATCGAGATAGAGTTCCTGCAGGGTTTTGGAGCCTTCGGCCAGACCACCGCCTGCCGCCGACTTGGCCAGTTGATCACTGTCCACAATGGCTGTGGTGCCCAGGGCCGAGGTCGATTGGGTGAGGGAGGAAGCCTGCAGGGCGTTTCCTGCACCGCCGAAAATACCAGCCACGACCGCCCTGGCGGTAGCGGCCCCCATTTTAGAAACCACCCGGCCGGAAAGCCCCACCTTGCTGTCGCTGTCCGTCACAAATCCCTTGACCGTGGTATCGATCACCGCCTGGCCATTACGGCCGATGCAGGACAAGGACACCAGCCGCACATCGGCCCGTTCCTTATTGAGACGCCCGATTGCCTCGGCGATAATGAAGCAGCCACGCAGATTGGCCTTCACGTCATTGGGCAGTACTGCAGGCGCCTGGATGCGCAACAGGAGCGGTTCCGGGTTGTTTTTGCCTTCCCCCGAGGTAGAAGCATCGAAACCGGTCAGCAACATGGCCTCCATAAAGGATGGCGGCAGATAAACCGTCCGGTTCTCTTTTTTTTTATCAACCTGGTCAGCACCAACCGGAGACAGAGCACTCTGGTTGGAGAGAATACCGATGCCGCCGATGATTTTTTCTTCGTTCGGTGGCGGCGGAGGCTGCTGAACCGGTGGAGCCGGGAATCTGGGAGGAACAGGAGTACCGAAATAAGGTGAGGATGCAGACTGTTCTACCTGATCAGCGGAAGGGATCTCCGGTAACTGGCTTTCGACTTGAACCGGTGGTGGAAAATTTCCCGAGTGCCGCCTGTCTTCCTCATCGTTTGCAAGTTTCTTAATCTGGGCCTGCATGTCCTCGATCTCTTTTCGTTGTTCCCGCAGCATGGTTTTCTCAATCAGATCCGGGTCCAGGGAAATCTCCCGGGTTTTTTCCAGTCTCGCGGTTGACTCCGATTCCGGATTCCGGCTGGTCTTATAACCCGCGACCACGATAAGCAGCACTGCCGCGCCCACCAGGGACCAGACGCAGATTTTCTTCCTGAGAGGGCTCAAGGCATTAAAACGTTCTTTCAGGCTCACGAATCCTCTCCCCGTTGCTCGACAATAAAGACGCGGGACGACTTGCCCTGCCCAATGCTATGGTCTTCGACCACCACGGCAATGATCCGCTCACCCAACTCGGATTTCAGAAAATCCTTTTCCGTGACCTTGACAGAATCAGTTACCGCCGATCGCACCAAATATTCCTTCAAGCGCAGGCCCACCCCTTCAACATCCACGATCTTTTTCAGACGTACGGTCAGATCCGCGGAGATGTTTACTTCCTCGTCAGCCGCGGTTATCCGGTAGCTCTCCGGATACTCCTGCAGGTAGGCCTCGCGCACCAGCTGCAGCACCTTTTTTTCAAAAGGCATAGTCTGGTAGTGGTCGATATTCTGTTTCAGGTCCTGGGAAGGAGAAGGGGCAAGGCGCAGAGTGACGGAAGGGATTCTTTTGGGCGTAGCAATCAGAGTATAAATGGTGTTGTTGCAGCTCACGAACAACTCACTGGGAGTATTCGAATAGTGTTTCTCGTCATCCTGTACGGTGATGGCAAATTTCACAAAGGCGTTACTCCCCACAAAATGCCCTTCAATCCCTTTTTCCTTGGAAAAGATCAGATCATTGATCGTACCGGGGCAGACGATCCGGTTGACATCGGAAGAGGACAGATCCACCGCCGTTGTCACCTCAGGCAGAATCGGGCCTGTGAACTGGTCGGCCTGAACAGGCGTCGTACCAAGCAGGGCCAATATCATGATCGAACAGGTTTTAAACATCGTATCTCTCCACTTGCGCCGCTACGAATGCTTTTCCAGAAACGAGATGAGGAAAAAGCGGCCATCCTCAATCCTGTATCTGGCCTCATAGGTCTTCCGTCCGGATTCAATGAGCCGATCCTCGGCAAACTGTCGCTGATCACCGCGTAATTCCAGACGCTGACTTTTGCTGTCCAGGATCAGGTTGCGCAGATAAAAGACTGTGCTGACCTGACTTTCCTCAACCCGGCCGGCCAGGGCGTACCAGGCTTTAGCGGCTTCGGGGTAGGCATCGGGAGCGTAAAATCCGAGGAATTCATCGAATTGATTCCTGGCCGTGGCAGGGGAATAGGTGGCGGCAAGACTTACCATTCTCCGGGCCAGATCGCGGATGTACTGGTCGGCTGGTTTGCCTTCCACGAATTCGATGCTGCCTGTAAGTTTTGGCGGAATCAGGATAACGCGCTGGTATTTGATCGCCTGGTTCACCAACAAGGAGTTGACCACCACGGCCATGGCAAGCACGACGATCACAAATTTCAGCAGCCTGTTTTCGGTGAAAAGGTTACTGGTTTTCTGCAGGAAAATTCTCAAGTGCATGGCAACCTATTCGCTGAAAACCTTCTCAAAATACGCTGGATAATTTTTCATCCTGATGAGTCCCGCCATATAGAGCAGATGGCAGAGAAAGCCTCGGGGTTTCTGCCGTTTGATCCGGCTGTAAATATAAGGGCCGGGAATGAGCAGCAGCCAGAAAACATTGCCGTACATCAGGGCCAGCACCAGGAAGAACATGAACAGGGCCAGCTCGTCGCTTTCGTACCAGAGGATCTGAAACGGTGCGGAAAGATATTGGGGAAATGCTCTTTTCACATTGTCCGACATATCATTTACCGGATCAGCGCGCCTAATGATGCAACAACACTGTCAGCCTTCAGAAGAAAGGCACCGCCCAGGACGGTCGCGGCAGCCGGCAACAGCATCTGGCGGATGGCCATGACCGAAGCTGCCACCATGGACCCGACGCCGGCGGCAAAACCGATTGGGCCTTTCAGGATCTGATTGACCCCGATATCGTAAATATCAAAGGCAAAGGTGCCGGCGGCCGGGGCGTTGAAGGCATTCGCCCTGCTTGCGGCCAGCAGACATGTCACCCCGAAAACCATCAGGGCGATGATTGATTTCTTGTGTTTGCAGCCCATGGGAAACAGGCCGCCCAAACGGATCATGCATGTTGTTGTTTTTTTCATTTCGTCTCCTTGTAAAGCTTAATGGTCACCGGCCTTTTCCTGGCCGGTATTGCTGAGAATTTCCTCAATTTGTGCGGGGTTGAATCCGGATACCGGTTGGCCGTTAATCCAGTATCTGGGTGTTGAACTGATCCGCAGTCCTGCCGCGATCTTCCGGTGCTCACCGAGCATGCTGGTGGGGGTGAATGACGGAAGCGGGGAGTGGTCATAGGCCCCTGACATCACCTGCTCATATGCCTTGGCCTGATCCTTTGCGGCCAGAATAAATTCTGCCTTGCGGGCGGCGTCGGGATGCATCTGATCGAGGGGGAGAAAAAAGATGTATCTGGTCACATCGGACCTGCCGGCAAAGAATTCGGAACCTTGGCGACAGTAAGGACAATCGGGGTCGGTTATCTCGATGACCGTATTGGAGCCATTACCAATTTTCACCGCCTTGGACAGGGGCAGGGAGTCAAGTGACCGAGTAATTCTTTTTCCCTGCTCTTCACCGGTAATGTTCCTGCCGTCCTTACTCCAGATTTCCCCGAAGATGAGATGGCCTGTCTCAGGGGCAAAATAGATAGTGTTCTTTTCGGAAACCACCTCGCAGAGATCATCAATCGGCGTGGGGCCCACTGTTTCGAAAGAAAAAGAGGGATAGGTGCTATGCAGAATGGACCGTGCCTCCTCTCCGCAGGTATCGGCCCAGGTTACAGACGCGCAGCAGAACAAACAGGCAGTTGATAGCAGAAGAGTTGTTTTCATTGTTGTCTTCACCTCTGTTTTCTTTTTCCTCATCATGTGACCGGTATTTCAATTTTTTTGTCCCGCTTTTTGCCGGCAGAGTTGAATTTTTCTTTTCCGGTAAGCGGTTAATAAATGCTGTTTTTTAATTATTTGTTTGCGCTTGTAAGAGCGGTTCGTTTTGTTTTTTTGAAAGATTTTTTTCTCGATGCCGGGCTACCTGGGCCCGGTTCCGGATCTTGTAAAGTCTCTCGATCTGTTGGTTATTCAGGCTGAACCCGAAGGTAATTCCAATCTCTTCCACGACGGTTTGCATGGCCAGGCTTTTTCCCTCTTCCTGGTTCCTGAACCGGGTATATGCATAGCGTTCCCATTTGGTCGGCAGATCTGCGGTCCTGATAAAACTGAGCCTTGCTTTCATTGAGAGTTTGGTAAATTGAGGTCGAAGCACCTCTTTTTTGCTCCACACCTTTTCAAGAAACTGCAGGCCGATCCGGTCTTCCGCACAGAGCGGGTCCTGAATGATTCCTGCACGGTTCAGATAGCGGAGAACTTTTTTTGGAATGATGGAATCTTTGGCAAATTCCGTGATTGTTATGCTCATCGGACTGCTCCGGAGATTCGTTCAATGCTGCTGCTGATGAGGCGGCAGGCATGCCGACGGCTGACCTTGAACTTCCTGGCCAGATCCGGGGTGCTGACCGGTTCCGGTTGCTGCAAAAGCCAGATGCAGATTTCCCGCTGCCGTTTACTGACGGATTGCAATGCCTCTTCTATCCTGCCGGTTTCGTGCTCTTCCTGTTCATCCGGCTTTTCCGGACAAGGGAGTTGATAATCTTCCAGGCTTTGCACCGTCTGAATTCCCGATGCCAACCTGATACAGTTTGTTTTAAAGATGACCCGGAAGAAGGGAACAAACTGATTTGGTTTTTCCTTTTTTTGGGAAGAGATAAACGCCTTGTATGCAGCTATTGTCGCTTCCTGGAAGAGATCATTGCTGTCTGCCGCCATATGCCGGATATAGGGTGATGCTATCTGGCGTATGAGTTTACGGTTGCCGGCAACCCATTGCACGGCCATGTCCCATGCTTCTTTTTTTTCTGATTCCTGGTTGCTTTGAAACGGATGTATCATGTTGTACCTGAACCCCCCTCTTCTGCTCCATTCTGAAAAAGATTAAAATTAGATTAGAAATGATTAGGCAAAAAAGTCATCCTTAGAAATTCAAATGTTATCAATTAGTTATACCATGATATTTGCGTTATTGTGTGACTGCTGTGCCCCCTTTGCGTGAGTGAAATGCCCCTTCGTTTGTGACTGCTATGCCCCCTGCCGTGAGTGAAATGCCCCCTCATTGTGACTGCTATGCCCCCCTGATGTGAGTGTTGTGCCCCCCCACTGCGACTGCTATGCCCCCCTTGTGTGAGTGCTATGCCCCCTCTTTTTGTGTAGATGACTGACCGGCAAAATTCCGTCTCACATGGAGTTTGTCATCTACATCTATGTCCCAGGCAACCACGGCATCTACGCGGACAAGTTCCTCCATGGCGATACGCAGGCTGCGCCGGAAATCCACCAGTCGGTTACATTCGGAACCGCAAAGGTGCTTCAAGGTCATCACCTTCACCGGATAGGGTTCGCGGTGGCTGGCATAGAAACCATGCAGCCACTTGGCCAGATCGGTTTTCAGGTGAAGCCTCTGCTGCCATTGCAACTGGGTCCATCCTGCATCAAAAAGTGTGGTAAGCTTGGAATTGATCTTCAGAAAATAGGATTTTCTACTGGCGTCATAGTAAAATTCGTCGACCAGTGATCCTGCATAAGTAAACTCTTCACTCATGCTGCCGTGGCGGATCTGGATGCTGATCTCCACTGCGGTAGCGGTCAGGCGGCGAAACGAATCCTTCAGCCATTCCCGCCCGGATTTGCCGGCCTGGCGCCCTATCGCCCGCAGAAAGCCCTTGACCTTAAAAAACACGTAGTTGCCAGGTGTCTTCACTGTGGAGTGTGCGGTCAGATGCAGGGCGTGCACCAGAACATCGAAATCACCCTGGTCGAGTCGCCATCCCGTATAACGGATGTCCAGACCCTTGACCGCTGCGACGAGTTCCCCTTTCACCGCCCTCCTGCGCCCACGTTTGATTACTCCGAAAAGCGCTGACCGGAGACAAAGGTTCGGGACTCCGCGTGTTTTTTCCGGCCAGTCAGGCAGGAGCGGTATCTCCACCAGTTTCTGGACTTTATCACGCAATTCAGGGGAGAGAATGTCCAGTCCGCGTTCCAGGGCCGTTTCTGGTTTGTGAGAAAATGGAATTTCCCCCTCCACAGACGCATTACCTATTCCTTCTTCCCCCACATGGCTTGAATGCCGGCAGGACTGAAAATCCTTCAATTATCCGCTCTTGATTTCAACCCGCCGACGGGGTCTGCCAGTCTTCACCGAATAAACCCGTTTACTTTTAAACCAGGCGGCAAAATCGCTCTCCAGGACAAGAACAGTTTTCCCCGGTTTGTAGGCAATCAGATCTCCTTTCTTGATTGCCCGGTGAATGGTGTGGTAGCTGCAGCGTGCCAGCTTCGCCACCTCGTTTATGGTCAGCGGATTGCTTTGCGTCATTTTTGACACATAATTCCCTGGATCGCCGCCCGGATATCGCATGGACTTCCCCAGACCCAGACAAGCTTGCTGATACCGGTGGCAGCTTCCAATCGCTCAGCAACTTTAGGCGGACATCTTTTCCTGCCCTGAATAATATGATTCAAAAAATCCGGGCCGATATTTGCCGATCTCGCAATCCTTCTTTGAGTGACCTTTTTATTTGTAGTCTCCATTGCATTCCCCTTTGTAGTCTCAATGGTCAACCTGATAATTGAATGTAGTACATATTGTCAACAAAAAATTAGCTCAATTTCGGTAACTGGTTATTTTTTCTTTCTTTTATTGAGCCATTGGTCTATAAATTGACCTATGGAACAATCAGCGACAAAACTCTTTCATGCTGCATTGTGTCATTTATTGAACCAGGAAGGCCGCGGTTCGCAAAGCAGACTTTCTGCTCAACAAAATATTGACCGTGGCTATCTGAATGCTATTGTCAAGGGCAGGAAGCCTGGTTCAGAACAGGTACGTGCAAAGATCGCCGCGCATTTTCACATGACCTATGAGGAAATGCTTTCTCTGGGGCGGAATCTATTGAGGGTTACCAGCGGAGAATCCATTGAGGAAAAAAAGCGGACCATTGATGACGAAGTAATCGAGAAGTCAGACTCTAAGGTCGGCTCATCGAAAACTGTTGCAAGTATTTCTGAATGTGTCAGAAAAGCGGTGCAGATTCTGGAATCGGATTCTATGTATCGGGAAGTCCTTGCCGACCTGATTGACGCTTTCTACGATGCGATCAGCACCCAACAAATCAATCATGCCTTGCAGGCGGAGTTATCAGAAATGAAGCAGCGGATTGCCTGCCTGGAGAAAGAGTTGGACGAAAGCAAAAGCCAATTAGAGAAATCCGCGTGAAACTCTCACCGGATCAGTGGGAAAGAAGCGGGGGTGGAAAGGTGGTGCGGCCGTTCAAGAGTTTTTAAATTTACGTCCAAAATTACGCTTTTATATCATAACTTAGCGAATTAATATAATTATTACCGCTTTCCTAATCCTGGTGCCGCAGGTCCGATTCCTGCCGGGGGCACCAATGAAATCAAGGAACTACCTGCAACAACAAAAAAAATTAGCATTACACCCCTGCTTTTTGTCCGCATCCTGCCCACACTTTTTTAATAGCAATTCTTTCAAGGGCATCTTGAATAATTGCCTTTTCGCCCGATCTCTCCGTTGTATTTTGTTCTAAAACATACGGACACCTTTTTTTGAGGTGAAATGTCTATTATCCCCAAGGGCCGGGCGCTTCCCAATTGGAAGGCGTTGCCATTCCTGACCGAATGGATTCCACAATTGGATAAAGGAAAATTTTAACCTGGCGCATGATCTCGGCAAAATCCGCAGGAATGTTTTCTTGTCCGAGTCTTCTGTGAAAAGCCTGCCATTGTCCGCTCTTCATCGAAAGGAAAGAATTTGAGAATGCAACAATTTCGGATGGAAGATTTGTCCCACGATTTTTCAATGTTTCGGACACCGCGTCCTTGAGTCGCTCACCCATGAAATCGAATTGTCTGGAAAGCAACCAGATATCATAAAAGTCCTTCATGCGACTGTTCAATTCGCCCAACTTTACCATTGCCTCGAATTTTTCAGCAATGGCGCTCTCCAGGCTGTACCCAAATAGATAAGGTGGAGGAAAATCCAGAATGGTGGGAAGAATTACCTCCTGCGGACCTGGAACAACCACGTCACCAAAGCCAATATCCATCTGCATTGGAATTTTGGCCGTTTCAAGTTGGGCGACAAATCGTATCCGCACGCCTTCATAATCAGCATCCTCCGTGATTCTCTCCCCCTTGACACTCTCGGTGTTGAACTCCAACCCGTCGGATTCGACCTCGACCAAACAGATGTCATATACCTGCTTCACGATCTTTTCCACTTCATTTTCGGTATTCCGGCCGAGCATGTCTATATCCATTGTCGGCCGGAACAGAGGGGCCTGCCAGACTCTGAGCATCAAAGCCCCTTTCAGGATAAACTTGTCTGCATGAGTTGACCTCGATAACCTATAGAGAAAACGCTCAATGGCAAAGTATTGCAGCAGTTCGTTAAAGGGGCGGTGATCGTTCCTGGCCTTGTTCAGCAGTCGCTGACGAACGGAGGCTGCGATATTTTTCGGAGTTTTTTCACTCATACCATCGTCTCCAGGTAAGGCTTCATGATGTTCGCCACTCGACACACATGTCCATATCGCAGCAACTCGTCTACCTTGAACTGACTCCGTGCTTTGTAAAATTTCAGCGCTTCCAGTACGACATCCATTCCCAGCTTATTGCGAAATTTAAAACAGTCGGCAATCGTTTTTTCCGGGCTATACACACGAATTACCACCCCGTCGATCCCGTGTTTTTCGATGCCGGCATTAAAGGCCACCTTGGCAAAGCGGTGGACGGATATAGGGGGGAAATCGATTCTGGGCGTTTCCGTTCCTCTCGCAAGTGCGATTGCAACCTGATGCGGGATCTGAGTTGTAAGATGATGAAAAGAAAGAGCTGAAACAAGGCATATTACGGCCCGAGGAATTCGAAGGGCAACGGCCACAAGGTCGGGGTTGGATATAGGCGGCAGTTCCGAAAGCCTGTATACGCCGCGAGATACCTGTTCGATTTTCCTTTGATCCCGGAGGGAATACAGCACCCTTGGATGAATTCCAGCCTTGAGCGCTTCACTTGTTCGAATGACCCCGTTATGTTTTTTGATGATCCGCAGGGCCTTATCAGTGGCTGTTTGGGGTCTTGAGATTTTTTTGTTCATGGATAATATCCCTTTCACTTAAAAACTTATGTAAGCAATTTTATCCAAAATACATGAAAGGTCAAGGATATTTTTCAGGCGGGATAAGGAGTTAGTTTCGTAGACACAGCAAGCCACAGGGCCCAAGCCGCAGGGTCATGAAATATCACTTTATTGTTGATATTCACCAGTCATCATGCTTCCAAAACAAAGTAAATATCATCGACAGAATGGTGGCTAAAAAAACTTAAAAGGTAACGTAAAACTCACAAACCTTGTCTCCCCGGCCGATTGATTGCTTTACCTCACCCGAGACTTTTCCTTTAGCCGCCCGAGAAAAGATGCCTTCCATCATGTTTTGCGAACACCAACACTGGACCGGCTGCAATTCCACCAGCCCTGCCCTGACGAGTGGACAACCGCACTCAGTAAACACACCGTGGACGACATTCCCTTCGACTACCCAATCACCGTGCAGGTTTCTGCTTTGACGGACAAGATTCCAGCCGCGGATAAGATCATCCACAGAATCCACAGGGCTTCCCAGGGCCTTTTCGCATAATCCCCAAATATCCGGAGAACAGTCCCTGCCTGCGTCCTGCATGACCAGCTTCTGCTCTCGAGGATCAAGGGCAGCAATCCCTTTTTCAATTGCGCCAATCCATCTTTTGTTCTTCTCAAGAAGTAATGGATAAATTTGTTTCTTTTCATCTGCCATGGTCGCAGTCCGCCGAGCTAAACCTTATACAGTAAACGTGGGTCTCGTATTCTTTATTTGCAGTATGATTGGGAAATTTGGCCCTCTCATCCCTCAATTTGTTATTAACTTAATAGTGATTGCAGGGCAATATAATCTAGGAATTTTTACGGTTTTGCGGGTTGAGACAGGGGTATTCTTTCTTACCCTTGAGAAGAATCCCGGATGCTGAACAGCCACCACCGCGCCGCTGACTTGTGACCGCGGCGGGCCTGGCGGTCACAATAGATTGTCATGATGCCGTGGGCGGCTGTTTCTTGAAATTACACAACACAAAGCAGTTCCCTTCCTGTCAAATATTTCAGCCGACTTGACATCAAGAGTTGAAATTGGAAAAAGGGATGACGACAAAGAGAACATGCTCCATAACATTTCCCGCTGGTTCAAAGAGTTCCGGGGACGTCTTCCTTAATTTTTTCCCATCCGCCCACCATCTTAACGGACTCTCTGCACGAATTTTGACACCGCCCCTCTTTTGGCGGTGCAGGCTGCCAGCCGCTGGGGGTCACAGAAGAGTTTCACCAGGATAATGCCTGTGAGAAAACCGCCCACATGGGCCGCAAAGGCAACACCGCCGGCCTTGCTGTCCATGGTGGACATGGCACTGAGAAGCTGCAGCAGAAACCAGTATCCCAGCACAGCTGCTCCCGGACGATCAAAGCTGACCGTCAAGAAGTGAGTTTTTATGCCGGCTGAGGAGTTCAGATTGGAAAAATCGGCTCACAAGCCGGCAATTTGCCTTAAAAAAGATAACCATTGGCCAAATAGTCTGTTTTA
>JAHIVT010000098.1 GCA_018816555.1 Pseudomonadota bacterium
AAGGGTTTTTGGCATAAAACACACACCGAAAAGTACTGCAATAGTGTAGACACACGCGAAAAATTTACCAACGCCCCAAAGCTAGGCTGGATGAGGCTTTACAGCTGGTGTCTTGCCTAGCTAATAAAAATCTCAGTCATACTTATGCACCACGAGGGAGAAAACCCTCTCCATAACCTTACAGCGCATGAGAAGTTCGTAATATATCGTCACGGAAATTCGTCGCCGGGACTTTTTTTAGCCTCAAAGGTCTTAAACGAAGCCATCAATTTTTCTTGCAGATGATAAATACAGGGAAATTACAAGAAAAATTTGATAGATAATATAATCATATTAAGTGGCTCACCTAACAGCCCTTCCAGCAAGCCTCAGAAACAAAAAATCCAGGGAATTTTTTGACAAAACTTAAAAAAAATCGGGAACCTTTTAGCCGGAGATTACGTTTTCATTTTGATAACCCTATGGAAAAAGTAATCAACCTCATACAGTATTTTTCCCAGGCTTCCGACTTTGAGAAGATCCTGCATCCTTACATCATGAAACTGTACAGGGTGGCTTACCGACTGTGCGGATCAGCCTCGGATGCGGAAGATCTGGTACAGGATGTACTGGTGAAGGTTTATCCCAAACGCCAAACTCTGGCCGATCTGGAAAATCCCGGGCCATGGCTGGTGAAGGTAATGTACCGAACGTTTATCGACCAACGCCGGCGCATGGCCAGGTCACCCTTACATCTTCTTCTGAATAGCCATGATGAAGAAAACAACCCTATTCTTGAATCGTTACCCTCCGCCAACCGCGGTCCCGAAGAAATTTCGGAAAACAACCAGGTGAGGGAAAAACTGATACAGGCAATTAATTCTCTCAATATCGACCAGAAGCATCTCTGCATACTTCATGATGTGGAAGGGTATACGTTGAACGAACTTGAAGAAATCCTGGACACGCCGATCGGCACCCTGAAATCCAGACTACATCGTGCCCGGGCGAGTCTCAGAAAAATATTGCAGCATGAAACCTTTTAGTCAGCACATTCGTTTATATATTTATAAGGTGAATAATTATGAACTGTAAACAAGCACTGGAATATAGAGACGATTATATTGACGGCTACCTCAGCCAGGATGAGAAAATTGCCGTCAGAGAGCATCTTCATACTTGTCAGCAATGCAGCGAGGCTTTCAGGCGTGACGAGGAGATGCTGCAGGCCTTGCGTTCTCTCCCGATTCCTGCGCCGTCGCCGGGATTTGTCAGCCATTCCATACAGCATGCCCAATCCGCAGGCAAATGGCAGATACCAAAGAGTCTGACTCCTCTTTTTAGTGCTGCACTGGCCGCCTGCCTCGTTTTATGGCTGGTAACCGGTTTGCCCCGCATGAGTAATCATCCGACACAGGAGTTGCCCTCTGCGCAGGTCATCATAAAAATTAATGAAGAGAAAATTGTTAATGTGGTGGTCAATGCTCCCCGTGACCTGATCGATGCACATGTCACCATTGAGTTGCCGGAGCAGCTTGAAATGGTAGGCTTCCCCGGGAAAAGAGAGATAGAGTGGAAAACCGACCTGCGCAAGGGGAAAAATCTGCTGAGCCTGCCAATTATTGCGAAACGTACCGGAAATGTTGAACTGGTTGCGCGCATTGATCATGATAATAAAAGCAAACTGTTGAAGCTTGCAATGCAGATTCATAACAGCCATGCAAGAGAAAATTTGCATGATTCCAAATATATGGTTTAATAAAAAAATGGCTTTGTAGTTTTAATACTTTTTTTGAAGCATGAGGTGAGTAGATGAAATATTTATGGGTGAGTTCAGTCTTTATGGCAGGACTGATTCTGAGCGGAGGCAATGCTTTTGCGCAAAACGGTAATATTCACGGCAGGGCTCAGAATCTGTCCGAGAGCCGACTCCTGCTGGCAGATGCCTCACTTGACCTTGACATCACCATGGAAGTTGTTGACGAGGATGTGCAGTCCTCCAAAGATATCACCAATGTCATAGAGTTGCCGCTTCGTTCCCGGAACCAGGAAATGGAAAGGCATCAGAAACAACTGGGCAATGGACCTGAGTTTTCCAATGGCCCCGGCGAAGGAAAGGGCCATGGCCCAAACCCTTTCCTGGAGGGGAATCCGGAATCCAAACAACAGATTGAGCGTCCCGATGACACCGGTCGTGCTGACAGTGGTGGACCTGACAGTGGTGGACCTGGCAGTGGTGGACCTGGCAGTGGTGGACGCCCCGATATCGACAGTTCCGTGGACAGGGGTAATATAGAAAAAGGTCCTGCTGGCAACGGTGCAAAAGATCCAGTACTGGAAAAACCGAAAAAGGGTTCAAACAATTAGTGTAAATAATCTATATTGTTCAACAATCATTTCCTGATCGCCGTACAACCATCAGCTTAAAAGCCTCGGTGTATCCGTGGCTTTTTTTTTTAACGTTAGTCTACCAATCAAACCAAATTCCCCCAATGACGCATCCCACTTTATCCCTCCAATCAAATCAAATCTTATTAATCAGCATTTTAAGGATTGCAAATAGCTTCTGAAATTGGCACAATCGCAAATGTGATATAAAAAACTGTCAAGGAAGAGGTATGCGACTCATCAATCATTTGCGCTGGAAAATTTTTCTGCCAATTTTCCTTATTACCCTGATTTTATTCAGTCAAGAACTCCGTGCTGAAAACCAACCTGAATCTTCAGCTTTTCAGGCCGGGGTCACTGCTTTCAAGCAAGGAAATTTTGAAAGTGCTCTGGATTTTTTTCATCAGGCCGAATCTCTGGGATTTGAAAAGCCTTCATTGTATTATAACATCGGCGTCTGCTGTTATAAACTAGGCCGCTATCAGGAGGCTGAAGACGCCTTCCACAAGACTGCCATATTTCCGCAAATGGCTCCCCTGGCATATTACAACCTGGGTGTTGTCGCAGAGAAACAATCCGACCACCAACAGGCCCTCTACTGGCTGCAGAAATCATATGATACGGCAGAGGCGGATGATGTAAATCTCCGGGTGCTGGCGGCCAACGCTCTGGCTCAAATCGAAGGCAAGACTGCCCCTTCCGACTGGGCCAGTTATGTATCGTTCGGCCTGGGCTATGATGACAATGTGGAACTGGTACCTGATTCAGATTTTCTGCAGGCCAGCAATATGGACGACTGGTTTCTTGATATGTATCTTTTTACCAGAAGGTTTTTTGCCGGGGAGTCTTCTTCGTCAGGCTCATATTTTCAAGCCGGTCTATCCTATCTAAAATATGCTGACTTAAACGAGTACGATACCGGGGCAGCCGACCTGGCATTATTTTACTGGAAACAGGCCGGCAGCTATCAATTAGAGGGGGGCGGCGGTTACTATTACAGCACCATTGACGGGCAAAGTTATGAACAGAGCCCCATGATCAGCCTGCAGGCTAAACGCTCCCTTTGGGCATCAACCAACATCCGTTTGCGTTACCGCCTGAATTACTTCGACGTATTGGATTCCGACTATGATTATCTGTCCGGTTGGCGCCACAGAACCATGGCAGAACTTTCCAGAAGGTGGGGGAACACTTACGGCTACCTGGCCTATACGCTTGAACTCAATGATCGCGATGACGAAGATTACTCTCCCACCCGGCATCTTTTCGGTGCTGGAGTGGATATGAAACCGCTGGAAAATATCGGGGTTAATCTCTATGTCGGATATCGTTCCAGCCATTATGACATCGCATCCTTTGATGACCGGGATGAGGACAGGTTTGACGCTACACTAAGCCTTACATACTTTCTGGTTAATGACTGGGAAATCTCCTGCAAATATGAGTATACTGATAACCAATCCGATGATGATTCATACGACTATACCCGCAATGCTGTTACTCTGTATTTTGCCCGCCCCTTTTAAAAGGGCAATCCGAGATTCAAGGTTCACTCAAGTCTGACAGAGACTTATCTACCGAATGTCCCCTCCAAGGGCTGTCCATATTTTTTTTCAACCTTAAGGACATTCGACAATCCGCATCAGACAGAAACTGAGACTGATGCAGTCCGCACCTGACTGACAGGCGACTCAGTCAACCGGCAAAAGATAATGAGAATGCCGGCAGTAACAGCATAGCAACCTGTACCGGTTAAACTCTACCCTTAGAACCACCCATGCCGGCCTGGATATCCAGACTGCACAGTTCCACGCACTCCTCATACCATTGAATGGAAACCCCGTGATCATGACTGACGGCCCATTGAGAAAAAAAATTCTTATCACAGGCGCCACCGGCTATATCGGCAGAAGGCTGAAAATCCGGCTGATTGAAAATCCCGCTCTTACCCTGCGTCTGCTGGTCAGAAACCGCAACAAGGTCAACCCGCAGCTACAGCAGGAGGTGGAAATTGTCGAGGGCGATACCTTTCATCAGCAGCAACTTGCCCAGGCCGTTTCCGGAATTGATACAGCCTACTACCTTATTCACTCAATGGGGGCCGGGTCCGACTTTGAACGTCTCGACCGGACAAGCGCCGAAAATTTCCGGGACGCCTGCATTGCAGCCGGCGTAAAACGTATTGTCTATCTCGGCGGCCTCGGAGTGAAAGAATCAGCCAGCAAACATCTGCTCAGCCGCCTTGAAACCGGCGAAATCCTTTCCGCCGGAACGGATAAAATCCAGACGATCTGGGTCAGGGCCGGTGTTATCATCGGCTCAGGCAGCGCCAGTTTTGAAATCATCCGCAACCTGGTACAAAAACTGCCGCTGATGATCACACCAAGATGGGTTACCACCCAGACCCAACCCATAGCCGTGGATGACGTGCTCTCGTACCTGATCGCCAGCCATGACCTTGAATACCAGGGAAACCTGGTGGTTGACATCGGCTGCGGCCGGATGAAGTTCGGGGACATGCTGTTGGAGACGGCAAAAGCAATGGGACTGAAGCGTTTCATTATCCCGGTCCCGGTTCTCACCCCCAGGTTATCAGCCTACTGGCTGCTCCTGTTTACCCCGGTTCCTTTCAAAGTTGCCGCGGCACTGGTTGAAGGACTTAAATCAGAAACCGTCATGCAGAATGACAATGCCGCCCGTTATTTCCCGCAGATCAGACCACTTGCTTACAGAGAGGCAGTTTTACAGGCCATCAACGAAATTGAACAACACCAGGTTATCAGCCGCTGGTGCGACTCAAGCGGAGGAGCTGTTTGTGACATCAATGCTCAGGAAGATATTGCCGCAGCCGTGCTCCGGGATCAACGCATCTATGATTTTGGTAATATTGCCGGTGAAAAATATATGCGGCCCTCTGCTCCATCGGCGGGGAATCAGGGTGGTTTACCTATAATTTTCTCTGGAAATTACGAGGATTTATAGACAAAATTTTTGGAGGTTACGGGCTGAATAGGGGCAGACGAGATCCGACAGATCTGCGGGTTGGTGATGCGCTGGATTTCTGGAAGGTCGTTGATATGAAACCAAACAAACGCCTTCTGCTGCTTGCCCAGATGAAGCTGCCCGGCAAGGCGTGGCTTGAATTTGACATTCAGGGTCATACCCTGCTGCAGACCGCTCATTTTTATCCAAGAGGAATCTGGGGAAGACTGTATTGGTACTCTGTCCTTCCTTTACACTTCCTGGTCTTCAGAGACCTGATCAAAAAAATTATCAGCAAGGCCGAGAAAAAAACTACATAAACGGCTCTTTAAAAGGATGGGGTAAAATCAACGAACTCCCTGGCCGGATACCGCTTCGATCTGAACTGCGCCCTCATTGATATTGTTAATTGCCTGCCTTAACGGCTTGGCAATGGACAAGGAAAGAACAAAGGCCAGGGCAATGCCGACAAGCAGGGTTACTACACTGATCCCCTCCATGATCAATATAGAATTCCGGCTTACTATAAGAGCTTCACCGGACACCACGTTGGCAGCAGCAGTATTGATATCATTGAATTCGGCCAAACCCTCCATGAACCCGGCCGCTCTCAACTCCACCTCATCTGCTGCTGTCTATAGGCTTGCGCCTGGCCATTGTTAACAGCATTAATCACATTCCTTGCAGCCTGAATAAACTTTTCATGCTTCCCAGCACCTTCTCATTAAGTAGCACCGCGACTCCTCCATTCACCTTTGACTAGAATGCCACTGACATCTCTTTTTTTGTCAGCGGCAGGGGCAGTTTCGCTGCTTTCTTTTTGATATTGATGATTTCCGAAACAGCATCGATTATAATGCCAACCTCGGAAACAACCCCTTTACCGGCCTGCATTTCAACGACCATGATGCAGGTTTTTTCCGTGTAACCGGCGCTTTCCATAGTGCATTTCTGCCGGATGTCCACCACCGGAATAAACTTACCCCGGTAGTTGATTACTCCTTCCATGGAGACCGGGAACCCGGGCACATAAATAATCGACATCAGGTCAGTAACCTCTTTGACCTTAACAATGCCAAAACCATGGTTTTCCCTGCCATGGCTGAATGCCAGATATTTCCCCTGGCCAACGGTTCTTTTCTGTTGTTTTTGCATAAGACCCTCCTGACAGTGGGTAGCAAACATGCACAGCATGCTCAGAAATGCCTGTCGATGCCCATGGTCCCTTGCTGCGGCAAAGTTCCGGTCATGACGGCATGCTGTCGTTTTACGGCAATCATCTTAATAGTGAGCATAATCTGCATCGGCAGAACCGGTTTTTTCAGAGAAGCATCAATATCCGGCCTGATGACTTTATTCATCAAGTCTATATTTCCGAACCCGGAAACCATCAACACAGAAACAACGGGAAAATACAGATGCAGCCAGCGAACAAGATCAACACCCTGCATGTTGGTCATAAAAAATTCCACTAAAACCAGATCAAAGGGTTGCCCGTCAGACTCAGCGGCCAGCACCATGCTTTTGGCCGTATTTGCGTCATGGGTGGCAAAGACCTCAAATCCTTCTCGTTTGAGATGACGTTCAACAGAATGGCTGAAAACCTCATTGTCATCCACGATCAAAACCTTATCAATACGGGTATGAGTCATTATAGCCTCTTGAAAAAATACAATAATCGTCCAGGCCCCGGCCTCTGAACCCAGGTGGACACCTTGCATTCACAGCCAAATTAATGCAATACAGCGGCCAATTGCGCTAAATAAGGTAAAAAGAGAACAGTCTGTTGAAATGAAAGAGTTTTTTGCGCAAGCAAGAGGAACAACGGATACTGAAACTGCGACATAAATATCGCAGCGAACGGGGATTGATCAGATGAGGAGAGAGTTACGCGTATACCTAACAGCTTATTTTTTCAAGAAATAATCAGCAAACGACATTTAAGTCACCTCCCGGCGACCTAAATGTCATCAAGGATATTTAGCCACCCTGGCTGTTTCTTCATCTCGGCAATCTTTCTCTGTAAATGTCTGAGAGTGACCCCGAGGATTTTTGCCGCCTGCCGGCGGTCACCTTTGGTTTGACGAAGCACATAAGCGGTATGGGCCTCGGTATCCTCTTTCAAGGTACAGAGTTTCCGGGCAAAACTGAATACCGGAGCCACACTGCGCTGACCGAATTCATGGAGGGTGATGAATGGCCCGGGGGCCAGGAGCACGGCATTTTCCACTTTTTGTGCGAGTTCCCGGATATTGCCGGGGTATTCCTGTTGCTGGAGATGCGCCATGGCCTCGGGGGTGAAACCGCTCAGCTCTTTGCCGTGGCGCTGACAGGCTTTATGGAGAAAATGATCGGCAAGCAGGGCAATATCGCCATCGCGTTCCCGCAAGGGCGGCAGGTGAAGATGAACGGATTTCAGGCGGTACATGAGGTCAAGCCTGAATGCTCCTGTCTGGCATGCCTTGTCCAGATCAAGGTTGGTGGCGGAAACGATGCGGACATTAACGGAAATCTGTTGCGGGTCCCCAAGGCGGGTAACCTTCTTCTCCTCAAGCACCCGCAGAAATTTTACCTGCAGGTTTTTCGGCAACTCGCCGATCTCATCGAGAAAAAGGGTGCCGCCATCGGCTTGCTCAAAATAACCCGGGTAACTGTTGGCAGCACCGGTAAACGCCCCTTTGGCATGTCCGAAAAACTGACTTTCAAAAAGTGAATCCGTAACAGAGGCCACATTGACTGCGACAAAAGGTCCTTCGGGTTCAGGCCCCGCCTGATGAATTGCCTGGGCAAGCAACTCCTTGCCGGTTCCGGAATCGCCGGTGATCAGCACAGGATTACCGCTTCGGGCCATGGTCTGGGCAAAAAGCAGCAGTTCTTTCATGCGGGGGCACTGGGTGACAATGGCTGCAAAGGCATTTGACAGCATCCGGTCCTGCCGCGCACCGGCCCCTGCCAGTCCTGTCAACAGTCCCCGCCGCTCATAGGCATGTTCAAGGGTCAACAGCAGACGCTCGTTCTCCACCGGCTTGACCAGATAATCATAAGCCCCCAGGCGTAAAGCCCTTACTGCCGTATTGACGTCATCCACCGCCGTCAACATGATAAATTCCGTGTAAGGCTTAAAAGGCTTTACCGCCTCGAGAAGCTGCAATCCGTCCATCTCGGGCATGAGCAGATCCACAAAAACAACATCGAAATCACGTGCCTTGATCATTGCCGCGGCAGCAGGTGCGCTGTCACAGACCTCAACATCCCGATAACCCCGACGCCTCAGTATTCGCTGCAACGAACTTAAAGCAATAGGTTCATCATCAACCACAAATATTTTCATATCCGGAGCCTGCCGATTTTCTTGATGATTTTTGCCAATTTTTCAAGCTTCAACGGCCTGGCCAGAAAATAATCCGGCAGGATATCCCGGCCGGCAAAATGATGATCTTTCTCCGACAGGTCCGAAATACAGAAAACAGTCAATAAGGGGAATTGCCTTTTGACACTTTCCAGTAGCGGCCAACCGGCAACATCATGGGTCAGCATATCGCACAGCACCATATCCACTTCAGGATGGTCCTGCAAAAAAGAGATGACCTCACCCGTTGAGGTGATACTCCGGGCCTGCAGGTTCTCTACCCTGGCAAACAAAGAATTCAACAGTACAAGGGTCTGCTGGTCTTCATCGACACAGAGAATGGTTGACTGCAGATCAAGCCGGCACTGACGGCGGTCAATGGGGAGAATGACCGTGAATTTCGTTCCCAGACCTGGTCGGGACAATACGCCGATGCGTCCCTTATGTTCCTGCACCAGGCCGTAGGAAACAGAAAGTCCCAGGCCTGTGCCGCCGGAACTCCTTCTGGTGGTAAAAAAAGGTTCAAAAATTCGCTCCGTCTCCGATGGCGCCATGCCGCGTCCGTTGTCTTCCACCTCGGCAATTATGGAATGCAGACGCATATTGACCCTGGTGCGGATGATAATTTTCCCCTTTTCCTTCTCCGGTACCGCCTGGGCGGCATTCATAATCAGATTGGCCATCACCTGTTCCAGTTTCTGATAATGGCCATGAAATTGGGGTAGATTTTCCGCCAGTTCAAGTTCAATCCGGCCCACGGATTTACGTGCCTGGGCACCGACAATTGTCAGCACATCATTGATCACCTTATTGAAATCAACCAGACTGCTCGGCGCACTTTCATCCAAGCGGGCAAAATCCTTGAGGTTGGCGACAATCTTATTAATCCGGTCGGAACCGGTTTTGATCGCCTGAATAATCTCACCCATCTCCCCTGTCAGTTCCTCAAGGGAGAGATTGCCATGTTTGCTGTCCGGATGGTTTTCCGCGTACTTATTGATGATCGGCACAAAAATTTCCCAGGATTCTTCCAGCAAGGGGATATTGTAGGTAATAAAGCTGTTGGGATTATTGATCTCATGGGCGACGCCTGCAACAACCTCACCGAGGGAGGCCAGTTTGTCGGCCTGGATCACCTGCTGCATATACATGTCCGCCTCCTGCTTCATTTTTTTCTCATCGCTGATATCCTGTACCGCCCCGACAATATAATCATTTCTGCCATGGGCATCCTTGATCACCCTGCTGAAGCTGCTCATCCATTTATAAGAGCCGTCAGCCACCTGCAATCTATACTCCCGACTCAGTATCCCTTCATTGATGAGCATTTCCAATTCAGCCATGACACGGCTGCGGTCATCAGGATGTACGTGATCCAGCCAGAATGCCGGATCATCCATGAACTGTCCGGGGGTATAGCCGGTAATCACCTCCACCGATTTCCCCATAAAGGTAATGGCAAGGTCCCCATCCGCCCTGCGGGTATAGGGTATAATCGGCAGAGATTCCATGATCAGCGACAGCTGCTCATGGGCAGCCTTGAGCTGCTGTACCATTGCCTCAAGTTCATCGTATGTCGGCTTTTTCGTCACCTGATAGCTCCTCTCATTGCGGGGGATCTTTATCATTTTCCGGCTGCAGTTTTTACACCTCACCAAAACCACTCACTCTTTAAGCATCACGCAGCGCCCGTCCCGGCCATCTATCTTGATGACAAAAGGCTTGGGACAACGGACATGACGCAGGTATTTCATGCCTTTGACAAGCTGCTGTTTCTGCAGCCACTGCCAGTCGAGACGGTCCTCCCCTCCCTCGGTCACGGTAATATAGGGTATTCCCATGGAGCTGATATTGTGGAAAAAATGGGTTCCCTGGGAGGGCTCCGCCTTCATCTTTTCATTGCGCAGTTCAATCATGGCCCCCACAGCGGAAATATCCTGCCACCGGACGGGAATACCGAGCCAGTGGTCCGCCGATCCCCAGCGTCCCGGACCGACGAGCAGATAGGGCCGCTGTTCTTCCTGCAGTAGACGGTTCAGCCGGCTGATTTCCCGGGCGATCTCCAGGGTGCATGCGGCATCAAACTCGATGGGGTCCACATAGATGATATCGCTGATGGTTGAAAATCTACCGTGCCCCAGGCCTTGAGTGGAAAAACAGAAGGCAGCGGCCCTATCCTCATTACTTATCCGCACCTCGCTCTCGCCCATGCCTGCTGCCATGGGCCGCATCTGCAGGAAATAAAATTCGCTCCGGCCGGGGTCAACAGGGTTGAGGTTGACGGCAAACTCGATTTCAACCGGGCAGCCCATACCGCGGCGGCCGATTTCCAGGACTTCGTCAATGTACTGGGCCAAGGGGAAAAGCTTGTATTTCAATATCCGGGCAAAGGTCAGAATATTGGCCCCGCCATGACTGCTGTCCCTTATGCGGTGCTCGTCGGCAATATAGGAACTGGACAGCATCTGCACCGGCAGCTCGTCCTTTGCCTCGCTGATCTCCCGTCTGACCAGATTGCTGCCCGGATGAAAACCCAGTTCCGCCGGATAGTCCTTCATCTTCAGGGCATAAAAAAAACGCTGGGCATTGGCCAGCACATCATCAACCGTTGAAAAATGGGGCAGCACCTCCGGATACCGGGGAGAAAAACGCAGACTCTTTTCACCCTCGACCACGGTCTTGCCGAAACCAAGGGCAATATGGGCCACGCCCTCCTCGGGCAACATGGGCGCGACCGGATAAAAATTATGGGACTGGGCCACCCCGGCCAGGGCGGGATAGAAATAGTCGCCGTACCCACTGCCGACAATCTGCTGGACGATGACCGCCATCCGGTCGGCATAGGACTTTCCGGACTGGATACGCTGGGAATAGGCACGGGGACCGGCAAAACAGGTTGAGGCATAGACCAGTTTGACGGCGGCGAGGAACTGCTGCAGCCGCACGAAAAAATCAGGATGATTATTGGGCAGCATGTAGGTGCTGTAAAGACCTGCATAGGGTTTGAACTGGGCATCCTCCTGCAGACTGGAAGAGCGGATGGATAAAGGCCCGGATATATGCGCAAGATAGTTCTGCAGCTGCTCAAGCAGCCAGGAGGGCAGAGAGGCTGCCAGAAAACGGACGGCAATCTCTTCATCCGGCTCCGAGTTTGGGAAATTCTGCAGTTTATTTTCCGCAACAAAGGCATCATAGCCGTCAGAGGCAATAACCATGGTCCTGGGCAGCTTGACATGGACGCCAAGGCCTGCCAGCTGTTCTGCCGCGGCAAACTGATTGGCCATGAAGGCAATGCCCCTAGCCTTTCCCCCCAGCGAGCCCTTGCCTATTTTGACAAAGTCCATGATCTCTCCGTCAAAATGCTTTTGCGAGAACTGGGCGACAATACCTTTCTGCCGCCTGATTCTGAGTTTGTGAATGGTATCAATCAGAAAGGAGCGCATGGCCCGGGGCGAAGCAAAATCCGTTGTTCGTAACTTATGCAGACGATTTGCCACATCCACCTCGGAACGGGCCATGATCCAGTTGGAGAAATGATTGCGGGAGGCATGGAAGAGAAGCGACTCCTCCGGGATAAGGGCAATCTTCTCTTCAAAGGAGCGCAGACTGTCGGCCCAGCCAACCACCGTGCCATCCGGTCTGCGGAAAACAAAATCACCAAAGCCCAGGTGATGTAGGAAAAAATCATGGATTTCCCCGGCCAGGGCAGGAGAATGCTTGTCAACGAATACGGCGGGGATCTTAAGCGTCTGCTCACGGTTTGCCGGGTCGGCACTCAGCAGCAGCAGGGGCAGATCCGGGACCAGGGAGCGGATATGTTTGAGCAGTTTCAAGCCGGCCCGGTGATCAAGATTCTTTTTATGGGGAAACCGCCCGTCGGCGATGACCCCGTAAACATAAGGCCGAAAGGCGTTAAAAAGTCTGACCGCCTCCTCATAATTGGGAACCGCAAGAATCTTGGGCCGGGCCCGCATTTTCAGCAGCCGGTGCTCATAGTTGAGACTGTCGGAGAGCACCCCCTGGGTCTGTTTCACCACCTCGCTGTAAAGCAGGGGCAGCAGATAGGAGAGGTAATGGGGGGAATCCTCCACCAGGATCAGAACCCGCACTCCGGCCTTTTGGGTGTCGCTGGCCACATTGAGATGGTCCTCGACGTTTTTAACAATGGCCAGCAGCAGAGAGGGATCGGAGAGCCAGATAAAAAAATGATCAATGCCCCTGGTATCCGCCCTTTCCGGATCAACGCTGACCGAGCGCAGGCTGTGGGTAAGCAGCACCACGGGCAGCCGCGGGTTTATCTTTTTGATTCTCCGACCCAGGCTCCAGGCGTCCATGTCATCCACATTGGGCATGGTGATGACCAGGTCAAATTTTTTCAGCTCAAGGATCTGCAGGGCCTCCCCGGCGGAACTGACCCGCTGCAGCCGGGGGGGATGGCTGAGGTTAAGCCCCTGATACTCATCAATAATACGGGTGGCCAGACTGCCATCCTCCTCCATGATAAAGGCGTCATACGGGCTTGCCACCAGCAGGATTTCCCTGATTTTCCGTGACATCAACTCATGAAAGACCTGAAAATCGGTTTCCACCCCGGTTACACCTCTTTTTCTTCGTCAGAGTCAATAAATGGGGGTAGAGCGGAGAGATCCTGCTGCCGGGCAGCCTCGGCACCGGCATGCAGAGCCCGTATATTGAGTTCCGTGAATTTTGCCGGCACCCGGTGGGCGACCGCCTTTTCCAGGCTGGCAAGCCCCACCTTGCCGCAAACCACCCCCACCGCTCCCAGGGCGACAATGTTGGCCACCAGTTCGTTGCCGAGCTTTTCCCGGGCGATTGTGGTAAAGGGCAAAACCAAAGCCCGGCTGGTGGGCACCTGGTCGACAAAAGTGGCATCGGCCACCAGGATACCCGCTGGTTTAAAATCAACAAAATATGCATCCAGGGCCGGCTGGTTCATGGCCAGGAAGAGATCCATGCCGATGACCTTGGGATAATCAATCTCCTCATGACTGATGACGATTTCGGCCTTGCTTCTCCCCCCCCTGGCCTCCGGTCCGTAACTCTGGGTCTGGCACACATGAAAACCCTCATGGATGCCGGCCGCCTCGGCAAATATGACCGCCGCCAGGATAATCCCCTGCCCGCCGGAACCGCCGAATCTCATTTCATATCGCTCTTCTTTCATCATGAACCTGCCCTGCCGATTACCGCGGTCAGTGCTGCTGCGCCCGCTCGCGGATCTTTTGATATTCTTCCATATAGTTGGGCTTGTCCACATCAGCCAGCACACCGATGGTAAATCTATCGTTCATCTCTTCTGCCGACATCTTTGCCGCCCGATCAACGGATACCGCTTTTTCTTTGAAATGACGCATCATGGTGACCGGATCATTCATCTGGTTGCGCCGGCCGTACTGGGTATGGCAGTTGGACATCACCTCGATAACGCTGAAGCCTTTTTTGGCGATTCCCCTGGCAAGAAGGCCGTCGAGCATGGCGGCATGGTACACCGTGCCCCTGGCCACAAAGGAAGCCCCGGCCGTCACGGCGAGTTCGGCAATGGGAAAGGCATGTTCAATATTCCCCCAGGCAGCGGTGGAGGCAAAGGAACCGTATGGGGTGGTGGGGGAATACTGGCCGCCGGTCATACCGTATATCTGGTTATTGATGATGATGGCGGTGAGATCGATATTGCGCCGGGCCGCATGGATGAAATGATTGCCGCCGATGGCCGTGGCGTCGCCATCACCCATGACGGTGATCACGGTGAGAGCGGGCTTGGCAAGCTTGATGCCGGTGGCAAAGGTCAAGGCCCGACCGTGGGTGGTATGCAGGGTGTTGAAATCCACATAGACCGGCATGCGGCCGGAGCAGCCGATGCCCGAGGCGAGCACCAGTTCGTCTTTTCCCAGCCCCAGTTTATCAATGGCCCGGATGAGAGAGCCCAGAACTATACCATTGCCGCAGCCCGGGCACCAGACATGGGGAAATTTCTTATCGTGCCGGAGATAATCATGGCGCACACTGTTTGTTTTTTCTGACATTGGCCTTTCCTTAACTGACAGGGGAAAATCCCCGGAAGCCTATAATTTGCGATCACATGGAAAGCAGATGATCATATATCTCAGCCGGGGTGATGAACTGACCGTCCACCCGGTTATGCCGGACAATCTCCGTGGCAAGATTCACCCGCTTCACCTCCCGTATCATCTGCCCCATATTCATTTCCGGTACCAGCACCCGGCGGCATTGCCGCAGTACCCCTTCCACCGCCTTTCTGGGGAATGGAAAGAGGGTGATGAGCTGCAGCAGGCCGGCCCTGATTCCCCGGCTTCTGGCCAGCCTGACGGCCCGCAGGGCGGAACGGGACACTGCGCCGTAGGCGATCACGGCAATTTCCGCATCCTCCATCATGACGGATCTGGTAATCTGGATCTCAGCAAAACCATTGGTGATCTTGCGGAACAATCGGCGGATAAAGGCGTCCACCTCCTCGGGGCGCTCGGTGGGAAAGCCGCGCACATCATGGATGAGTCCGGTGACATGGTGACGGTAACCGCTGCCCATGGCAGCCATGGCAGGCACGCCGCGGCTGTTGTCTTCATAGGGAATATACCACTCCGGCGGCACACCGGGGTGAATGCGGTCAATGACCATGATGTCGGCCGGATCAGGCAGGACAACCGTTTCCCGGGTATGGGCCACGATCTCATCCGACAGCACAATCACCGGGACCCGGTACTTCTCGGCAAGGTTAAAGGCCTGGACGGTGGTGGCAAAACAGTCCACCACGGTTGAGACAGCCAGCACGATTACCGGGTGATCCCCATGGGTGCCCCATCTGGCCTGCATGACATCGCCTTGGGCAGGGCTGGTGGACAGCCCGGTGCTGGGGCCTACCCGCATGACGTTGACCACCACACAGGGCACCTCTGCCGCGCAGGCAAAACCAAGGTTTTCCTGCATCAATGAAAAGCCCGGACCGCTGGTGGCGGTGAGGCTCTTGACTCCGGCAAGGGATGCGCCGATGATGGCGCCCATGCCGGCTATCTCATCTTCCATCTGGATAAAGGTGCCATTAAGGGCCGGAAGGCGAAGGGACATCATCTCGGCAATCTCTGAGGCCGGGGTGATGGGATAGCCGGCAAAAAAACGACAACCTGCGGCCAGAGCCCCTTCAACAATGGCTTCGTTTCCCTGCAGGAGCCGACGCTGTCCATTTTTTTCACTCATCAGATGCCTCTTCAGCCTCTATGATCTCAACTGTTTCCTTGTTGCCGTTCCGGTTCAGGTTGGCGTTCGGCAATGGTGATGGCAAAATCAGGGCAATGAATTTCACAGAAACCGCAGCCGACACATTTATCCGACTGGGCCACCACCGGCTTGCCCTGCTCATTTCTACTGAAAACCTGCTGCGGGCAGAAGGCAATGCAGATACCGCAGGCCTTGCACCAGTCATAAAAGATGATCTGAGTAAAGCACTTACTGACCTTTTCTTTCGTTTGCTCCGTCATCTGCGGGCTACCATCATCCGCTGTTTTGCCCGTGCTGCTGTCCTGGCAAGAGCCCTTATCCGGTTCACCATATTTTAAATTTTCCGACATCCAGTGCCACCTTCTTCCTGGGTCCAATGGGCCGCTCAGCAGACAAATTGCGTTAAAAATGAAAATATCTTTTTCCTATCATTATTAATATATCAGAGATGTTAGTCAACAAGCCAATATTTTTAGATATTTACCATGACAACTTCTTTTGGCAAAATACTGCAAAACGCTGCCCGTCAAAAGGCTATGAAAAAGGCAAGAGAAAAGCAGAACAGCAAAGGAGGGCGGGGGGGCTGAAAAGAGGAGCAGAGGATTAAACGGCGTGACTTTCTGACAGCACTGAGACGAGTTTTTGCAACAGTTGCGGAGCAGAACCTTTGGTGTCGAAAACCATCAGGGAATGGCCTGGCAGTTCGTCGGGGAACTCGAAACCCTCCTTCTGCCGCTTAAAAATCTCCCAGGTGCCGTCAGACACGGCCTGGGGGTTTCTGGCGCGCATTGCCAGGCGCCGCTCTGTTTCCTTATCATCACACTGGCACAGGATAAAAAAAAGAGCGGCCCCGCATTCGGCAGCACATTGCACCACCCGCTGCCGCTCACTCTGTTTGTGATAGGAACCGTCGAGCACCACGGACTGGTTACAGCTCAGCTCTCTTCTGGCATGATCAAGCAGTGCATCATAGGTCATTCGGGTGAATTCCGGGGTGTAGATGCCCTGGTTCAAGGGGCTCCCCTGGCGGGACTCGGGCGCCTTGCCGGCAAGTTCCTTGCGCACAACATCCGTGTTGAAATAGGGTAAGGAAAACTGCTTGGCCAGGCCCCCGGCCAGGGTGCTCTTGCCACTGGCAATCAGCCCCATGAAGACAAAGAGGCTAGCCGGCATATTTCTCGGCAAGCAGAAAATATTTTTCCGCCTGGGCCAGGGACTTGCTGCGGGTTATCTCGTCCACTTCGGGCGCATGGGCGGTAAACAGGCCGATCTTGCCGCGCACGTAAGCCCGGTAACATTTGTAAAAGGACAAAACGGCAAGCAGCCCCGCGTCCCCGCTGGCCGTCACAAAACGATCAATGAAGAAGCCGGAAAGTTCCTGCAGGCCATGGAAGTCGAGATCCATGGCAAGGAAGGCCACATCGCTTGCCACATCACAGTAACGGAAGCGTTCATTGAACTCGATGCAGTCAAAGATATAGACCTTATCGGCCAGACAGATATTGGCCGAATAAAGATCGCCATGGCAGTCTTTCACCCGGTTTGCACTGCGCTCCAGAAAAAGGGATTCATTGTGCAGAAAGGTGCGGGCATAGCTGCTGATGGTATCAAACTGACTCTGGTGCAGCGCCCCCTTGCCGATAAAACCCCTGGTCTGGTCAAAATTTTCCAGCACATTGACGCCCACGGCCTGGGCCGTGCCGAAGCCGGCGATCTCTCCTCCGCCAGCTGCCCGTTCATAAAACGGCACCAGTGTGTCGACGATGTCGTTGATATGGGACTTGCTCAGCTCTCCCCTTTCAATCACCCGCCCCATCATCCGTTCCTGGGGCATCATCATCATCTTGACGCCATACTCCACAGCTTCGCCGGAACCGCCGAGAGTAAAACCTGCTCCCTGCCTGCAGACGGGAAAAACATCAAGGTAGATGTCCGGGCAGAGGCGGCGGTTTAAGAGCAGTTCCTGCTGGCAGAAATGATGACGTTTGTCCAGGGTGGTGAAATCCAGAAAGCCGAAATTAACCGGCTTCTTGAATTTATAAACGAAATCCCCGGCCAGCAGGACATAGGAGATATGGGTCTGCACCAGCTCAACCCTGTCCACCGGATGATCATAGTGAGCAGGGTCGAGAAACCAGGTAATGAAATAAGGCAGGGACATCAGGCGTTCACCTTAGTAGCGGTAATATTCAGGCTTGTACGGACCGTCCACCGGCACACCGATATAATCGGCCTGTTCTTTGGTCAGGGTGGTGAGATGGACGCCGATTTTCTGCAGATGCAGCCGCGCCACCTTTTCATCGAGATGCTTGGGGAGAAAATAAACTTTTCTCTCCATCTCATCGCTGTGTTTCCACAGTTCGATCTGGGCCATCACCTGATTGGTGAAGGAATTACTCATAACGAAACTGGGGTGGCCGGTGGCGCAGCCGAGATTCACCAAGCGGCCCTCGGCCAGGACAATGATCCGCTTGCCATCAGGGAAGATGACATGATCAACCTGGGGTTTGATATTCTCCCAGGTCAGATTTCGGATGGAGGCGATATCAATTTCGCTGTCAAAATGACCGATATTGCAGACAATCGCCTGATCCTTCATGACATCCATATGGGCCCGGTTAATGACTCTGAGATTGCCGGTGCAGGTGACAAAGATCTCGCCCAGAGGGGCTGCCTCTTCCATGGTGACAACCCGATAGCCTTCCATGGCAGCCTGCAGGGCGCAGATGGGATCGATCTCGGTGATCAGCACCGTGGCACCCATGCCCCGCAGGGCCTGGGCACAGCCCTTGCCGACATCGCCGTAACCGCAAACCACCGCGGTTTTTCCGGCAACCATAACATCGGTTCCCCGTTTGATGCCGTCAATCAGGGATTCGCGGCAGCCGTAGAGATTATCGAACTTGGATTTGGTCACGGAATCATTGACATTGAATGCCGGGGCAAGCAATTTGCCGTCCCGCATCATCTCATTGAGCCGGTGCACACCGGTGGTCGTCTCCTCACTGATGCCCTTCACATCCTTCATCAATTCAGGATACTTCTCATGCATGATCTGGGTGAGATCGCCGCCGTCGTCCAGAATCAGATTCGGCCGCCAGTTATCCGGCCCGAAGATGGTCTGGTCAATACACCACCAGAACTCCTCCTCGGTTTCACCCTTCCAGGCAAAAACCGGAATGCCGGCGGCAGCCATGGCCGATGCGGCATGATCCTGGGTGGAGAAAATGTTACACGATGACCAGCGCACCTCGGCACCAAGTTCCACCAGAGTTTCCATCAGCACCGCCGTCTGGATGGTCATATGCAGACAACCGGCGATTCGTGCGCCTTTCAGTGGTTTCTGGCCGGCATACTCTTTACGCACCGCCATCAGACCCGGCATTTCCGTTTCCGCAATGGCGACCTCCTTGCGGCCCCATCCGGCAAGACCCATATCCGCTACTTTATAATCAGTAAATTCACTCATTATTTATTTCCTTTAATACCGGCAGCATCCCGCAGGATTTCTGCCTTGTCGGTTTTTTCCCAGGTAAATTCGCTGCGTTCCCGGCCGAAATGACCGTATGCCGCCGTCTTCTTATAGATTGGCCGCAACAGATCAAGATGCTGAATAATCGCCTTGGGCCGCAGATCAAAATGGGCCATGACCAGTTCCCTGATCTTCTCATTGCTGATCTTTCCGGTGCCGAAGGTATTGATATTGATGGATACCGGTTGGGAAATACCTATGGCATAGGCCACCTGCACCTCAACCTCGGTGGCGAGACCTGCGGCTACGATATTTTTGGCAACATAACGCCCCATATAGCATGAGGAACGGTCAACCTTGGAAGGATCCTTGCCGGAGAAGGCTCCACCGCCATGTGATCCCCTGCCGCCATAGGTGTCGACAATGATTTTGCGGCCGGTGACTCCGCAGTCGCCCACAGGTCCGCCGATAACAAATCGGCCGGTGGGATTGATGAAAAATTTGGTATTTTTGTCAATCATGTTCGGGGGCAGCACCGGCTTGATGATCTCCTCCATCACTCCTTCTTTCAGATCCTCATAATCAACAATGGCATTATGCTGGGTGGAGAGGACAACTGCCTCAATTCTCTTGGGACAGTTATCCTCATATTCAATGGTCACCTGACTCTTCGCGTCGGGACGGAGCCAGGGAAGACGGCCGCTTTTGCGTACCTCAGCTTGTCGCTTCATCAACCGATGGGCATAGGTGATGGGCATGGGCATCAACACCTTGGTCTCTGAACAGGCATAGCCGAACATGAGGCCCTGATCACCGGCGCCCTGGTCAAGATCAAGCCCTGATCCTTCGTTGACGCCTATGGCAATATCGGGAGACTGTTTATCGATACTGGTCAAAACGGCACAGGACTGGGAATCAAAACCCATCTCCGAAGAATTGTAGCCGATTTCCTTGACCGTATCTCTGACAATCTGTGGCATATCAACCCAGGCTGTGGTGGTTATCTCTCCTGCGATGATCACCATACCAGTGGTAACCAAGGTTTCACAGGCAACCCTGGCAAATTTATCCTTTGCCAGAATGCCGTCAAGAACAGCATCAGAAATCTGATCTGCTACCTTATCAGGATGACCTTCAGAAACAGACTCCGAGGTAAAAAGATAGTTTGTTGACATATTTCTCCCCTGAAAAACAAATAAAATAATGAAAAAATTAACTGGAAACAACTTTCCAAACTACCCGTTTCCGCAGGCCTGCGCAAGTTTTTTCATGGTATCAAAAGGCTCCAGTCGAATTCAAACAAATAAAACAAAGCACAAATAACCGTAAACTGTCAACTTTATGCTTAATTTCCCGGTATATATAATGCTTCGTTCTGAATGGCTGTAAATGGGTGGTAATCAGAAAACATATTGTCCACCTTGAAGTTACAATTAACCCAATGGATGCGTAAGGATAAACTGCGCCCATTTCCGTATATCCGGAAATATTTCCGCATATACGTAAAAATACCCACACAACTCCTTCAGTACGTATTTTCCCCCAAAAATACCGTTCTAATATCATGTTATTATAACAAAAATGACTAACGAAGCAGCTCTTGCAGCGTATTTACAATTTTGACATATTTTTTTTAGCGGAAAAAAGAGTCCAGAACAGCAATCAGCAAAATGCACAATAAAATTGTGCTAAATGTGCTGTTGCGGCACAGAAGTGACACATGGCGATTCAACCGCAATGCCAAAATATCACAAGCAACCTTATTCAAAAATGACCTTGGCAAATTTCTCACTGAATATTATTTTTTATAAAAATAACAGCAGTTCATTGACCAATCCAGACCAATAACCCACCAGAAACTGTTTAGCTGTTCACCAGAAACTGGTGACTTGCAATTACAATATCCCCAACAACTACATATTGAAATTTCTTTCTCACTCACTATTTCTGCCGCTGAAGCCTACCCCATCAACAACAAACGAATATCAGCCAGGATATTTTCGCCCACACCTTCGGCACTCTCCGACAAGGCCCTCCTCACCGACGTGAAGGATCCGCAAACACACAATCGAATAGCCATTCACCAAAATTCAAAATACAACTTATTGTATTTATTAGATTATTTTACAAAAAATTGATAAACCCATAACGCTTCCCTCAGTAATTTATTAAAACTTTCCGGCTATCCGTAAAATTACCTATCAAACCATCGCCATCTTCTCCCTGCATATAAAAAAAATGCTATTAAAACAATAGTTTATAAAGCATTTAAATATTTTTTATTTTTATTTTATGTGGTGAATATTTTGCATAAGCAACTCAAAGAGTCGACCTACAAAAAAAATATTAAGACTAGCACAAGTTGCATAATTTCCTTGTGCTATACACAGCACAACAAACCTGAAACAAAATATTCAGCTGCAGTTTATGAGGAATTTCCCTTAGAAGAGTAAGACCTTTTAAGAGAATAAATGAGGGAAGAGATAGCACAAACATGGGCTGGCAGCAGCCCGCAAGAGAAAAATGAGGAATGAAAAAGGAGGAACGGTATGAAACGCTCAATGTATGTCGCAGTATTTGCATTATTCCTGGGCTGTTCGTCGCTAGCCTTGGCAGGGAACGGTTACATGGGTGGCCAGGGAACGACCACAGCTGGATCAGGATCGGGGTCGGGCACTACAGATGAAGGCAGTACAGGTGGAGGAACCACCTCTGACGGGCCTCTGGGTGACAAAGGGTCTGACCAGGGTTCACTTTTTGGCGATCTCTACGTTATTGACCGCTATCTGGGAGGTGAAACCAAACAAATTCCGTCAGTTGACTCGGCGGGGAACCCGGTGATGGTTATGGGGGATTGGATCGACGAGAACGGCAATCCGGTCATCGACCCCACAACCGGAAATCCCTACCAGGTAGAACAGCAGGCCTGGTCCACAGCCACTGCCATTGGCGGTGAACCAAAACTGACCGAAGGTTTCGGCCGGTACACCATTGTCAATGAAGACACCGGTGTATACGAAATCAACCCACTCACCGGCGATATCTATTTTCCCGCCCCGTATCCGAGCCAATGCGTCCAGCCGGTGGCCGACGTTGTACGCTGGGGTGACATATCTTCTAAAACCAGCCTCCCGGCAAACCATCTCCCCCTGGTCATCGCCTATGACTCAACCTGGGAAAGGACTGAGTGCGAGGTGGCAAGCACTGTCTTTATCGCCAGTGGCGATTCCTGGGACGGGGTGACCTATTACTCTGATATTTACTATAATGATCTCGTCCAGGAGGTGGACTTCGGTCGTCTGAATCTGGGACGGGCACCTGATGCGGTTCTTGATCATGCCTTTGATGAAGCCGTCAGCAATATCAATAATGCCAAAAGCATATCCCTTGATGCCTCGGGTCGACTGCTGCTGACCACCGACATTTATGATGAATTCCTCACCAATCCTGACGGCACACCGGTATATATCGAAACCGTAACCAAGGCCATCGACTCGGCCCTGGAAAATCTTGCCATTTACATTAAACTCATGAAGGACGGTCACCTGATAACCCCGGCCGACGAACGTGGAGCCATCGACCGCTCAATCCGCGGCGGCATTCCGCTGTGGAAACTGCTTGAACTTGAAGACGGTCCGTCAAAATCATTGCGGCCCACCATCGACATCGCCAAAATGCAGGAGTTCGGGCTCGGCAATCTGGTCGATGCATCCAATCCCACCACCTACTGGACAACCCGGGATGCAGAGGGCAATCTGGTTGTATCACTTGAAACCTGTGAAGGGTGCGAGGAATCCTACGGAATTACGACCAAATCGGCAAACGACTTTCCAAGCGACGCTGATTTCCCCTTTGCCGCCACCTTTGTCGCCTCGGCAGCGGACAAATCCAGCAGTATGACCATGGATAAGGTTGTTTACATGAACTCCATACTGGGCATTAACCTGGTGGTCGGCTACAGCGAGTATGACGAAAACGGCGACCCGACCCCCGGCGCCATCAGCTATGCCAAGAATCCGGTGTATTTCAACTATGGCACCCACCTGGGCCAGTACAACAGGCAGTCCACCTTTGGCAACCGTGGGAACATGACAGCTGAACCGGGGGGTGGCCACCAAGGCACCTATGACGGCACTGTCACGGTTCTGGTTGAAGATCCTGACACAGCCGGCACCTGGGTGCAACAAGACATGTCGATCTATGCCAACGTGTTCGGCGATGGAACCACCGGCCAGGATTTCACCGGCACCGACATCACCGGCTTTACCGCCATGTCTGATGATGATCTGCACACCATCGGCTATATCCACACCTATCAAATTCCCGGCCTGCGTTAATCGCAAACCGGCCTGAAAAGCCTCCCTGCCCGTTGCCCTTTCGGCGGCAGGCAGGGAGCAACTCCCACTCCAGCCGCTCCGGACGACATCACCGGTGCCGGTTCATATTCCCTTGACAAGAAGAAAAAACTCAATACTATATTTATGAGTTATGAACGGACTGTCTTCCCCGCATGCAAGGAGATCGTCTGCACGCAATGCCAATCCGGCACTCTACCGTCCTGCCAAGGTGTGACCCATGAACGGATATATCTGCATCCATGGCCATTTCTATCAACCTCCACGGGAGAATCCCTGGCTTGAACGCATCGAGGTGCAGGACTCGGCCGATCCCTATCATGACTGGAATGCCAGAGTTCATGCAGAATGTTACGCCCCCAACGCCGTTTCCCGCATCCTCAACGAGAGAAGCAGAATAACCGGCATTGTCAACAACTATGAGCATATCAGCTTTAATTTCGGCCCTACCCTCTTATCCTGGATACAACGAAAATCTCCTGACATTTATCGGAAAATTATTGAAGCAGACCACATAAGCGCGGAGAAACACGGCGGCCACGGCAACGCCATCGCCCAGCCTTACAACCACATAATCATGCCGCTGGCCAACCGGCGCGACAAGATCACGCAAACCGTCTGGGGCATCAACTCCTTCCGCAAACATTTCAACCGTGCCCCGGAAGGCATATGGCTACCGGAAACAGCGGTGGATCTTGAGACCTTGGAGATCCTCTGCGAACAGGGCATTCTCTTTACCATCCTTGCTCCGCGCCAGGCCAGAAGAGTCCGCCCCCTCACCACAACAATCTGGCGCGACGTCAGCGACGGTTCAGTCGACACCAGCATACCTTATCTGGTGCGTCTTCCCTGCGGCGGCACCATTGCCGTCTTTTTCTATCACGGCGCCATTGCCCATGACCTAGCCTTTGGCGGTCTTCTGCAGAATGCGGAAAACTTTGAAAACAGACTTTTCCAGGCCCTGCCAGCCGCAGGCAAAAACCCACCGCTGGTTAATGTCGCCACCGACGGTGAAACCTATGGCCACCATCACAGGTTCGGGGATATGGCGCTTGCCTACGCGCTGGAACAGGTCAGAAAGAATCCTGATGTCGACCTGACCAATTACGGCGAATACCTTTCCCTGTTCAAGCCCACCCACGAGGTTGAGATTATCGGCAACAGCTCCTGGAGCTGCATACACGGAATTGAGCGCTGGCGGGCCGATTGCGGGTGTCGGGCCGGGGGAAACCCTGACTGGAACCAGAAATGGCGGCAGACACTACGGGAAAGCCTTGACTGGCTCAGGCATGAACTGATCCGCATTTTCAGCAGACACGCAACTCCTCTCCTGCAAAACCCATGGCAGGCAAGGGATGAATACATTAACGTCATCATGGACCGCTCTGAGTCCGGCAAGACCGACTTTCTCGACAAACATGCCCGCAAACCGTTGCACATTAAAGAGCGATCCATGGCGCTGCAGCTTCTTGAGATGCAGAGGAATGCCATGCTGATGTATACGAGCTGCGGCTGGTTTTTTGATGAAATGTCCGGTATCGAGGCGACCCAGGTGCTCAGATATGCCGCCCGGGCCATTGAACTGGCCGAACGATGCTCCACGGAATCCCTGGAAGATGCCTTTATTGAACGGCTCGAAAAAGCCCAAAGCAATATCAGCGACATGGGGACCGGAGCCGATATCTACCGACGATTCATCCTTGCCTCCAAATCCCATCTCAAAGAGGTTGCCATCCATTTTTCCCTCAGCTCTTTTTTTGAGAACTATCAACAGAAAAACACCCTCGGCTGTTATATCATCGAACTCAAAGAATATGAGAAGCAGCGGCACGAGCATACCATTGCCGCTACAGGGAGACTACACGCACGATCCACCGTCACAGAGGAAGAGGCATCCTTTATCTTTGCCGCTCTGCAGCAGGAACCCCATGATTATTATTGTACGGTCAAGGAATGCTCCGACATATCCGCTTCATCTGCAGCAACGCCGCAGACGACCTCGCCCGCCAATCACCTCTATACAAAACTGACAGATTCCCTTTTTACCAGCCTGAAGGCAAAGGGCCCGAGTGCCGCCCTGAAGGTGATCGATCAATACCTGGGCACCGACCGTTACACCATCAAGGACCTTTTCAAGGACGAACAGGAGGAGCTTCTCAACATCGTGCTGGAAGGAGAGCTTGAATACATTGGCGAAACCCTTGAGGCGGCCTACCGGAAGACCTCGTTTCTCACCGCACTGCTGGAAGAATGCGGCCACCGCATACCAACACCCTTTATCATTGCCGCCGAGATCACCCTCAAAAGAAAACTGGTTCATGCCCTCAAAAGCCAGAAATCAACCCATGAGACCATTCGCCTGCTGCTTGACGAAATCCACCGCTGGCACATCTCCCTGGACAATGAATGGCTTGAGAGAACTCTGCGTAGCCTGATCGAGAAGGAAATGAATGCGGTCAAAGATGCCCCGACAACCGACAATCTGACGCATATGAATGCAAAGCTGTCGATGCTCTATCTCTTTCCGGTGCAGGTAAACCTCTGGCAGACGCAGAATACCTATTTCGACCTGCTGCACTCCAGCTATTCGGCAAAAAAGCAACTTTCCGACAACGGTGACCGTGAAGCAGGAAAATGGCTTGAGGAGTTCATGCGCCTTGGCGACGGACTGTTTATCAATGTCGATAATGTGATTGCCAACAAGGACACAGTGCAAAAAAATGAAACCCTGCTCCTGCCGGCCCAGAAGGAGAAACTCAATTCAGATTCGCCTTCCCGCCTTGCGGAAACTGCCCGGGCGAAATGACTGCCTTCCTCCTCTCTCCTAGGAGGAACGGCCTATATGAATCATGGTTGCCTTCATCGATAACAGTACATCGACAAAAAGCAGAATCATCGACACCAGGATAAAGAGACAGCTGCCGCCGATAAGTGAAATTTCAAACATCGACACGGACAGCCCGAGCAACTTATCCAAAAGAGATACCATTACCAGACAGCTGCTCAAGATCGTGCTTAAGACAAGGGTGGCAAAGCTGTACTTCAACAATCTGCACCTGAACACCAGCAGATCGATCTCCTGGTTTATCGAGGCAGGGGCATTGCCTGCAAGCGAATGATCATATAACTCTCTCGTTCTGCTGGTTGCCTGAATATAGCGCGCGTTTATGGTCAGAACCAGAATGCCGATGCCTGAAACAAGCACAAGCGGGGCAGTGGCAGCTGACAGGGTTTCACTGAAAATGACATTCATATTTCCCTCGTTGCGTTACGACTGAAGCCTTTTTCCCCATGGGTCTTACGGCGACAAATAATTTTATTCCGCAGTTCATTTTTTTCTAAAAAAAGGGGGCGGCAGCCCGAAATGAAAAAAGGGAATCAGCCTATAACAGCTAATTCCCTTTGCAATTTCAAGTGGTGACCCCAAGGGGAATCGAACCCCTGTTTTCGGCGTGAGAGGCCAACGTCCTGACCGCTAGACGATGGGGCCTTGAATGATGGAAAACAAAAGTAACGGAAATCAGAAAAATGTCAAGAATTATATGCGTGATCAAGTGACGATCCGTCGGCCGAACTCTTCGGCCTGCGCCATCCTGTCAACAGCCTTGGCCATCTCGCCACGCTTATCAACGCCTTTGACAAGAAGCGCCCCGCCATAGCCGAAGCCAATGGCATCATAAAAATATTTCGCCGTCAGCACCGCGCCATCAAAAACCTTTTCCCCCTTGGTGGCGGCCACCGAGACGAAAAAACCGAGCCTGTCGGCATCATCCCGCCACTCGCCCTTTTTCTTCAGGATATATTTCCGGCTCCAAAGGGCCTGGGACCTGTCGACAAAGGCCTTTGCCTGGGCTGTGACACCGTAGAAGTAGATGGGTGAGGCAAGAATAATCCTTTTCACCTGATCAATCTTCTCATACAGCAGCCCCATATCATCTTTGACAACGCAGATACCCGTTTTGTCACACCCGCCACAGCTCTGGCAGGGGGAGATGTTCAAATCGGCCAGACGGATGATTTCAATTTCCCCTCCAGCGGACTCCACTCCCTTTGCCACTGCGGAAAGCAGCACCTGCGTATTGCCGCCGCGTCGGGGTGATCCGTTAAAAACCAGCACTTTCATCGTGTTCATCCTTTTATTATCGGGCAACTCTTCTCCCGCCCATAGAAAACAACCTCATCCCGCAGGTAATGAATGACCTCCGGTGAAAGAAAGGGGGAAGCGCATCGCCACGCCCAGTTTCCTTCCAGTGTACTTGGCCGATTCATCCGGCAGTCTGAACCGAAACCCAGCACATCCTGCAAGGGAATAACGGCTAGAGCGGCCACCGAAGAAAAGGCCATCCGCACAAAATCACGGTGTATCACCTGCCCGTCGCTGTTGGCATAACGCCGTGCCCGGTCTTTACTTGCCTGGGGAACCTTACCGTCAAAATACCAGCCAACCGTGGTGTCATTGTCGTGGGTGCCGGTATAGACCACACAGTTCGTTGTTTGGAAATTGTGGGGAAGATAGAGGTTTAACTCGTCTGAATCAAAGGAAAACTGCAGAATTTTCATACCAGGATAACCTAATCCATCCCGCAATTTTTCAACATCCGGGGTAATGACCCCCAAATCTTCGGCAATGATATCTATCTTGTCGGTTGCCTCTTTTACCTGCTCGAAAAAGAAGAGGCCGGGGCCTTTGACCCACGTACCGTTCACGGCCGTCTCCTCACTGGCCGGGATCTGCCAGTAGGAGGCAAAGCCTCGGAAATGATCAATGCGAACCACATCAACCATTTTGCCCAGATGCAGGAACCGCTGTCTCCACCACTCATAAAGGGGTTTGTTCGGTTTACGGCCAATCTCCCAGAGGTAGAGAGGATTACCCCAGCGCTGTCCGGTTTCACTGAAATAATCAGGTGGAACCCCGGCAACATGACAGGGCTGCAGAGTGGTCTTGTCAAGATCAAAACATGCCTGATTGGACCAGACATCAGCACTGTCCTGACCGACATAAATCGGTATATCCCCGACCAACCGTATCCCCTTTTGCTGGGCAGCCTGACGCATTCTCCGCCACTGCATAAAAAAGACAAACTGCACAAATTTATGATACCGGCACCGTTCATCGAGCTCCTCTGCCGCCTTGTCCAGACTATTTTTATCACGGACTGCAATTTTGCGGGGCCACTCATACCAGGGCTTGGAATCGAACTTTTCCCGCAAACTCAGGAAAAGGGCAAAATCATCAAGCCAGGCCGCATGTTCGCGACAAAAGTGCTCAAATGCCTCATCAAAAAGCCTGCTGGCTAAAAATCTCTGAAAACTCATTACCAGCAGCCTGTTTTTGAAATCCTTCACAGCAGAGTAATCAACCGCATATTCGGAAAAGTGAGGCTTGCTCATTAAATCCTCGCTATGCAGAAGCCCCTGCTCAAGAAGGAGATTCGGGCTTATCAAAAGAGGATTACCGGCAAATGCCGAAAGGCTCATATAGGGAGAATTACCGAAAACATCATCGACAATGCCGGTGGGCAGAAACTGCCAATAGGATTGGCCCGCCTGTTCGAGGAAATCCAGAAAAAAGTATCCCGAATCAAGATCTCCAATACCATAGGGACCGGGAAGGGAAGACAGATGTGTAAGAATACCACTGGCTCGCTGCTGTAGCATTTTTCTCCCTTGTAAAAGAATCTTTTTTTTGCCAAACTCAATCAGCATGATTACATTTCTTTTTTAATGAAACATTCCTTATTATCCCTCACTCCTGTCAGAAAGTAAATTATGAAATGCCATTACTGCAAAGTCAAGAAACCGATCTCTCTTTTTTTCTATTGCAACGAATTAAATATTGTTATAGGATAGGGAGTTTTCGTGTTCAGAAAGTCAACTTTATTTTGCTTTCGATGCATCTTTATCTTATGCAAACACCCATCAGCAACATCTTAACCGAGTCGGGAGACAAAAATCAGTGCATGTCGATATCAAAGACAGAATACTGAAAGCTGGAAAGGAAAAAGGCTGCATCAGCATTGACACGCTTAACGACCTTATTCCGGAAGATACAGATGCCAGCTATATCGATGAAATTTTTGCCTTTTTAGATCAAAACGAAATTGACGTTGCCAGCCGTCCGGAACTGGGCAAGGGCAAGCGGGTTGACAATAAAGAATGGCAGGAAGAAGACGTTGACGACAGAAAAGCGGGGGGCAAGTCTGCGATAACCAAGGACGAGCTTCAGGAGGCGGAAGAAACCACCACCACTTATCTGCGCGAAATGGGTCGTTTTGATCTCCTCACCCCTGAAGAGGAGGAGAAGTACAGCAAAATCATCAGGGAAGGTTTTGATGCCATCATCAAAACGATCCATAGCGACGAATCAGGCGTTGATGAAATGAAAATACTGACGGACCGCATATCCCTCTGGGAAAAACGGGATCCGACTTTGAAACCGAAAAAACAGCATCTCAACTACATGTGCAAGAAAGTCCAGGAGGCCTCTGGACTTCATCCTGATATCGACCAGTTGCAACAGGCGGAAAACAAGATATCACTCTACGCCCGTTCCATCGAGTCCGCCAAGGACGCCATGATCAAGGCCAACCTGAGACTTGTCGTCAGCATTGCCAAACGTTATATGCACCAGGGTTTAAGTCTGGCCGATCTCATCCAGGAAGGCAATCTCGGCCTCATGCGGGCCGTCTTCCGTTTTGACTATAAAAAAGGCAACAAATTCAGCACATACGCCAGCTGGTGGATCAGACAGGCAATCACCAGAGCGATTCTGGATAAAACCCGCACCATTCGCCTGCCGGTACATTTCCTGGAGCTGCGCAGCCAGTTTTTCAAGGCCTTCTATTCCCTGCTCAAAGAACTTGGCCGCGAACCCACCCCGGTGGAGATTTCCGAAAAAACCGGCCTGCCCATGGACAAGATCCTGGCCATCCTCGAAGCATCCAGAGAGCCGATCTCCCTGGAAACTCCGGTGGGCGATGATGACAGCACCCTGGGAGACTTTCTGGAAAACCAGGAATCGGTTTCCCCCTATGAGGCCGTAAAAAACACCGAACTATCGGACAGGGTCAAAAATATTCTCGCCACCTTAAGCCCCAGGGAAGAGAAAATTATCCGGCTTCGTTTCGGTATTGGCGAAGATGCGGAATATACCCTCGAAGAAATCGGTAAACGGTTTAATGTTTCCAGGGAACGTATCCGGCAGATTGAAAAAAAGGCACTCAATCGGTTACGCCACTCCAGCAGGCGGGATAAACTGAAGTTTTTCCTCGACTGAGAGGATTCCCCGGTGCCTTTCTCCGGGCGATCACCCCATATGCTCATCCAGGCGGTGATCGCCTTTACCGGCGGCATTGCCGGGGCGGCATATATTGCCCCAAACCCGGTTTTTCTTTTACCGGCCTTTTTTCTCCTTGCCCTTTCCGTTTTCCTCTGCTGGTTCCGCAAAAATACTCTGCAACTGCCGCTACTGCTTCTTTTCTGGTTTATCTGCGGCCTGCTGCAGGGGGCTTCCCTGCAACCGCCCAGGGAAAAAGACAGTCTTTACCAGCTTTTTGCCACCGGCCAAGAGGTAACCCTTGCCGGCACACTCCTGCAGGCACCAGCCGTGTCAACGGACAAAACACGCCTGCTGATGCAGGCTGATGCATACCTGGCTCAGCCAAACAGTGATCCCGCAGTGACGCAGCAGCCGGAAAATTCGCAAGAACAGCCTTTGCCGGACTTCATGCCCGCCCAGGGCAGAGTCGAACTGACCCTCAGAGGGCCGCCGCCGGAAAAGATAAATCCGGGTCAGAAACTGCTGGTCAGGGCATATGTCTCTCGCCCAGCGGCATTGTCCAACCCCGGCGGTTTTGATTATCGGAAATATCTCGCCGCTCAATCGATCCGGGTTACCGGCTGGATCAACTCCCCGGCCCATATAGCAATTTTCCCGGCAGACAACGAGAAAACATGGCGGCACAGACTGCGTTTTTTACCGGAACAGCTTCGCCACCACATCAATCAATTTCTCACTGCCCATCTTGCCCCCGGCCAGAGCAGTCTTTACAAGGCGATTTTAACCGGGGACCGATCCGCACTTTCCCCGCAGACCCTGGAAAATTTCAAGTCAACGGGCGCCATGCATCTGCTGGCCATCTCCGGCCTGCATATGGGGCTCATTGCCCTGGGATTCGGCGCTGTCATCAACTGGCTCATCAAGCGCTCAACCTGGCTGCTCATTCACACCTCGGCCTGGAAAACAGCGGTTTATTTCATCTTGCCGATCCTCTGCGGCTATGCCTTTATTGCCGGCCTGCAGACTCCGGTGCTCCGCTCACTCATCATGGCCTCGGTTTTTCTACTGGCGGTCCTCTGTGACCGGCAATGGCATATTCCCACCAACATCGCCCTTGCCGCCTTGATCATCCTGCTGATTAACCCTGCCGCCCTTTTTACCGTTTCCTTCCAACTGTCATTTGCCGCGGTTATTGCCATGGCAGCCATCATGCCCGAATTCGCTCCCCTGCTCCAACAGACGCATACAACCGAGCAGGTCCCCAGACACCCGATTTTCGCCAGGATCGGCACAGCCATAAAAATGGGGGTTCTTCTTTCCCTGGCAGCCCTGGCCGGCACCCTGCCCCTGCTGGTCTTCTATTTCAACCGTTTTTCTACCCTGTCCACAATTTCCACTCTGTTGCTGGAGCCCCTGCTCTGTTTCTGGGCCTTGCCCCTGGGGCTGATCAGCGTGCCCTTTATCTTTTTCGCGCCACAGGTGGCCCACTTTCTGGTCACTATCGGAGCAATGGGACTGACCATGGCTGACCACCTCTGCGCCTGGCTGGCAGCTCTGCCGTTTACCTCCATCTGGCTGCCTACGCCGCTGCCCCTGGAAATAATCTGCTGCTATGCCTTTCTCTTCAGTATTCTTTTCCTCAAAAAATCAAAAACCGCCAGACTGACCGCAATCATCAGCATTCTCACCCTGTTCATCACATCCGGTTACACCTATTACAGACAGCACGCTATCGAGACAGACACCGTTACCGTGCTTGACGTGGGCCAGGGCAACGCCATTGTCGTCGAACTAGCCGGCGGATTCACCGCACTTGTTGACGGCGGCGGATACTATTCACCGCAATTTAATGTCGGGGAAAGGGTTATCGCCCCGTTTCTCTGGAGCAGAAGAATCAGCCGGCTGGACGCGGTGATCATCAGCCATCCGGATGCGGATCACTTTAACGGGCTTGCTTTTATCATCAAAAGATTTCAGCCGGATACAATCTGGATTAACGGCGAAAATGGCGCCAATGACCGCTACACCGCCCTGCTGGATCTGGCTGCTCAGCAGGGCGCCACCATCCGCATACCCCACAGCGATGAAACGCTTTTCGGCAACAGTCAGTCCCGTTTCTATAATGTGGCGGATATCCACCTGGATGGGGCAAATGGCAGCGAAAACGACAGAAGTCTGGTAATGGGGCTTACCAGCCATGGGAAAAACTTTCTTTTCACCGGTGACATTGGGGTGTACGCGGAACAGAAAATAACAGAGGGGCAAAAGGAGATTCATGCCAACGTGCTCCTGCTGCCCCATCATGGCAGTAACTCATCAACCAGTGCAAAATTTCTCTCCGCCGTGGCCCCGGAATATGCGGTCACTTCTGCGGGCCGCAACAAAAGCCCTCTCTTCCCGGCGCCCGAGGTCATCGGGCGCTGCCGAAATGCCGGCTGCACCATCTATAACACGGCGCTGGACGGAGCCGTCATCTTCACGACGGCAGAGGACGGAAGCCTAGCGGTGCGCACAACCCTTGCTACACATCGGTAAAATCCGTGGGCGGCTTGCTGAGAAACTGCACGAATTTCCCTTTTTCAATGCAATTGGAATAGGCGTCATCAGGGGAAATCCTGCCGTTGGTCAGATGATCCAGGATGGCATCGTCCAGGGTCTGCATGCCATAGCGCTTTCCGGTCTGCATGGAAGAAGGAATCTGGTAGGTCTTGCCTTCACGGATCAGGTTCCGCACGGCAGGGGTGCAAATGAGAATTTCCAGAGCCGCGCATCGCCCCTTTTTGTCGATACGTTTAAACAAGGTCTGCGAGACTACCGCCTTCAGGGCATCGGCCAGGGTCGAACGGACCTGCGCCTGCTGGCTGGAAGGAAAAATTTCAATAACCCTGTCCACGGTCTTGGCGGCGTTCAGCGTATGCAGGGTGCCGAAAACCAGATGACCGGTCATGGCCGCCTCCATGGCCAGGGCAATGGTTTCAAGGTCACGCATCTCGCCCACCAGGATGATGTCCGGGTCTTCACGCAGCGCACCGCGCAGGGCGGCGGAAAAGCTCTTGGTATGAAGACCCACCTCCCGGTGATTAACAATACACTTCTGGCTCTTGTGCACAAACTCTATGGGGTCTTCAATGGTAAGGATATGATCACTGCGGATTTTATTCACCTCGTCCACGATGGCGGCAAGGGTTGTTGACTTACCACTTCCCGTCGGACCGGTTACCAGCACCATGCCTTTCGGCAGGGAGGCCAACTTTTTCACCACCGCCGGCAGGCCAAGCTGTTCGCAGGTCAGTATTTCGCTGGGAATTTCACGAAAAACAGCGCCGATACCATACTTCTGCTGAAAAAGATTACCACGATAACGGGCCAGACCGGGCAATTCATAACCAAAATCAACATCTCCCGTTTCTTCAAAGATCTTAGCCTTGTCCTCGCTGACTATCTCATAAAGCATAGCCTTCAGGGTGTCATTATCCAGAACCTTATACTTTACCCGTTCCATATCACCCCTGATCCGCAGAACCGGCTGCTGGCCGGCAACAAGATGAAGATCCGAAGCTCCCTGGTCGTTCATTAACTTAAAAAAGGCGTCAATCTGGGCCATGCCTACCTCCTGATGTAAAAACGGAAAACTGATGAAAATTCCATCAGAGCATTGATAATAAATTATTTTATCATAACAAGAGTGCGCCCTATAGCTCAAACAAAAAAACAAACCGGGAGCGAATGATGCCTGCAGACCTCATTAGACTTGCATAGGTTATTCCTTCAGGGTAGGATTCAAAAATGGAATACATTGATTTGCACCTTCACTCAAACTGCTCCGACGGGACAATGCCCCCGGCTGAACTGGTTCGGGAGGCCGTGAAAGCAAGCATCAAAGGGATCGCCATTACCGACCATGACACAACCGAAGGAATTGACGAAGCTTTGGAGGAAGGTGAAAGACAGGGGGTTGAAGTACTTTCCGGCATTGAGATCAGCGCCTATCTCGATGATATCCCCATGCACATCCTGGGATATGGCTTCCGCCATGGGGACGCTGTCCTGCAACAGAAGTTGCAGAAGATACAGACAGCAAGAAACGTGCGCAATGACGGCATTCTGGCAAAATTAAATTCCCTGGGTATCGATACGACGCGAGAGGATCTCAAGCGATATTCACGAACCGGCCAGACCGGGCGCCCCCATATCGCCAGACTGCTGATTGAGAAAAAGCTTGTCAGAACCATTGATGAGGCCTTTTACCGTTATCTGCGTAAAGGCGGCCTGGCCTATGTTGAACGAAAAAGACTGATGGCGTCCGATGCCATTGCCATGATCACTGCGGCAGGAGGAATCGCGGTGCTGGCCCACCCGCTCACCATTGATCAAACCATGCTGACACTACCCTCCATATTACTGGAAATGAAAGAAATAGGACTTGAGGGTCTGGAGGCCTATTATCCGATTTACTCCGCTACCGTCCGCCAGAAGCTTATCGCCCTCTGCCAGCAGATGGGCCTGCTCATAACAGGAGGCAGCGATTTTCACGGTGCCATCAGAAACGGCACATCACTGGCTGAGATCAACAAAAAGCAACGGGCACCCTACCAACTTCTCGTCGCCCTGAAAAATCATTTATCTGCTTCCGTGCCGGACGAAACCGCAGACATCCCTGTCAGCTAGCTACGGACGGCCATGACCATCAGGCGCGTCCTGGAATGCAAAGAAACGCTTTATCATTTCACAAAATTGAAGAACAGAAACAGAGACCACCATGCACACTATTCTTGTGGTAGATGATGAGCCGAATTATCTCATTATTCTGACTGAAATACTGCGGGATGAAGGCTTTGAAGTCTTTGCCGCGGAAAATGGGGAAAAGGCCCTTGAGATTGTCCGGTCAACCGATCTTGACCTGGTGCTCACCGACATGCAGATGCCCGTCATGGGCGGCATGGAGCTTCTCAGGCAGATTAAGACCATTAACCGCAACCTGCCGGTCATCATGCTCACCGCCTACGGCGAGGTGGACAAAGCGGTGGTTGCCATGCAGGACGGAGCTTTCAATTACCTGACCAAACCCTTTAAAAACGACGAACTCATCGCCAACATCACCAAGGCAGTTGAACACTACTCCCTGCTACGCGAAAACACCCGCCTGCGCAACGAGGTAAAGAAACGATACAGCTTTGCCGAGATGATAGGCAAAAACAAACAAATGCAGCTCCTTTTCACCATGATCGAGAAGGTAGCCCCCACCCCCGCCTCCGTGCTGATCACCGGCGAATCCGGCACAGGCAAAGAACTGGTCGCACGGGCTATCCACAATTACAGCCTCCGGGACAAGGAGCCGTTTATTTCGATCAACTGCGCCGCCTTGCCCGAGTCTTTGCTTGAGAGCGAACTCTTCGGCCATGAGAAAGGCGCCTTTACCGGCGCCATTGCCCTGCGCAAAGGCCGCTTTGAACTTGCGGACCGCGGCACCCTGTTTCTTGATGAAATCGGCGAGATGGCCCTGTCACTGCAGGCGAAACTGCTGCGTATTATCCAGGAAAGGACATTCCAGCGGGTAGGCGGAACCCAGGAACAGAAAGTGGACGTGCGTATCGTAGCCGCGACGAACAAGGACCTGAAGGAAGAGGTTGAGGCAAGCCGCTTTCGGGAAGATCTTTATTATCGTCTCAACGTCCTGCATGTGCATCTGCCGCCCCTGCGGGAACGGATCGAGGATATCCCCCTGCTGGCAGAACATTTTGTCAGCAAATTCGGCCGTCGGCTTAATAAGCCTGAACTTAAAATCTCCCCGGCCACTCTCCGCCTTTTAACCACCCTGCCGTGGGTTGGTAACGTCAGGGAGCTTGAAAACACCATCGAACGAGCAAGCATTCTTTGTGTCGGCAACACCATTCTCCCGGAAGATGTGCAGTCCGAGGGAAACACAGCCAAGGTAGCAACACCGGTCAGCCAGTCATTTGACCCTGACGATATTGTACCCCCCGGCACCCCCCTGCCGGACATGCTTGACGCCATTGAGGAAAAGGCCCTGCGCAACGCCCTGGTCAAAGCTGATTTTGTCCAGACCAAGGCCGCGGAATCTCTTGGTATCACCAAAAGCCTGCTGCAGTACAAGATGAAAAAATTCAGGATCAAAAAAAATTAACAACCGGGTTATGAATAACAAGAATATATTTTACAGATACGGTATGATATGAACAAAATATTCAAAGACACCCAAGGAGATTGCCAGTGCCGACCAGTGATATTTTTTTAATTATAGCTTCAGTGGGTATCGTGATACTTGTTGCGACCCTGGTTCCGGTTTTGCACCAACTGAAACGAACCGCCGAAAAGGCGGAAACCGCCCTGGAGAAAATCAACAATGAACTGGAACCGCTTCTGCATAAAACAACCGAGGTGACCGAGGAACTTCATACCCTGTCAGTCTCCCTCAATGAAAAAATCGAAAGAACCGATCGTATCTTCGATACGGTCCAGCAGGCAGGTGACACCCTTCTGTCCACTGCCTCCCTTATCAAGGAAACAGCCACTCCCCTTATCGTGCAAATCGGCGCAATCAGCGCCGGCGTAGGGGCTTTTACCAATTTTTTCAAGAAATCCGAACCCTCAGAAAGGAGGTATTTTGATGAATAGAGACAACAATTGCAGTGCCGGTATTGCCGTAATATCATTTCTCACAGGCACCGTTATCGGTGCCGGCATCGCCCTGCTTGTAGCACCGAGAACAGGTGAAGAGACGAGGGAAATCCTCAAAGGCTATGGTTACGATCTGAAAGAGAAAGGCACCAAGATTCCCGGGCACATCAAAGACTCGGCCGAACACGCCATTGACCGCGGCAAAGATTTGATTGAGCAGGGCAGGCAGATGATCAACCGGGGAACGGAAATGGTCAGCCACGGCAAAGATTACCTGGATGAGAAAAAACAGACGTTAAGCGCGGCCATCGAAGCGGGCAAGGATGCCATGAAGGAGGAAAAGGATAAACTGTCCGCGGCTTACGAAGAATAACAGCACACAACCTGATCTGCTCCGGCAGCCCTAAAACAATCTCACAGAGACGCAAAGCCTGACAGATTATTCGGCTTTCGGCATCTCTGTGAGATGCCATCCATCCAATCAGGCATTTTGACCTGTTCCGCCCCAGTTCAATTTTCGGCGCAGAATGTCAAAGTAGCTATTTTGCGGCGAACAGATAAGACGCAACGGTTTTTCCGAGAGGGCCAACTCCAGACTATCCGTTTCGTCCATATTCCAGGCAAGCTGTCCGTCGACAATCACCTTTACATCCGCTGCAGGCCCGGCAAGTCTCGTACTTAAATGAACGGTGTCGGGAAGCAACACCGGCCGGCTCTCCAGCATGAAAGGACAGATCGGCGTTACCATGATGACGGCAAGCTCGGGGTGCACGATCGGACCTCCGGCAGAAAGGTTATAGGCGGTGGAGCCGGTGGGGGTGGAAAATATCAGTCCGTCCGCCTTGTAGGTATTCAGATACTCATCATCGACCCAGGTGCAGAGTCGTACCAGTCTGTCAATGGCACCCTTGCTGATAACCACGTCATTTAATGCGTAACGCCATCTCCCGTGTCTGCCGTCGGAGTTGAGTCTTGTCTTCAGCATCATCCGGTTTTCAATCAGAACCGAACCTGAGAGAATGATCTCAAGGGCCTGAAATTTTTCATCCTCGGCAACCTCTGTCAAAAAACCGAGATTGCCGAGATTGACCCCCACCACCGGCACCTGGCATTGACTTGCCTCCTCGGCCACATGCAGCAGGGTACCGTCACCTCCCAGAATGATCAGGATATCAAGGTCAGGAGCAATGATGTCTATTACCGTTTCAATGGATTTCCGGTAAAACCAGTCAACCAGTTCATCAGCAACCATTCTGGCCCGGGCTGAGTCTTTTTTCAGAATAATGCCGGCCTTTTTATACATACTTTATCACTCTGGTCGTGGCAGGGCTTTTTGCAGCGCCCTGGCATCGGCTAGCCGACGACAAGTTTGCCGAGTTCTTCGGAACGTCTGGTTGCAGCTTCAACAGCGGTCATGATGCCTGCCTTGAATCCCGCCTTTTCCAGCTCATGGAGCCCTGCAATGGTGGTCCCGCCCGGTGAGGTCACCATGGCCTTGAGCAGGGCAGGATGCTTGCCGGTTTCCAGGGCCAGCCTGACGGAGCCGAGCACTGTCTGCAGAACGAGAATTTCCGCATCCTGGCGGCTCAGGCCCACTTTTACCCCGCCGTCAATCAGGGCATCAATAAACATAAAAACATAGGCCGGACCGCTGCCGCTCAAACCGGTGACGGCATCAAGATAATTTTCCGGCATCACAAGACTCTTGCCGATGGCGGAAAAGATAAGGCCCGCGGTCTCCATGTCATCGGCAGTGGTGTTTGCCCCACCGCTTAAGGCCGAGGCTCCTTCCAGCACCAGGGCCGGGGTATTGGGCATTACGCGAATAATCCGACAGCCAGCGGCCAGTCGCGCCTCAATAAAGGCGATGGGAATCCCTGCGGCAATGGATATGACAAGATGCCGACTGTTCAGCCATCCCGCGCATTCTTCAAGAAGCCGGCCCATGATCTGCGGCTTGACCGCCAGAATGACAATAGTGCAGTCGGCCAGCTCGGAATGGGATTTTCCTGTTGAAACGCCAAAGGTTTCCTCAAGAAAGTGTCGTCGGTCTTTATCAGGATCGATGGCAATGATCAGGGAGCTGTCCGTAAGACCTGCCTGCAATATTCCTTTGATAAGAGCTTCGGCCATGCGGCCTCCACCCAAAAATCCTATTTTCCCCTGCAGTTTCATTTTTTTTACTCCTAAGAGTTGACCGGCAATATGAATTAAATGGCTATTAAATTAAAAGATTCCCTCAGCAGTAGAGGCTCTTTTCGAGCATCATCAGCCTGTGGTAAGTCTTTAGTCTTTTTTGCCATCCATTTCAACATCGAATTACAGGTATCACTCAAACATAGAGATAAGGAAGTGATGCACTTATTGAGGAGACGACGGGGGGCACTGAGAACTCAAACAATCTGCGGGAGTTCAGGCTGGTGATCAGGGAAACGACAAAAGGCGCTCAGGCTATTGACAGGGGCAGCAGCGGAAGCTGGTAAATCTTGCCTCCGCTCTGCAGAGCAAAGCCGGTGCGCCTTTAAGGTTGACAAACTAAACGGAAATCCGTATCAAACCGGCAGGGGTGAGCTGTTGGAAACAGGCAGGACCTGGGGCGGCACCAGAAACGGCAATATCTTGTTGCCGGCAGCCTTTGTGGTCATTACCACCTTTTCAAAAGCGCTCTCTTCGCCATTATCCGACCATTTGATAAACTGCCAGCATTCGGGATGATCGGCGATCTCCTTCATAAGCTGCAGATGCTGGGCATGCCCTGATTTGATTGCAGTGATATGACCCAGAACCGGGCAACCGAGCAAGGCCAGATCGCCAATCAGATCAAGCAATTTATGACGGACAAACTCGTTGGAGAAGCGCAACCCTTCCGCATTAAGGATTTCCGAACGATCGATGACAATGGCATTCTCCAGGGAACCTCCCAGGGCCTTGCCATTCTGCCGCAGATACTCCACCTCATGCAGAAATCCGAAAGTCCGGGCTGAGGCGATTTCCTTCATAAAGGTGGGCGCATCAACTTCAACGGAAAATTTCTGTTTCCGCACCAGCTGATGCTCAAAATCGATTTCTCCACTGACCTTGAACCCATCATAGGGTTCGATGACTATCATGGAGTCACCATTTCTGATCTCAATCCTTCTGGTGATTTTCAACAGAAATCGCGCTGCCTTCTGACGCTTGCGGCCCACCTTTTTCAACACATGAACAAAAGGAGCGGCGCTGCCGTCCATGATGGGCACTTCATCATTGTCCAGCTCGATTACCGCGTTATCAATCCCCATGCCGGCCAGGGCGGCAAGAAGATGCTCGGTGGTTGACACGGAGACATCATCTTTGGCCAGGGTGGTGGCCAGCCGGGTATCGGTTACCCGGTACAGGGTCGCGGGAATCATCGCATTGCGGCCCAGATCGGTGCGGACGAAGCGAATACCGGTATTGGCGCCGGCGGGTTTTATATACAGTTTGACAGTTTTGCCGGAGTGAAGACCGACACCTGCAAAACTGACGGTTTTACTGATTGTATGCTGCCATTTATCCATTTACTGACCTTCTCTTATGTAAACTCTCTATGAAAAAAGAGGCTAAAACCACCTTCGGAAAATATCCACAAAAATTCTGACAAGAGTTATATGCAAAAAAAAAGCCAGCACGCCGGAAACACCATAAAATATAAAAACTCTAACGATTTCAAAATATTAGCAGGAACGTTGTTGCCGACACGATCCCCTTAAGCCGGCTGAAAGTTGTTGTCTAAAAAACACACCATGTCCTTTTGCACATACCTGTCAGCCGCCCATCCGCAGTTTTTCCAGCACAAAGCGATCGAAATCCTCCTCAGCCACCACCTCCATGCGCAGGGCATAAAGGGGCTTGGCGAGCTGCCCATCCTTGAACTTGACCAGATCTTTCTCGGAAGTAATATAGGCTTGGGCGGAGCTGTTTCGTGACTGCTTGTGCAGAAAGTTAATCTCCGGCTTAAAATAACGGGTGTGATCACGAAACACCTGAAAGCCATCCAGGTTGATACCGGCCAATTGCAGACTCCGCTTAAAGGACTGGGGGTTTGCCAGCCCGCAGAAACCGAAACAAGAAGCCGGGCCATCGGCAAGGTCAATCTCGCTGCCGTCCGCCGTAACCAGCGAGACCGGCCGGAATTGAGTCATAAAGACCGGGATAGCACTAAATCGTTTGTTCAGTGCCCTTTTGATCGCTTCCGCCCTGTCGCGGTTGTCCTCATCAACACAGGTCAGGACAAAGCAGTCGGCCCGCTCAAGGGCTTTGAGCGGCTCCCGCATATCGCCGCCCGGAAACACCCGGTTATTGCCGAGAAAGGTGTCGACCTTAAACAACGCCAGATTGAGATCGCGCCAGAGCCCAAGATGCTGAAAGCCATCATCAAGGATGACTGCGCCGGCGCTGAGATATTCCACAGCGTATTGCCCGCCGTCAACCCGGTTGCGGCTGGTAAGAACCGGCACCCCGGGCAGGTTCTCCGCCATATAGAACGGTTCATCACCTGCGGCTGAAGCGGTCAGACTGACTGTCCGGCCGTCTGAAACCACATTGACCCGCTCCCTGGCCTTGCCTCCATACCCCCGGCTGACAATAACCGGACTTTTGTCGGCCAGCAGCCTGGCCAGATACATAACCATGGGGGTTTTACCGGTGCCGCCCATGGTAAGATTGCCGACGCTGATCACCGGCACCGGCAGCCTTTCCTGCTTGAGAAGACCTTTGCGGTACAATGTGGCCCTGAGCGACATGGCGACACTATAAAAAGGGGAAAAAAAACGGCCAAAAGAATAGAGAAGATTTAAATGTTCACTCATGACAAAACCTGCCTGATCAAATCGATATGACGCATGTTCACTCCCCGGCGGGACTCCACAAATTGGCGGGCGGCATCCCCTTTTTCCTTTCTTTTGGCTACGTCCTTGAGATACGCGGCGATGCTCAGCAAAAGCTCATTTTCACTGCCGGCCTGGATGGCGCAGCCGGCTGCCAGCATGTCCTCCACCACATCGGCGAAATCTTCCATATGATGACCGAAAAGAACCGGAATTCCGGCCGCAGCCGGCTCAAGCGGATTGTGGCCGCCCTGGGCCACCAGACTGCCGCCGATAAAGGCAATATTAGACAACCGGTAAAGGCCGGCCAGCTCCCCCATGGTATCAAGCACCATGAGCTGGTCATCAGCCTTGCTTCCCCCACTGCGGGTTGAGACACGCAGCCCCTTATTGCGGACAAGTTTCAAAACGGCAGAGGCACGCTCAATATTTCTGGGGGCAAGGAGGAGAAACAGGTCCGGAAACTGCCCGACAAGTTCCTGAAAAACCCGGCACAGCATTTCCTCCTCGCCGTCATGGGTGCTGCCGGCGATCAGCAGTGGCCGGGCGGCATCAATGCCCAGATCCTTTCTGCTAACATGACTTCCACCCATCTTCGGCAGTATGGCATCATACTTGAGGTTGCCGAGGTTTTTTACCTTGCCTGCCGCAACGCCGAGACTGACCATTTTTTCCACATCCTCCTGCCGCTGCATGGCAAGAAAGGTAAACGAACGAAACATGGGCAGAAAGAAAGCTTGAAAAAAGGAGTATTTCCGATATGATTCCTGGGAGATGCGGCCATTGACCAGCAGTGCGGCAATGTTTTCAGCGACAATTTCATGCAGAAAATTCGGCCAGAAATCCGTCTCAACAAGCAGAAAAAGATCGGGCCGCAGGGTTTTAACAAAGCGCCGCACCACCGGATAGACATCAAGGGGAAACGGGACGAAGAGATCAACCGGCAGGCCCTTGCTGCTTCTGGCGAACGTCTCACCGGAAGAGGTGGCGGCGGAAAAGAGCAGCACCGCATCCGGGAAATGCTCTCTGATGGCATGCACCAGGGTGACCGAAGAGGATACCTCGCCCACGGAAAGGGCATGAATCCAGATACGGGGACGGCCCGCGGGAATTTTCCCCGCCAGTCGACTCAGCCCGAAACCGAGCCTGGCTGGAATACGCAGCCGGTATTTGGCCTTGCAGACCACCAGCAGCAGGAGAAACGGCCAAAGAAAGACAAGCCCCAGAAGCTGAATGAGGTTATATACAGCCAGCATGGTGAAAGATATTCTGCCCTGATTTCTTTAAATGTAACGATTTTCCCGCAGCCAACCCAAATCGCAAAAGATAAGCCCCATGAACATCATTCTCATCGATCCTGCCGAGGTCAAAAACAACCGGGTGACCCTGCGGGACAGACGCAGTGACCATATCAGAAAGGTACTTGGCGCGGCCTGCGGAGACACCCTGCGCACCGGCCTCATCAACGGCCCCATGGGAACCAGCACCGTAGTCGGCATCACGGCGGAAGCGGTTGAACTTGAGACAAACCACAACGGCCCTCTCCCTGACAGACCGGCCATTGACCTGATCCTGGCCCTGCCCCGGCCCATCATGCTGAAGAGAATTTTTTCCCAGGCAGCAACCTTCGGCGTGAGAAAAATCTATCTCATCAATGCCAGCCGGGTGGAAAAGAGCTTCTTTTCCGCCTCACTGCTCACGGAAAACAACTATTACCCACTCCTACTGCACGGCCTGGAGCAGGCGGTTGACACCATGGTGCCGGAGGTGAGCATCCATAAACGCTTCAGGCCTTTTGTCGAGGATTTGCTGCCCCAGGCCATAGATGACTGCCCGGTACGTCTTGCCGCCCATCCCGGCCCCTTCCCCTTTCTGCCGCAGACCATTTGCCTGCCCCTGGAGCAACGAGCCGTCATGGCCATCGGCCCGGAAGGCGGCTGGGTCGATTTTGAGATCGACAAGTTCCAGTCCGCGGGCTTTCAGCCCTTCTCCATGGGCCCCCGCATCCTGCGGGTTGACAGTGCCGTTCCCGCCCTGCTGGCCCAGCTTAACCTGCTGCGCCAGATCAACCGGCAAACTTCTGCTTAAGCTTATCGATAATCAGGGAAAGCTCTTTGACTTTCAGAAGATAAAGCAGGATGCCGTAGACACTGACCGCCGTTGCTATATACACGAAAACACCGACAATCTGCAATAAAATCGACTGATTGAAAAAATTCTCAAAGTAAACGAGAATCAGCTTCAGGCATATGGTCATGATGATGGAGGCGCAAAAGACCTTAGCAATCCCCTCAAATAGATAGGCAAGCGAATAGCCGGCAAGTTTCTTATACAGCACGACACTCAGGAAAAGAAAATTACAGATCATAGCACTTGAGGTAGAAAGCGCGATGGCCCGGTGCTGGAACTGGCCAATGGTGGCGGTTACAAAGACGAGATTTGCCGCCACGGCCAAAAAACTGGCGATAACCGGATACCGTGTGTCATCGAGCGCAAAAAAAACAGGCACCATGATTTTTACCGATGAATAGGCAAAAAGCCCTACCGCGTAAAAGCGCAGGGCCTCGGCGGTGCGCGCCGTATCAAGGGCACTGAAGGCCCCGTACTGAAAGATGATCCTGATGATGGGTTCCGACAGCAGCCACAGCCCGAAACTGGCGGGAATGGTCAGACAGAATGCCATGGTGAGCGACGAGGTGAAGGTCTCCCGCATCTTGGCCATGTCCTTTGCCGCCGCATAACGGGCGATGACCGGCAGGGAGGCGATGGAAATCGCCACTCCGAAAACACCGATAGGCAACTGCACCAGCCGGAAGGCGTAATTAAGCCAGGAGACACTGCCCTCCACACAGGAGGAGGCGAATCTGGTGTTGATGAAGATATTGATCTGGGTAGCGGACAGGCCGATAATCGCAGGAATCATCAGGCGGATGATGCGCCGCAGGCCCGGGTCGGCCAGATCAAGCATGGGCGCAAAAGAAAATCCGGCTTTAAACAGGGTGGGCAGCTGCCCGGCAAGCTGCAGAAAGCCGCCGATCAAGGTGCCCAGCGCCATGCCCATGATGGCCGGATAACCGAATTTCGGCAGGACAAAGGCCAGACTGAGACCGCCGACAATGGAACCCACGTTGAAAAAGCTTGAGGCCATGGCCGGAATAAAAAAACGACCCTTGGTATTGAGCATGCCCATTACCACGGCTGAGAGCGAGATAAAGATCAGGAAGGGAAACATGACAATGGTCAACTGCCGGGTCAGATCCACCTTGCCCGGCACCTGAATGAACTCGGGGTCCACCAGCAGCCGCACCAGCGGGTCGGCCAGAAAAATACCGGCCAAGGTGACCAGGCTCAGCAGCATGGCAAAAAAGACCAGCACATTATTGGCGAGTTGCCAGGTGGCCTTTTCGCCCTTGTTGGCGTCATAGTCGGAAAACACCGCCACAAAGGCCGAACTGAGCGCTCCTTCGCCGAAGAGATCGCGCAGTAGATTGGGGATGCGGAAGGCCACGACAAAGGCGTCATAGGCAAAACCGGCACCGAACATCACGGCAAAAACCTGTTCCCGCACCAGCCCCAGTACCCGGCTGCACATGACGGCAATGGATACGGTGCCGGCGGAACGGGCGATCCTGCCGGTGTCGGAAGCTGCTTTTTTCATTTCTTCACCCTGCGCCACGGAAAAAGCATGGGCATCTTCCGGCAGTAGTCGTCATAGGGGCTGCCGATATCGTGGTGCAGTTTTCTCTCCTCCAAAAGGCTGCCGATAATAAAATAGAGTGATATGACAATCTTGCTCACCAGCGAGATATCCGTTATCGGCCCGAAGGCCCAGACCAGGGCTATCCCGGCGGAATACCAGGGATGCCGCACTCCTCCCCGGCTATCCGCGGTAAAGGATGCGGCAGGTGCCTCTCTGCCGGAAGTAAAATACTGCAACTGCTTCAACCCCAGAAAGAAAGGCAGATCATAACGCTTCCAACCGGCATAAAACATATAAAATGCATAGACATAAAGGACGAATTTCGGCCCGAGCCACCAGCCGGGCCAGTCGAACAAAATAACCTGTTTGACTGAAAATTGATAGGCCACAACCGGCAGCAGCGCCACCAAGCTGATGACATTAAAAAAAAGACGATACCAGCCGGCAACGATCCTGTCGCCGAACATGGCATGACACTGCCCGAGCCACCAGTGAGAAATGAGCAGACTATGAAAAAAACACCAGATGAGCCAGATCAGTGCAGTCAGTATTTGCGGGGAAAGTTCTGTCATAATGAAATGTAATGACTTCGTAACAAATCGTGACACCGAATTGTCGTGACGACAAATCAATAAGTTATCATGCGCTGTACGGCTGTCGAGTGGGTTTTACGAGACAGTCAATTATCGGCCCGGCGGCAAAAGCGAACCATATGAATGCCAAGAGATAAAATACCGATCAGCCGATGGCCGAATGTACCAGTTAATCGCACAATCTGCAAAAGCAAAAAGGGAGCCTTTAAAAAGGCTCCCCTTGAAACAACAAATCAATAATGATCTATTGAAAATTAAAAAATGGGCTTCATGGCCCCCATATAGGAACGCAGCTCCTCGCCGATCATCTCAACGCCGGTATAGCGGATTTCTTCATTGGCCAAGATCAGGGCGATATTGTCCACCCCGTTATCTTTAAGGGTAAGCCCCCGGCCGATGACATCCGTATCGATCTTCTTCATAAAATCGGCCAGCAGCGGCAGGGCGCCCTGGGTGAAGAGGTAGCAGCCGTATTCAGCGGTGTCGGAGATGACCACGTTCATCTCGTACAGCTTCTTGCGGGCAATGGTGTTGGCGATGAGCGGCACCTCGTGCAGTGACTCATAGTAGGCGGATTCCTCCTTGATGCCGGCGGAAACCATGGTGTCAAAGGCCAGCTCGACCCCGGCCTTAACCATGGCCACCATAAGAATGCCGTTGTCAAAGTACTGCTGCTCGGGGATGACGGCATCGGTGCCCACGGATTTCTCAAAAGCGGTCTCTCCTGTCTCAGCCCGCCATTTGAGCAGGTTGGCGTCATTATTTGCCCAGTCCTCCATCATGGTGCGGGAAAAGTGGCCAGACATGATGTCATCCATGTGTTTTTCAAAAAGTGGCGTGAGAATCACTTTGAGTTCATGCGCCAGTGAGACAGCTATGAGCTTGGCCGGGTTGGAAAGACGGTCCATCATATTGGTGATGCCGCCGTGCTTCAGGGCCTCGGTAATGGTTTCCCAGCCGTATTGGATCAGCTTGGAGGCGTAGCCGGCCTCAACGCCTTTTTCGATCATCTTGTCATAGCACAGGAGAGATCCCACCTGCAGCATGCCGCAGAGAATGGTCTGCTCGCCCATCAGGTCCGATTTGACCTCGGCGACAAAGGAAGACTGCAGCACCCCTGCCCGGTCAGCCCCGGTGCCGCAGGCATAGGCCTTGGCAAGCTCCCAGCCCTCGCCCTTCGGGTCGTTCTCCCGGTGAACGGCGATCAGGGTCGGCACGCCGAAGCCACGTTTATACTCCTCCCGCACCTCGGTGCCGGGGGATTTCGGAGCAACCATGATTACGGTCAGGTCCTTGCGGATCTGCATGCCCTCCTCCACGATATTAAAACCGTGGGAATAGGACAGACATGCCCCTTCCTTCATCAGCGGCATTATCGCGGTGACCACACTGGTGTGCTGTTTGTCCGGGGTCAGGTTGATGACCAGGTCAGCAGTGGGGATGAGTTCCTGATAGGTGCCGACCTGAAAACCGTTGCCGTTGGCGTTCTTCCATGACTGCCGTTTTTCGGCGATGGCCGCTTCCCGCAGGGTGTAGCTGACGTCAAGACCGCTGTCCCGCAGGTTGAGGCCCTGATGCAGGCCCTGGGCGCCGCAGCCGACGATGACGATTTTTTTGCCTTTAAGGGCCTCAACGCCGTTGAATTCAGATTGATCCATGAAGCGGCACTGGCCGAGTTCCTCGAGTTGGATGCGTAATGGTAATGTATTGAAATAATTCTGCGCCATGTTGTTCTCCTTGAAAGTTCATTCTTTTTTCCGGCTAAAACTCTAATTATCGCACCTTACCATTGAATCCCGTTGCGTAAAGTGATTTATTCGATATACTGTATTGCATATATTGCAACAATATTAATAAAACGGGGAAAGCCCGTGCATTTCCTGTTCTTTACTACACGAGAATGAAACCGTAGGGGCAACCCTTGTGGTTGCCCTATTGCCGGCACTTTTTGGCCATGGCATAAAACATTAGCAAACCATGAACATCCAGGAACTGAAACTCTTCAAGCACCTGACCACCACCCTGCATTTCGGCCGCACCAGCCAGGCCTGCAACATCACCCCGTCGGCCCTGACCCGGACCATCCAGCGACTGGAAGAGGAGGTGGGGAAAAAACTCTTCATCCGCGACAACCGATCGGTTTCCCTGACCCAGGCGGGCCAACGCTTCAGGACCTATGCCGAGGAGACGATCAGAAACTGGCAGCAGTTGACCAACGACCTGACCATTGGCGAGGAAATCCTGCGGGGCGAGATCTCCCTGTACTGCTCGGTCACCGCCGTTTACAGTATCCTGCCGCAGATGCTGAAAAAATACCGCAAGCTCTACCCCCAGGTCCATATCACCCTTCAGACCGGCGATCAGGCTAATGCCCTGGAAAAACTTCAGAACAACGAGGCGGATGTCATTGTTGCCGCCCTGCCGGATAAACTGCCGCCCCAGCTCAAATTCATCACAGTCATTGAAACCCCGCTGCTCTTTATCGCCCCGGCCCATTTTGGCAACAACCCGGGGGAACAGGGCGCGGCAATCGACTGGCAGACCGTGCCCATGATCATGGCCGAGCGTGGCCTAGGGCGCCAACGGCTTGACAGCTGGTTCAAAGAACGCGGCATCCAGCCAAACATCTACGCCCAAGTGGCGGGCAACGAGGCCATCATCACCATGGTCAGTCTCGGCTGCGGCATCGGCGTTGTACCCCAACTGGTGCTGGACAGGAGCCCCATGCGGGATCAGGTCGTCATCCTGGAGGTAATCCCAGCGCTAACCCCTTTTGCCGTCAGTGTCTGCACCTTTCAGAAAAACATGGCAAACCCGACAGTTCAGTCGTTCTGGCAGATTGCCGAACGGGAAGTAGGCAGATAGGTTGCTGGAAAAAATTACTATCGTCGTCTGGATGTCATAGGCGGCATAAAGAGCCGTAACAAAATGAACAACGATGAAGAGGTTATGTCCTTACGGCTCCTAAATGAAAAGGAGGAGGTCATGGTTACCAAACACAGTTTTCGGCAAAAATTCTTTATTGTTCTGGCTTTTGTTGTCCTGCAGACGGGCATCAGCCTGTCCCCGGCCCGCGCAGCCCTGAACCCGACAAATTTCACCAACGACCTGAACCAGCTGGTCGTCAGCGGCAACACCCTGCTTGCCACCATGGAAAACGTCACAATCAAATCGTTTACCATGGCAAGCCAGCTCGCCAACCTGGAAAACTCCGTACAGACGTATCTGGACAGTGTGGGAACGGTGTACCGCACCGTGTCCGGCTCACAGGACAATACCACCATGAGTCTGACGGACGAGATGCTGGTGCCGCTGCAGACCCTGGCAGCCATCTCCGCCTCACTGTCCCAGTCATCGACCGCCCTGATGACCCAGATTGTGGTCCTTGCCCCGTTCACCTCGCTGTCCACCCTGAGCGCCTCGCTTGATTCCATACTGCGCCTGTCGTCCGACATCGGCGTTATGGCGGACCGCATCCTGGAGATGGCCGACATGATTCTCATCATGGCGGACAATATCGGCATCATGGCCGACCGCATCCTGGCTACCCAGGTCATTCAGGGGGACAATCTCAATATCGTGGTTGCCGCAAGCCTTGAAACCCAGAAGAACATCCTGATGCTGTTCAGCATGTTTGCCCTATGATTATCTGCGGCAGAGAGCGGGCGGTTCGCCGCCCGCTGAGATCCGAAGCGGGTGAGGAGAAAGCCGCCGGGCACCTCAATAATGCCTGGACTGACCATTTTATGGCCTATCCCATACCGCGACACTTAGCCAAATTTATTCCGACAAAATATAGTTTTGCAGAAAACAATAAGTCAGGTAATAATCATCTTCAGCCACAATCACGCCACCCTAAACCAACACCATCAATAAATCACAAAATGAACAACTGGCTTCGCAACAAAGAAAACCGCAAAATTCTCTCCTGGCTAGCAGGAGTGGTGGTGGTCGTCGCACTCGGCATGTGGGCAGCCTCTACCTTCCTTGGCACAAATAATATCCTCAACTGGCTACTCAACGATGAAAACCGCAAAATCACCACCTGTATAGGAAGTGTGTTTGGAGCGATAGTCATCGGCCTGTGGGGAGTCTATAGCTACTTTAGACACTAAAAAAATGATCAACTGGCTCCGCAAAAAAGAAAACCGAGAGATCCTTTCCTGGGTGGGAGGTGGGCTGGTAGTGATTGTCAGCGGTCTGTGGGCCCTCTATACTCATTTTGACAAACCCTCTCAGACATCCCCACCTACACCAGCACCAATAACCACAGGTGATATTCACAGCCGAGGTGACACATTGGTTGGGTCAGGAATCATTGATAAGCGATCCTACAATTATTCCGGCCTGACCGATATTGAACTGGCAAAACAGATGGGGGTTGCCGAAGCAGCCGTCAAGAACTTTTTCAAGATACTCGATCAAAAACATATCCCCATTGCAGAATGGGATAACACCTTGCGGCAATTGGCCGAACGATACAAAGAACTGCAAAAGCGCGCCGTACTGCTGGAATCTGAAGATCCCGAAGTGCGGTCTCTGCAAGACGACGCCAAACAAGCCATTGATGCCGCCGAGTTTGAAAAAGCCGAAGCGTTATTGGCGGAGGCCGTTGATCTGGATAATGCTGCGGCGGAGAAATTCCAAGCCAATTTTATCAAGCGAAAACGCTCGGCGGCGGATAGTCAAGCCTTAATAGCCAAATCGCTGCACACGCGTTTTGCCTTGCCTGAAGCCATAGAGTCTTTTCAGCAGGCCATAGAGCTTGCCAAACAAGGGGAAGACGAGAATCAGGTTGCGGAATATCAATGGCGGCTTGGCGTGGTCTATAATGATAATGCTTCTTACGATCAGGCCATAGCCAGTTATGAAAACGCACTGAACCACTATTCGGCTCTGGAAGGTGAAGATTCCACCAACGTCGCAACATTGAGGAACAACTTAGGGATTTCTTGGGCGGGTATAGGTGAGTACGACAAGGCCATTGCTTATTTTGAGAAGGCCGTGGTGGTGCATGTTAAGGCCTTGGGGGAAGAACATCCTAATGTGGCGATGAATTGGAACAACTTAGGGGCTGCTTGGGCGGATAAAGGCGAGTACGACAAGGCCATTGCTTATTATGAGAAGTCCTTGGCGGTGGATAGTAAGGTCTTTGGGGAAGACCATCCCAATGTGGCGAGGGATTGGGCCAACTTAGGGATTGCTTGGCGGGATAAAGGTGAGTACGACAAGGCCATTGCTTATTATGAGAAGTCCTTGGCGGTGGATAGTAAGGTCTTTGGGGAAGACCATCCCAATGTGGCGAGGGATTGGGACAACTTAGGGATTGCTTGGCGGGATAAAGGTGAGTACGACAAGGCCATTGCTTATTTTGACAAGGCTCTGACGGTGCATAGAAAGGTCTTTGGGGAAGGTCATCCGGATGTGGCGAGGGACTGGAACAACTTAGGGATTGCTTGGGCAAATAAAGGCGAGTACGACAAGGCCATTGCTTATTATGACAAGGCCGTGGTGGTGCATAGCAAGGTCTTTGGGGAAACGCATCCGGATGTGGCGATGGATTGGAACAACTTAGGGGCTGCTTGGGCGGATAAAGGCCAGTACGACAAGGCCATTGCTTATTATGACAAGGCCTTGCGTGTGTTGAGCGATAAATTAGGCAATAATCATCCTCATACTAAAAGCGCCAGAGACAATATGGAAATAGCCAAACAGAAGATAACGGAACGACGGAAACAATAACGTGACCGTGTCACGTCTTACGCAAGGACCAACCTCACGAGAACGTTCACCGCCCATTACATCTCACAGCATAAAATTACCTGGATCAATTCATATTCTAAGGAGGAGACCTTCCATGCAGACAACATTTACTTCAAATGTCTTCAAGACGCAGACCACCAAACTCGCCAACACCGAAGAGACGATTGTCAAAGGCGGTCGTGATCTTTTCCCGCTGCTGCCCAAAGCCCTGGACGGCATCAAGCAGATCGGCGTTATCGGCTGGGGCTCCCAGGGACCGGCCCAGGCCCAGAACTTCCGCGACTCACTTGAGGGCACGGATATCAAGGTCAAAATCGGCCTGCGCGAGGGCAGCGCCTCCATGAAGTCTGCCGCGGCCGCCGGCTTCACCAAGGAAAACGGCACACTGGGCGAGATGTATCAGGTCATCAAGGAATCCGATCTGGTCATGCTGCTCATCTCCGACGCGGCACAGGCGGAGAACTACGAGAAGGTATTTGCCAACATGAAGGACGGGGCCACCCTGGGCCTGTCCCACGGTTTTCTGCTCGGCTACCTGAAAAGCATAGGCAAGACCTTTCCCAAAAATATTAATGTGATAGGCGTTTGCCCCAAGGGCATGGGCCCTTCCGTGCGCAGGCTCTATGAACAGGGGAAAAAGGTCAACGGCGCCGGCATCAACTGCAGTTTCGCCGTTGAGCAGGACATCAACGGCAAGGCCATTGATAATGCCCTGGGCTGGGCGGTGGCGGTGGGCGCGCCTTTTGTTTTCAAGACCACCCTGGATCATGAGTACCGCAGCGATATCTTCGGCGAGCGGGGCATTCTGCTCGGCGCGGTGCACGGCATCGTGGAACTCCTATACCGCCGCTTTGTCTCCGTTGACAAGATGAGCGAGGAGGAAGCCTTCAGGCACTCGGTGGAGAGCGTCACCGGCCCCATCAGCAAGACCATCTCCCATGACGGCATCCTGGCTGTGTATGAAAAACTCGATGCCAAGGGCAAGGAAATATTCGAGAGGGTTTACTCACTGTGCTACGACCCTGCCTTTGAGATGCTGCTTGAGATCTATGACGAGGTGGCCGGCGGCAACGAGATCAGAAGCGTCATCATGGCGGGCCAGCGTTTCAAACGCTTCCCCATGGGCAAGATCGACGGCACCCGCATGTGGAAGGTGGGGGAAAAGGTGCGGGCCGCCCGGGTGGAGAAGGACATCCCGCTCAACCCCTTTACCGCAGGCGTCTACTGCGCCACTATGATGGCACAGATCGACCTGCTGGTTGAAAAAGGACATTGCTTAAGCGAGGTATGCAATGAGTCGGTGATCGAGGCGGTGGATTCACTCAATCCCTATATGCACTTCAAGGGTGTGGCCTTCATGGTTGATAACTGCTCAACCACGGCGCGCCTGGGCTCCCGCAAATGGGCTCCCCGTTTTGATTATATCCTGCACCAGATCGGCCTGGTGGCCTATGACGAGGGGGCTGCGACAGATACGGCCAAGGTTGAGGCATTCAAGAACAACATGATCCATGCTGCCATCAAGACCTGCGCCACCCTGCGGCCTTCGGTTGATATCTCCCTGTCTGCGTAACAGCAACTCCGGGCAATCCGGCATTTTTTTCGCTTACGCCAATAAAAAAGGTGGGCCTTGCGGCCCACCTTTTCAGCAGTTATGAACTGCCGTGCTGGTTGTTAGTGTTCTATCCACTTCTCGAGCTTCTTGATTTCAGCATCGGTCAAGACATAGCGCAGAGGTCCACGCTCTCCCTCCAGCAGGGCCATGGATTTTTCAAGCAAGGTACGCGTATTGCCAAAAGAATGGGCAAAACTGCTGCTCTCAACATCGGAGTAAGCCACGGCAGCCTTGAAATCAACGGCAGCATCCTCCTCACAGCCCAGTTCGGTTTTTGTCAGACCTCTTGCCAGAAAGGCAGTGCCGCGTTCAGGGTTCAGAGCAATGGAATGATCAAGATCTTCCAGGGCATGCTCATAATCCCTCTTGTCAATCAAGGCGATACCCCGGTAATAATAGCCCCTTTCATTATCAGGATCCAGGGCGACAACCGCAGGGATATTTGCTTATCAGTTTAATGCTGATTAACCACTTATCTGATCTAATAAATAATCATTATCAACTAAAACAACCAGTGTCTCAGCTCCTTTTCTCAATCATTTGCAGATCGGATTTTGACGAACGGGATATGGTGCGGGCAGGAAACATCCTTGATTGCAACAGAAAGGATGGGTTTGGAAATCAGGGAAGCGGCAGAGACATGCCTTTGTTGCTGATGCCCTTCTTCAGGACTTCGCGGTTGTAGGCGGCGATGAGGTCACGCCTCTTCAGCATACCAACCACCCAGCGCTCTTTCTCGTTTTCAACCACCGGGATCTCTTCGATTCCTTTCTTGTTCAGCAGTTCCATGGCGGTGTAAAGATCGTCGTCAGGGGTGAGGGTGATGACATCTCGGGCGCAGAGATTGCCGACACTGGCGTTGACCCGCAATTCCTCGTCATGCAGAATAGTCTTCACATCCTGCAGGGAGATGACACCTACCATCTGGCCGGCATTCTGCCCCGCATCAGCCAGCACCGGGAAATAAAAACTGTCCTCCGCCATGCTGAACATTTTCAGCAGATGATTGACATTGGCAGACTCGCTGACAAAACCCACATCCTCGGTCATGGCCATGCCCACCTTGATGGATTTCATGACCGCTGTCTCACGGCCATCATGTATATCGATTCCCTCCCGGGTGAAATCAACCGTATCAATGGAATCCTGATAAAGTTTTCGTGAGACAACCGTACCGATGACGCTGGCCAGCATGATCGGGATGATAATCAGGTAGTTGCCCGTCATCTCAAAGAGCAGAAAAATAGCGGTCAGCGGTGCATGGGTCGCCGCGGCCAGAAAAGAACCGATGCCCACCGCGGCATAGGCGCCGCTTGAGGCAATGGTTCCGGCCGGCAGCAAATAGTTGGCCACGCCGCCGAAGGTCCCGCCCAGCACTGCCCCGATAAAGAGCGAGGGGGCAAACACCCCCCCTGCCCCGCCGGAACCGAGGGTGATGGCGGTGGCAAAAATCTTCAGAAAAACCAGCAGCAGCATGACCCAGACAATGCCTCCGCCGTGCAGAACATCGCCGATGTAATCATAGCCGTTGCCCATGACCTGGGGCATAACGATACCGATGGAACCGACAATGAAGGCGCCGATGATCGGCTTGACATAGATATTGATGGGAAGGGCGGCGAACTTATCCCTGATCCAGTAGAAAATCCGGATATGCAGCACGGCCACAATACCCACCACAACGCCCATC
>JAHIVT010000099.1 GCA_018816555.1 Pseudomonadota bacterium
TATACCGGTTATCAAGCCTCAAAGCGCCGTCATTCCCGCAATGCTGTTGAGCGGGAATCCAGGATCTTTGCTGGATGCCCGACAAAACCATTCTGGCATGACGATAATAATAAACGGTAAAATTGTAATTTCCATCTCCCTAAGAATAGAATATCCCGGTGCGGTATATCATGTCACGTCCCGAGGCAATGCCCGGCAAAGTATTTTTCTGGATGATGCCGACCGGCAGGTATTTCTGGAAATACTGGGACATGTTATTGAAAAATACAATTGGCTGTGACATGCCTATTGTCTGCTGAATAACCACTATCATCTGCCGGTGGAAACACCGGACCCCAATCTCGCCTTGGGAATGCGGCAGTTAAACGGCGTGTATACTCAGGGGGTCAACCGCCGGCATAATCGCGTCGGGCACGTATTCCAGGGACGATATACGGCTATACTCGTTGAAATAAATGAACACCTGCTTGAGCTTTGCCGCTATATCGTTCTTAATCCCGTGCGTGCCGGCATGGTAAGCGTACCAGGGAAATGGAACTGGAGCAGTTATCGGGCAACCGCTTATGCCATTAAGCCCCCTGCGTTCCTGGCGGTGGACTGGATTCTCAGCCAATTTGCCAAAAAGAAAAATACGGCCCGCGCAAGCTACCGAAAATTTGTCGCTGATGGCCTGCTGAGCAAAGAAGAAACTCCCTGGAAAAAACTTACGGGACAGATCGTGTTCGGTGGTCCGGAATTCGTGGCCGATATCCAGAGCCGACTCAGCGAGGCAAAGGAAATCGGTAAAATTCCACGGGCTCAGAGATTCCCCGGCAGACCACCACTGGCTGATCTATTTCCACGAGTGGAACCACCGGATAAAGCTGCCCGCAATAAACAGATGGAAACCGCCCACATGAGGTATGTACACCTTGAAGGAGATTGCGGATCAGCTAAAGATCCACTTTACAACAGTGAGTAAGGTCGTGAAACACCGCAAAAACTGATTTTTCAAGACCTGGCACCAATCTCACGCTGGCACCAATCTCACGCTGATTTTTCATGACCTGGCCCCGTATCTCACGAATCTCGCTTTCCCGGTAACCATTTCAGTTTCCCTGATTTATTGCCGATAGGTTTTATCATACTCAAATCCTTGGCAGAAGTCGGAGTCTCACTTTGTTTGCTTACCTGTCGGCAGCAATTCTATAGAGCGCATTATTACCCCCGGACAATCGCCTTTGCGTATCCGGCATATGGAACACTGACCAATTCCGATTGAGGTATTTCTTCCCCTGAAATTTGCAATGGAGGTATCGTGATGGATATCAAGAAAACAGGTTCAATTCTGGAGCAAATGCAGAAATTTGCCGTGCAGCAGGGAAAACAGAAGGACAAAACGCAGACCGCCCAAATGACACGGGTGAGCCTGCAAACAACCCGTTTTACCCATTTCCGACTGGAGGCTCAGCAGGAATCAACGAAAAGTATCGAGGCCCAAACCGGCCTTTCCCATCTCATAAACCAGACCGATTTTGACATCTCCCAACTACAGTATAATGACAGATCCATTCTGGATCTGAGCCCGGAAGAGGCGACTGAACTGGTAAGCGAGAATGGATATTGGGGGATCGACAAAACATCGCAGCGACTGGCCGATTTTGTCTTAAACGGTTCTGGTGGGGATATGGACAAATTACGGGCAGGGAGGGAAGGAATCCTGCAAGGATTCAAGGAAGCGGAAAAGCTGTGGGGCGGTAAACTGCCGGAGATAAGTTACAAGACCATGGCCCAGGCCCTTTCCAGCATTGACGAGAAAATAAAAGAGCTGGGCGGTGCAGTTGTCGATACCACGGCCTGAAAGGAGCAAACCCAAGGCCGCAAAGCCAGAGATCACAGCAAGCAAAAGGGAATGCGGCGGTTAAACGGCGGCGTGTATACGCAAGGGGCCACAACCGCCGGCATAATCGCTGCAGGCACGTATTCCAGGGACGATATACGGCCAGTTCCGCCTCAGCTTTTACAGTTCAGCTATTGTCCGAAACGGGCCGCAAGGTCGCGAATAATTTCCGGGGTCAATCCGGAAGACCCGGCGATTCTCGCAATATCAATGCCGTCAACATCACTGTCACCATCCTGGTCAAGCTGGTAGATTGCTGCCGCCACCTGATCCTGACTCAACAGACCTCCATCATCAATCACCGTCAGGCGGAAAATCAGTTCCGTACTCAGTTGGTCGATGGTGGGCACGACAAAGGTTGTCTGCAGTGCCAGAGGGTTGGTGAACGTCACCGGAGGCCCGGCAACCTGCTGCCAGCGACTGAAAGCAAGCGTCCCATCCGTATCGGCTGAAGATGAGCCGTCAAGCACAACAGTATCTCCAACCTCGGCCGTCAGATCTCCACCGGCATCGGCAATCGGGGTCGCATTTATTTCTTCGACAGTGATGACGACCTGATCACGGCTGCGCAGACCGTTGCCGTCGGTCACGGTAATCTCAAAGACGAGCGAAGCTCCCGATGGACCGGGCACCGGCGCCACAAACTGCGGGTTGGCGAACTCGGCGAGGGAAAGAGCAACCACTGGCCCGGCAACCTGCTGCCACTGATAGCTGATGCCCCCACCCTCCGGATCAGAGGAAAGACTGCCGTCAAGCTGGACCGTTTCCCCTGCCGCCACAAACCGATCAAGGCCGGCATGGGCCGAAGGCGGCTGATTGGTCTCGGTGACGTTAACCAGGCAGACTGCTGAAGAGAATTCTCCGAAGGAGTCTGTCACTGTCAGTTCAAAGGCAAATGAACCTTGGTTTGCCGGAGCGTCAAATGTCGGATTTGCCGCCGAGGTGTCCGAGAGTGCGACAGTTTCTCCGTCGAGCTGGTTCCAGGCATAAGTGACAATGGTATCGTCAACATCCCGTGAATTTTCGCCATGGAGGCTTACCTGCATAGCCGGACCAACGGTCTGATCCGGACCGGCATCGGCAAAAGGCGCGACGTTGGCATCAACGGTAAAAGTGGCTTGATCGCCGGCAAAGTTGCCGGCACTGTCAGTGGCGCTGATGCTGAGCACGTGTACGCCGTCGGCCAGCAGCTCCATTTCCTCACCGGACGCGGTGACAATGAACTGTCCATCCAGGCGAATCTCAACAACTCCCTCACTGACGGAATAGAGAAGAAGAGGCGTGTTATCGCTTAAAATCACGCCGTCAGCCGGCGATATTATGGCAACAACCGGGGCAGCGGTATCAACGACAATATCCGCACCGCCATAACCGAGACGTCCGGTTGCGTCATTAGCGCTCAACGATACATGATAGATGCCGTCAACGCCCATATTGGCAAGCGGACAGCTCCAGGATGAGAGGGTGGGGTAGCTTACCGCTCCCGCCGCAGCGCCGTTATTAATGGAGATCTTAACTGTTGCTCCCTGTTCACGGAAACCGGAAATCGTCTGGAAGCTGGTATTGGTCGGAGAGACAAATTCGGTCAGGTAAACACTGACACCTGGATCGCCGGCGGCAAGCCACTCATCATAGTCCCCTACCCCGTCCGCATCGGTATCAGCTGCATAAGGGCTGGAACCAAAAGCTGCTTCCACATCATCATCAAGACCGTCATTATCGTCATCAGAGTCGCAGAGATCCCCGGCTCCGTCACCATCCCGGTCATGTTGAGCGGGATTATACAGCCGCGGACAATTATCCACATCATCCCTGACCAGATCCCCGTCCGTATCGGCGTTAAAGGGGTCGGAAAATCCAATCGGCACGGAAACAAACGGTGTTTCCTGACCATTTTCCAGAAAGTCGCCGTCATAGTCTGAGGCAGGGTCAAGAACTTCACAGAGGTCTGCAGGCAAAGAATCAAGAGAGGCAAAAGAGTAGTAAAGAAAAAGTCCGGCCAGATAGGTGCCCGGCTGCCCCTGCAGAAGCCGGGAAACTCGCTCCTCAATGGAATCCCTGCTCAAAATGCCATAAATAGAGGCAATATCAGCCGCCAGGGTGGTACAGGAACCTGACGTTAATAAAGTAAAATCCGCCATTACATCATTGAGATTCCGGGCCGGCTGCATAACCGTTCCCTTGCCGACGATATCCCGTAAACTCCTGACCAGGTTGGGGTGGGGACGATGTCCAAACGAAGCAAATGCCAGCCAGGGTTCCTCATATGTCCCGATGGGAAGTTCAGCGGCAACATCAGCTGGAATTGCGCCGGCGAGAATCTCAAGCTGCCTTTCCAGGAGAGCCAGAGGCGGCATATCGGTTGCTCTGACATTATAGCGGTCGACGGTCACCACCAGATTTGTCCTGAGATAGTTAATCCAGGCATCCTGCCAGTCCTGCCAGCACAGATCAGGATCTGGTCCGCAATCCGCTTCGCTGAAGGTCATGTCTGCCGGTTTCGGATCAGCAAGACTGGCCAGATAACGTTTAAACACCATTTTTTCATCCGCTGCGGCAACTGCGCGGATAACCGCCGGGGTGCCAACCGGGATTCTTCCCCCATAGCTGCCGAACGTATTGGTGGTTCCGGCCAGAAGCTGAACAGCATCCACTGTTTCAACACTATAGGGGCTGTTGGGCAGATAAACTGCAGTCTGGTCATAAATATTACCTGACAACAAGGCCTCCACCTCATAGAGACTGGTGGCGGATGGGAACTCATTCTCATCTTTCCGGCTGGTACCGCGGAGATCCTCATCCCAATCGCTCCAACCGTCCCCATCGTAATCCAGGGGAAAATCCAGACTGTTCTGGGGATCAGTACCACGCAGAATTTCATCAAAATCGGAATACCCGTCGCCGTCGCTGTCAGCCTCGCGGCTTGTGTGGTCGGCCTCAAGAGGATTAAAGCCGTTTTCTATCTCCCAGATATCTGGAAAACCATCGCCGTCTGAATCAATAAGCAGCGGTTGCGTGATGATATAGGTATTAATCAGTTCGCTGGAATAGACCCCTTCGTTGTTGGCGCGCACCCGTAATGAGGTGTCCCTGGATATATAGACAATCGCCGGATTGTTTTGATTGAGCCACAGATTTGCGCGATTATCCCATATCTCCACAACCGGATCGCCCACCAGGGCTACGGCTCGCAGTTCAACGGCAATGGTATGATCATACTCACCCGGTGATGGGGAAACAGTGATGCCGGGTACCCTGCCCGGATTGGTGCTTGCAAAAATCGCAGGATCAAAGCTGTAAAGAGACAGCGGCGGAACGCCTTTTGCCGGAGAGACGCTGGCTCCGTCGGACATATTTGGAACAGCCACCTCGTCGGAGGCAACACCGACATATCCTTCCACCTTACTATCGAGCACCGGCGGCGAACCGGGAAGCCATAATTCATAGGCGACGCTGTCACGAGCTTCATCAACCAGGGTGGACCAGCTGCCGGTATGATAGGTGGCCTTTGTTTCTCCATTTGCATCAAATACCAGAACATTCTCCTGGACGGATTCATCCCAGGCTGCAGCGACAGCAGGTGCAATCATGCCCACCAATAATACCAGGATAAAGGAAACTATACTCTGTCGGATTACTGTCATGGTTCTTCCTTTGCTCTATCAAAAAGCAATTATGGCAATGTCAGCCAGTTGCTTGTCCTGATGGTTTTCGGTTCTCCGGTCTCAGGATCAAAAAAAACAATTTTATAACGGATGGTGGAAGTGTAAACATAGGGATACCGATCAAGAAATATCATGCGGGTTCCGGTTGCCACGGCTGGGTCAATGGCAACCCCTGTCGTTCCTTCAACACCTCCCACCGCGTTTGCTTCAAAATGCCTGAGGAAATAAAAGGGGTCACGGACCTGATAATAGGTTACCCATTCACCAATAGTAGAGCCGCCGCCGCTCAGAAAAGTATATTTGTCACAGGTAAAATCCTTTACCAGGGGACTGACCTGGACAAAATCCTTTCCTTCCTCCTGACGATAAAGGACAAAATTCTTTGCCGCTATCATCGGCTCAATATAGTTGCAGGCAAGCTTGTTTTTGAAATTGACCGGCTCATCATACCACTGATCATCTTCAAGGATTTTTTTTACGCAGACGTCTGTTCCATCGCAGACAGGAACCTTGCTGAGACACGACACTCCATCGTCGCAAGGGATGGCTGTCAGCAGAGGAGAGACATCCGAGCTTAAGACCAGAGCAGGCCGCCCAAACCCCGGCTGTTCATTCATGAAAAATGCGGTAATGCTTCCGGTTTCAACCGGCTCCTGCATGCGCGGCCAGGCCAGGTTTTCCGGCTCTGCCGATGTCCAGGTGGCGCAGGTTTCCTGTGACCATGGGCTGCTTTGCATGGAGGTGGAAATGGCCCGCAGACGAACGCACCATTCCTTATCAAGATCATTGACTCCATTCAGCATGAGAGAAGTGCTGAACTGGCCGGAGGTATCGGCTGGTTTCGGAAATATCGTCTGGTACCTGGTGGTGTTTTCGCTCTTTAAGGCGATGACAAATGCAGCCTGGCCCTCGGCCGGGGCTGACCAGCGCAGATCGAAGTAAGGTTCGGCCTCGGCGTTCTCCTTGCTGTAGAGCCCTTCCACAATGGGGGGAGGAGGCATGGCACCACCCGCGGCGGGCATCATCTCCAGGCAGTTGAAATAGTACATGCCGGAGCCCACGTGATTTTCACTGAACACCCTTACCCCCATGCAGAGGTCGGAGGTGACCAGACCGGCCATATCGGCAACTTCGATACAAGATTGTCCGTTGTTGTCCGGATCGGGATTGTAGGGAATTGTGGCAACCGGTGACATCTCTCCTCCCGTCTCATAATAAACGCGCGCCGTCTCCCCTTCCTCCAGTCCTGCGCAGACCTGCACCGGACCGGATGCAACCATGCCGGGGGTAATGTCGGTCCACAGACAGAGGCCATCCAGAATAACGGCGCCGTGATAGGCGGCGCAGAGGCCCGCCATATTCAAAACAACACTCGCTTCCGTCATGGGAAGGTTTCGCTCATCATAAAACAAAACTTTATAGCCGGTAACAAAGCCGCCGGAACAGCCTGTTGACTCACACTCTCCATCAGCAAGCGACGCGGCGGTTATATGGGCGAATCCGTTTTCCATACGTCCGCTCAAAACCGTTTCATCAGGGATATAGGTTGATCCTCCGACACAGAGCCGGCGAAATATGAATCTGCCGGCCTTACCTGTTTTATCCACCAGGGTGAGAATATCGTCAGGCTCACGGTACAGTTCCGTCATCTGTTGTTCGGCAAAATAGTTGCCACAGTCAAGGGCCTTCATTCCCGCCTCCACGACGGGCTGGGTGCGATCGTAGAGCACACCGCGAATGGGCGGGGAAAGTGGACTGAAATTACCGGCCGGGTCCTCGGCCAGAATCCGGTAGTAGTAAACACGGTTGTAATCATTGACGTCAAGATCGGTATCAACGTAGTACATCTGCCGGTGTTTGTCGGCCAGACTGCGCTGAAAAGCATCATCATACTGATCCAGGGTGGCAATAAGCCTGGCCGGCGGACTATTGTGGGGCATCTGGGCCGGATCGCAGGCATCGGTACCGGCCTCTTTTTCCAGATTATCAGGCCACATGTCTCCGTCACTGTCGGTTCCCCAGGATGCGGCATCGGCAGGAGAAAGAAAACGAAAGATATGGTATTTGATAACATCAAGATCCGTACACTGGATGGCAGCCTCATTGACGCAGGCTGCCTCACTTGGGGCCGTGCATACCTGTTTGTCATCTGAACTGCAGATTGCCCTGTCCGTGCCGAAATAGCGGATATAATTAATCGGGTTGACCTGATCCCAGACCAGGGCAAGACGGGGAGTTGCATGTCCCTCGACAATCTGCGACAGCTCTTCGGTATGCAGACGCCACGGTGCGGCCGGTGGCTGGGTATCCACCACAACGCCCTCAAGAGGTCCGCCTGTCATGGAATAATGTCCTGCCATATCACGGGTGGCAAGATAATAAAAAAAGTGCTGCCCGCGCTGCCAGGACGGACCGCTGGCATGATTTTCCTCGGAATCCCGGGCCAGATAGGAATCCGCACCCGTGGCGGGGGCAGGCCCTGCAACAACAATCGGCTTGGTATTCACTTTATGCAGCCCGACAGGAATCCCCTGACGCAGATCAACTGTTCCCATATCCTTTTCCGCCCAGAAAAGGTCATAACCGTAGGCAAGCACTTTCAGGCTGATATCCTGAGGGTCGACCGGCACATCCCAGTTAAAATGAATGCGCAGATCGTCGAGATTTTTCTTGATGGAGGAACAGTCCGCCACCCGCACCTGCCTGAGGCCGGTCGGCGCAGGAAGCAAAGTAGGATCTGCGGGAAGAACGGTTGATGATTTACCAATGGGAAGGGACTCGTCTTTATCCGTTATTGCCGTGAGCATGTAGACATATTTGCTGGTTACGACCACATCCCTGTCAAGGAAGGCGAGTCCTGACGCCCGGGCCACTCCGGGATGATAGCGGATCAGCAGCATACGTTGCAGGGGATTATAATTTTTTGAGGCCGGATCGAGCAGCTCAGAGAGAAAAAAATGGAAATTGTCCTCCGTGATATCCGGTCCCGGCGGAGTCTGGGCGGAACTGACGTCATTGAGTACATTCAGGAGGTCGGCTCGACGCCGTTCATCATTGTCCCCCAGAATAATATCAAGAATACCCGCCGGCGTTGCCGGGACGTAGCTGATTTCATCAAGCAGAACAAAGGGCCCGGAATCAGTCTGGCGGTAGAGCCTGAATGCCTTTATCCCGGAGGGAATGTTGCCTTCAAGCGGACCCCATTCGAGCAATACCTGGGGATCACCACTGAAAACATCATGCTCCACCATGGATACGAAATAGAGGCGGTCAGCAGAATAAACCGTCGCCGGCAGCAAAAAAACAAGCGCCAGGCTGAGAGCAAAAAGCAGCTTCACCTTTCTCTTCAGGTCTCTTATTCGTTTATCATGAAATATCATCATTTCCTCTATGGCATTATTTGGCTGAAAAGTTTTCACAAGCTTTTCTTTTAATTATTAATGGCAGCAGCTCACATCCGGGCCGTCGAAATCCCAGCCGTGGTTGTAAGTCGCCCCGAAGGTGGACTCACCGGTCAGGCACCAGTCATCTTTTCTGGCATCCCGCACACTCTTCCATTTACTGGGAGAACACCAGCCCACACCGGCCGCGCCCCAGCCGTTGCCGGCAAAAGCATATTCCGAGCCTGACTTCTGGCCGATCATGGTCACCGATCCCTTCAACGCAGCCAGACAGGCCAGCTCCCCATAGGCGGAGCCGCCAAGCAGACCGCCATAGGTTCCGGAACCAGGCTCGGTGAAGTACCAGGCCCCGATATCGGCCCCCACGCCCAGAGTCAGGGCGCAGCCGTTATTCCAGATGGGAACCTCCACCGCTCCCCGCACATAAACGCCGGTCATGGGATTAATGTCACCGATAAAGGTGCCCACCTCCGGATCAAGCCGCTCCAGTACATTGTTTTCGCCGCAGCTCGTGCCCAGATAAAAGGCGGCTTTGGGGATGGAGTAATCGGAAAAACGGGCAGCGCCGGTGGCGGCAAAATAGAGTTCATACAGGCCAAAGGCCGATTCAAACCCGAGGTCATAAAGCACCATGCTTTCAAAGCCAAGTTCACCCTGCAGGTAGACTCGGCCGAAGACGCCAAGGGGCAGGACCGGCTCGCTCTGCATGGTAAAGCCAAGCAGCGCCTCCCTCAGCCCCACATCCATGCCAAGCATGGCGGCGGTGACATCGTGGGTGGAGAGCACCACGTCAACATTACCGGTACCGCCGACGGTGCAGCCGCTGCGCTCATTGCTGCTGTTCCAGGTGGCGATGTCAAGGGCCGCATTGTAAGAGGTCGGATCAGGATCTCCTGCAAAGGTGAAATCAGCCTCCAGGTGAATGCGCTCGATTTCGTCCTGACTGACCAGGGCGTAACCGTCTATGCCCGCCGACTGAACCCCCCAGTCGGAACCGACATCCGCCGTCATATCCTGCAGAGACTCTTCCAAGCCCTGGTTGACGGAAGCGATGGTTTCACGGATCATGTAGTTGATCTGGTGAACCAGCTGGGTTGACACGTCATCCACCATATCGCTGACAAAACCGAACTGCTCAAAGAAAATGCGGTTCATGGCCTCCACCTGATCGGTGTTGAGGATGGCGGAGCGGATCATATTGCGGATGTCTTCCTCACTGGGATTGGGAAGCAGAGTAACCACCCCTTCCATGGCGGACTGCAGATCCTGCTGGAAACTGGCATTTTCCAGCAGATATTGCACGGGTGTGATGAGTATCCGTTCCCGCATATCCGGTGCGGCAAGAACCGTGGCAAAGTTTTTTTCCTCAAGCTGGTATATTTCATAAAAAAGCCGACTGGTGGTGGCATCACCGGCAAGCTGCATATCCAGAAACATGCCGCCAACCATGGCGTCCAGCTCCTGCTGGGCAGTGTAAACACCGCTTTCCCAGCTGGGGAAAGAAGGCGTTTTCAGCGCGGTCGGCGCCAGTTTGCCAAGCAGATTGGCGAGATAATCAAGATCGCTTGTCATGTAATTGATGGTTTCCGGCAGCGTGTCACGGATCGTCTCCAAAGAATAGATGAGCCCGCCATCCTGTGGCACATCAGGATACGAGGCGCCCCGCAGGCTTTGCTGGATAAGCCCGCTGTCGCCCAAAAATCCGTCAAGTGTTGCCAGGATATCGGCCAGGGGCAGCGAGGTAAGCAGATTTGTCAGATTCGCTTCCGCCTCGGAGATGGCCGACTCAAGCTGTTTCACCGCATTGTTGGCCGTATCCTCTGCTGAATGAAGCATGGAGACATCAAGGGGCGAACCGGAAATCACCGAGGCGATAAACAGGGCGTCGGCAATATCCCCGAGGTGGACCGCATCAATGGCCTCCTTGACAGCCCGAACCCCCTGTTTGGCCTCTTGCAGTTTCGCTATCAGGGCATTGCTGTCGGTTGCCGTGGCATACCCGCCCAGACCGACTGTGAGTTCTTCATAGAGATCATGAACCAGTTCCGAGGCCTGGTTTGCCAGGGTAATTACTTCATTGATATCCGTAGCCAGTTCTTCACCGTTTCCGGTCAAGAAGGCCTGGGCCGAATCTTTCGCCTGCCGCACCTCATCAAGACGTGTCAGTAGTTTATTCACCGCGCTCTTCAAGCGCTCAGCCCTGGCCAGCATCTCATCAAATCGCTCGTCCCCGGGGATGCCGGTATAATCCTCATACAAAGCCCGCAAGGCCTCATTTTCATACATGATGAACGGGGCCAGGGCCTGCTCAACTTCACTTGATACGGAAAGATCAACGCTAAGCGCCATGAAATCAAGATCCGGGTCAACGGCAAGATCCTGCAGTGACTGCTTTAATTCCTCAAAGGGATCAACCAGCGCACTGCTCAACAGATAGGGCGCCTGATGGGCCTGACTCAGCCCGTTTGCCGCCTCCCTGATATAGTCCGCCATGCCACCCTGATTCAATCCTTCCTGCAGGGCGCTGTCAACAACCTCTCCCAGCAGAACGGTGACATCGCCGCCGGTGATGTCATGCATGTACTGCTCCGCGTTGGTGAGCCCGCTGATCATCGATTCCAGATCAAAAGAAAGATCAACGCCGAGCTGGGAGTAAAGAAAATCATTCAAGCCATCGGTCACCGCACCCACATCAATGGAAAGATTTTCAAAAGCCGCGGTGTTGGCGCTGATACCGAAAGAAAACTTGGTGCGTTGCGGATTGATGTAATCAGGGACGGAATCAATGGTCAAAACCCCGGCCAGGTCGGATGATTTGGCAATACCGGCAAATTGGGCCATATTGTTCGGGGTTGACGGCTGGTAATTTGCCCGATAGACGAGATCAATCACTCCCTCACGGGGCCAATGGTAGTCAAACTGCGGTTTGGGGGCGGCACTCGGTGCTGTCTCGGCAAGCAGGTTACGGAAATCATCAACGCTGCCTACCGCGGGATCATTGTCAGCTCCATCAAAATCTGCAAGGATGCCGTCATGGTCGTTGTCCGCTCCATCCTCCATCATATAAAGGCCGGGCGTGGAAGATCCCGTGGACTGGTTAACGAAGTGCCCTTTCAGCTTGGCATCATTAAAAAGCGGCACATCCACATGGCCGGCCAGCACGGTAAAACCGGGCCAGGTCGGCAGCTGTGCCGCATCTGTTACTTCATTAAGATAGGCCTGGCTGAGACGGAAGGAAAATCCCGGTTTAGTCCCCTCAACAGGCTTGTCGATCCAGGTGTCCACATCGGAAAAAAGCTGTTGGTTGCGTAATAGCCCATCAGGAGTGTAAACGGCAGCCATGGTGAGGGGGGCGCCGAGTCCGTTAACCAGGTTACGGGAATTGAGTTTCAGCACCCTGGGCGAACTGTTGCATTCCCCTGTTGCCCCCGAATCATCGGGATCATTGTCAAAGGTCATGCCGGTGAGCAGAATCGGCATATTCCAGTACCCAAGCACATGGCAGCCTTCATCAATATAGGAGTCATCGTCCCCCTGCTCACCGTCGCAACCGGTAAGCTGGCTGCCGTTCGGCCAGTCAGGCTCCGGTTCATTGTCGAGATTGCCGCTGCCCAGGTTGCCATTGCAGGAAAGCGCCATACGGCTGAAGCCGATGCGCATGCCATCGGCGTCACCCACCGGCGGCGGCAGGGTCAGCTCTCCGTCGATAAAGGTCTCGGGCGATAATCTGTTCAAGGTCTGGCGGAATGAAAAACGGCTGAAGTTGATATTATAGCCGTAAATGGCAACATCACCGCTGCCCGCACCACTGAAGCCGGTGTTAAAGACACCGGTCAAGCCACCGGGACGCAGGTTGTATTTTGTTGCCGCCCGGTCCGGCATGGAGGCAAAATCGGTGTTGCCGTTAAAGCGGACGCCCAGCCCGTTGTCAAGCAGTGCCCCCACGCCTTCGTCCACGGCGGGCGCAGCGGAATAGGGTCCGTTTAATATCTCCGGCCCCATGGTGATGCCGGCAAAAAAGCCATCACCCCAGTAGGCCGCGTAATCGGAGGGATAATTGAGAAGATGGATGGCATCGGTTTGCAGGGGATCATCATGGTTAAGCGGCTCATGAAAGGTAAAGGAAGCGAGAAGGGTCTGGCCGATGCGTCCTGTGGCTTCCTGGGTGGGAGTAGCGGCGGTATCAGCCATGACGAATCCCGGCACCACCCACACTCCCTGCTTGTCGCCGTCATCACGGAAAAAGGTGCCATCAGTGCCGTTAAAGCCCCCCCATTCCAGTTCCGAGGTGGCGGGATCTTCAGTATCTTCAAGATTGGCAAAACGGCCGGCCAGAGCTCCGTTACTGAAAAAAGAGGCATTCTGGGAGGTGAGGTTGAAGGCTTTTCTCGGGCTTGCCTGGCCGCAGTCTCCGGACGGGCAACTGCCGTCAAAACCCATAACAAAGCTCAGGGGGTAGTTGCCATCAATAACGTTGCCGTCATCCAGCGCATTGTCTACGATATCCACCCCAAAGCTTGGATGCTGCATACGGGCCTTGGGAAAGGCGGTGTAGCAGACGTTGCCGTTAAATTCCAGGTGCCCGTTGACGCCGTTACCGTTGATATTAATCGCATTATCATGATAAGGGTCACTGCCCGCTTCCCGGAACATGGAATCATTGCCGGCAAAGCCGTAAGATTTATCAGGATCGTTGTCCCACAACGAATCATAAGCGGTCTGGTGCACATAATATGGCTGGGGTGCGGTAAGAACCAGGCCGGAAGAATTGGCAGAATTCAGAGATAGACTGAAACCGTTACTGGCTACATAAAATGGTAGACCATAGCCATGGAAAAAATACTGCCCGGCTACCGCCAGGGTGATGGAGTTTATTGAGTCGGCAAAAACTCCGCTGGAAGGAATCACTAAGGACTTTACCCCCCTCGGCCACAGCTGGTTGTTTATCATCAGATGATACGTTACGTCATCAGGCAGAAGAATGGCAGCCGCCGGGAAATGGCCTCCAGCCGGATCCAGCGTCACATAGCCTATGGTCCATGCCAGGCCGGCCGTTTCGCTCACCACTGGTCCGATGTTGCTCACCGCACCGGAGGTGACACTGAGATCAACCGAATAGCCGTCTCCGCTGGGGCTTGACTGGGTGCACAGTCCGGCACCGTTGACGGCAAAGGTGCCATGGCCGCTGTTCCAGGAAGCGGTAGTGGTATCGGTAAGAAGAAAATCACCCATATCACAGGCCGAATTGGTCGTGATTGCACTCAGTGAAGTCAAAACCTGATTAAATAGAAGATTGCGGGAAAAAACCGTATATGGAAAACTGGAACTTTTCGCACTGATAGTATGACCAGTCTGCAGCAGCACTTCCATGATATACTCTTCGGTGACAAAGCCTGTTTTTGTTCCAGTTGCCGGAAGCTTAAAGTCGTAGCTTACATAGTATTCAGACAATAGCAGATCAACCGTTCGCCACCTGGGAACAATCGATACCGGCTCGGTCGCCAGCGGTATACCATTTTTAAGCAGATTAAAAGTAAAAGAAAGGGAAGTTGGCAGCGTTTCACCAATAGTATGACTACAACGGACCGTGAAATTAACCGAAAGACTTCCGGTCTGCTGGGATTTCAAGACATATTTCGTGCCGATGACTTCCACCGTGTCGTTAAGCGGTGGTTTATAAAATGAAAGGGTATAGGAAAAACAGACAGCGGGGGAAAATGACAGTAAAAAACAAAAGCCAAGCAGAAATACTACACAGAGTTGTCCGGAGCGGGACATGGAATCTCCTCCCATACTCGTCAGCAAAAAAATACTATTATAAGTTAGGCAGCTAAATTAAGTATTATCAATAGTAAGCAATATTCTTACCAGCTAAGTCTTTATTTTTTTTCTTCTTAATTTCAAAGCATTACGGTTATATCAATCAGATCAATGACATGCCTTACTTCCACATTTCCGGAATAAAGTATCTATTTTCCAGGAAATTGTAGATTTTTTTCCTACACATATAACAAACCTATGCATTTGGTTCTGCCAGGTTCTTTGGGCTGAACAAGACAGGGGTCTACCCAGGGTTCCCAATTAAAAAAACCTCGTCAAATGCAGTTTTTTTTGAATGGATAAAAATAGCGACCTTAGCAAATATTTGCCTGACGACAACATAAATAATAAGCAGAAATTCATCTTAGCTGAGGGTATTATACGTATCAAAACTGCTTGGCTTATAAAAAGGGCTAATAATACGCTAAAACACGACGCGAAAACTTACGCTTTACCCAATCGGCTGCGACCATCTCATTACAACTCGCAACTTACTCGGCCCAAGCTAGGCACGCATCTTAGCTTTTGCGCTTAGCTGCAGAAAAAGATAAAAAGATTGATAAAATACGGGCAGTTTGGGCTGTTTTATTGTAATTTTACAACAGACTAAAGGTGCAAGACCGCTTAACTTCAGCACAAGGAATTGCAGTGGCAAAATACAAACCATATTCCTCTGTCCCAGGTCAGCTCCTCCCGCTGATGTTTTCCAAACAGATCCAGCCCGGCACCTTCGAATTCACCCTGAACCACTATTTCGGACTTTATCTCCTCAATGGATGATGAGAATTATGTAACAGCACAAAAGAGTAAAAAAAACCGCATTTCCGCAGGCTGGTTGCCCGCCGCCGGATTATTATAAGGAGAAACCAAATGTTTACAGAGGAGATGACGCGAAAAATAATTCGGGTCGTTCTGGAGCAGGGGGTGAAATTTGGACTTAATGTTGCTGGCGGATTTCTTGGCCCAGCGTGGCCTTTTGTTCGACCGCTCATCGAAAAACTCATAGACGATCTGCCCAAAGAAATAGCCGGCAAATACAAGTCCTCGCGAGAGGCTGTTGAACAGGCAATGTCTGAAATTCAGAATCGGGAAAAGGAGATCGCTGAGATTACCGAAGTACTTGATCGCCAGGGGCTGACTAAAGAATGGACCGTGCAGGTTCTTAATTTTCTTGATGGATTCTCCGACGACCTCAATGAAGTTCTCTTGCAGCAATCCTGCCAGGCAGACAAACTCGACGATATTCTGCTCACCGCCAAAGCTTTGCATCAAAAACGTGCAGGCCGCCTGGTTTTCCGGGGTGAGCGCCTCGAGTATGTGGATTACCTGACTGTACCGGAAACGTTCATGCCAGGTTTTGACCTTGCTCCGGGCACAGTGATTACCGAATTATTTCCCGGCCGCCATGCCCCTGCTGGTTTTTTTATCTGGAATTTTCTTTTACTCAACGACGGCGAACAAGTTGCTGTCGTATCAGAGATGGAAATGATCGTCAAAACAGAGAGTCAATTTCCAGACGGCTCCGAACGGGGAGGGGTTCTTCCTCTGATAGAAGCGTTTGAGGATGAGATATGGCTTAAACCGGGCGCAGCTTCTTATCCGGTCTTTCAAGGCAAACATTTCAAATACGCCCCCGAGGCAGATGTGGACTCCTTCCGCATCCGGGCGGTTTTCCAGAGCAATCAGGAATTGCTTCAACAATTGCAGCTTCGTATCCGGTGGTCAGATGGTACTGGTGATCACTTCACCTACGGTACGCCTCTGTTCCTCGCAGCACAAGTTGATCCGCAGCTGGGCGTATCGCGTTCAAAATTCGGATTCGGAAGCAAGGCAGGTTCCTAGCCATGGTCAAGGAATGGGAAAAAAATGATTTCCATCAGGTACTAAACATCCCTGCCCGGGATGAACTCAGCTTTTTCAGCTCGACACTCAGACAAATTTTGAGTTTTAAGGCCATGGCGCCTGAAAAAAATGAACTCGATGAACTAGGCGATGCCTATGAAGCTCTTTGCCCTAATGAAAAAAATGAGTTCATTGCAATGGTTACAGCTCTCCGCCGCAAATCCGGCCTGTCTGAGCCCCCATCATTAGCAGAATTAAATATTTATGGACTTTTTCGTCCCCTGCTGATGGACACGCGTATGCGTGGGGCTGTCATGATTCCTCCGGAGTGGACTCCTGACAGTGTCGCTCTAACATTCGACAGCGGCAAGGGTGACATTGGTGATCCTCGCCAATGGCGGATCTACCTGCATGATGGGATATCCTATTACCTCGGCCAGGATAACGCCCTGTTCGCTGCCCTGGTCTCTTATGCTCAGCATCTCTTTGCCGATAAAGCGGCTGTTGAACAGGCAGCCCTGTACCTCTGGGATGAGATCGGCATGTTAGCGTATAGCGAAGATTATGGGGGTATCATCGATGGTCTCAAGCTTGCAGCTTACCTGCCGTCAGACCACTATCGGGTGGAGCGCATACTCTCTGACTATAATCTATTGTCATCCCAATCAGCAGGAATTCGGCTTGCCGCGGCCAAGCTTGCTGAATGCCATCGGCCACAGGGATGCATCAATAGTCTTAAGGATCTTCTGATCGCCGAAACCGCCGGACTGGCATGGGAAGCACAGATTCGCGCTTTACGGGCGATTGGCGGCGAAGATTCATTTAATGCCCTGCTTGAGGCAGCGCAAAATTCAACAAATTCCAAAGCTGCTCAATTGGCTTCTCGCGCTCTGGCCTGGGTTATGAATTATCCAGAACGTGCCGGGCGGCTTGTTAAACTCTGTGCATCCCGTGATTTCAGACTGTCCGCAATCGGGTCGAAAGCATTTGCAGAATCACGGCATCACTCGGTGTTTTCCTACGGAGGAGACCTCGCCACCGATGGGGAAAATGCCCTGAGAGCCGCTTTTTACGATCTTATGGAAAAAAGGGCCAGCGAAGATCAAATGGTTCAACTTCGCAATGCATTTGCATCCCACCGTGTTAACATTCTCACAGGCGAAGCAGCGGTTCGAGCAGGAGTTGGAGAGGATGGGGCTGTTGTTGCAACAAGCGATGGTATCGTCGTGCTTATGCTCCGGAAAGAACATATTGATCAGGCGCGTGACACCCTTGCCCATGTGTGCCAACCTGAAATGCTTGTGTTACCAAAATGATGATCGAGTCATTGCACAGAGTTCTTCTCACGCCCTACATCCACGGCAATACGGGCATAATTGGTAAAAAAACATGGGCATTTCAAAAATATCACGACTGAAGGGTTGCCGAAGTCGACGAGGAATGCATGGGTGACACCCTCTTGGTTTGAACTTCCATTACCATCAAAGGAGAAGAGAAAATGAAAGCAAGCAGAATAATAGCCGCACTGTTAGTGACCCTTGCCCTTTTCGGTTGCGCAAATCTCAAAGAAGTCCGTGATTATGCGGATGAATCGGCAAAGTTATCAGCTTATACGGAACTCACCACCCGCTTTCGCGATACCTACCAGCGTGAGCAGCCTTATCTTTCCGGTGAAGCCGACCACCTGGCCCAGGATAATGACAAAAGACGCCAGGCTGCCTATGCGGATTTATTGAAAATCCACCAGAAAGTCACCCTTTACATGCAGACCCTGGCAATACTCGCCGGAGAGGACACCTTCGACCTCTCGCCACAAATCGATTCCCTGTCCAGCGGGATCAAGGTACATCCTGAATTGGGCATCGATGCGCAGCATGTGGATGCCGCCACCAACATCTCGAAAGTGATCACCACATGGCTTACCTCAAGCTACCAGAAACAGGCGGTAGGGAATATGATCGAGGAGGGCGACCCATCCTTGCAGAAGATGCTTGACGCTATGACAACCCTCATCCGCTACTACCGGAAAACCAATGAAAATGAGAAAAAGACGGTATTAGGTTTCTTTGAAATGGAAATCCCCTTTGCCGACACCCCAAAAGACAGGCTTCTTGTGACATTGGCCCAGGCTCATGTGCAGGCCAAGACAATTGAATACAACAATGCCCAGCTCAAATACGATGAGGCGGAAAAGGGCATCAAAAGCATTGCCGAGGGTCACAGGAAACTTCTTGAAAACCGCAATACACTCTCAACCGACGAGGTCAAAGCCATGATCATCAGATTAACTCAAGATATAAAGACCATAAGAGAAAACCTCCAGACAGTCCACAACTGAGATCAACCGAAACTTTACCTGGAAAGGAGAAAAAGCGATGGCTCTTGCAAATCAGAAACAGGTGGAAGCCCTGGCCGATATCATCACCGGATGTGCAGACTCGATTCATGAACGTCTCATGAAGGCAATCAAGAACAAGGAGATTGATCAGTTTACGGCGCAGTCGATCTTTCAGGATGAGGCAACCCTGCGCCAGCGCGCCAACAGTCTCTATATGGATGCAGCCAATTGTGTTGTTGAGGACCTGGCCCAATCACAGAAAAGTGTCATGGAGTTGATCGACAGCGCAAAGGCGCAAATCAAAGTGATAAAGGAGATAGCAAGCTTCATCGATTTGGTCGCCGACCTTCTGGTACTTGCCGCTGCAGCATATGCGGCGAAACCTATGCCGATTATTGCCGCCATAAAGGAGGTGAAAGAGGACATAGAGGCATTGAGTAAAAAGAACAAATAAACATCAGCTGAAAACAGCTCAGGTTGAATATTTTACAAAAGGCCCACAGGACAATTCAAGCCTCCTTGAAAAAAAGGCACAGCCTTTCGTATCAGAAAAAATGGCTCATGGCTCTCTGCCCTCGTCCTGTAGAGGAAAACTGACTCCGTCACCAGGCATCCTCTCTCTTTGCGGAAAAGAATACTTGAGATCGACGATTGCCGGGTGTTGCCCACCGTCCGACAGGCCTGTGCCGCAAAATATTAAAAATATGCCAAAAAACAACAAGTTGGACATTAGTGTCAAACAAAAATGCCTCCCCCCCCTCATCGCTTGGCGATTTTCCCAATATCACCCTGTTTTTTTTTAGCCCTTTCCTGAAAAATGCCCTTGCTTTGTGCAAGTCCTTTGTGCAAGAATAATTACTAGTTGAGAACTACGCCTCCCTACCGGGCGCATATATCCGTATTGAGAGCAACGAGAAGATCCGCAACATTCTCCCTCATTATCCATACAGCCCGCCCCACATCGACAGGGCGGCAAAATAGGCAATACATGCGGCCGATTCATGAGGCAATTACAGACAAAGAAGAACAAGGGGGTCTCTCTTCCCCACGCAGGCACTTATTCAGTTTTACTGCGCTTTCAACTCGCGTGATATGCA
>JAHIVT010000100.1 GCA_018816555.1 Pseudomonadota bacterium
ACAATAAGGCGGCTCTGTTGTTTATCCGGATCTGCCACCAGGGCCGCTATGTTGTGGAAGCCGTCCACGCCGATAAAGAGATCAACCTCAGGAAATTCCTCTGGCAATTCCTTGCCGTAGCGCTGTACCATGCAGCCTGTCACCACGAGCTTGACCCCTGGTTTTTTATCCTTGTATTGCCCGAGAAGAATAATTTCATCAATGGCCTCTTCCACCGCCGGCTGGATAAAACCGCAGGTGTTGACCAGCAGCAGATCGGCCTGCTCCGGATCCTGGCAGATCTGATAACCGTCATTTGCCAGCAGGGCGAGCATGATCTCTGAATCAACCAGGTTTTTCGGGCAGCCAAGGCTGACCATATACAGATTTTTTGCCATATTCTTTTAAGTGGTGTGACAGGTAGTTTTTATGAAGGGAAAGGGGTGATGTTGCTGTCGGTGTGGACATTGCTGGAGCAATTTTTCCGTCCCGCATGGGATGCGGTTAATGCCCATGGTCAATACATACTGTTGATCAGGTAATATTGCAAGCAAACCTTGACAGGGCAAGGAAGGTTTCCATGCTCTTCTTTTTAAATGCCTTGCTCATATAAACCGGCTGCCATGTGGGGTGGTACAATTCGTCAGAAACAAGCATGGCCGCCGCCAGATTGACGGACCTGTAAGCGGCAACCGTGCAGAGGGCGGAAAACTCCATGTCAACTGCCATAATGCCCTGGCGGCCATATTCCTGCACCTTTTGCCGCGTCTCGCGATAGGGGGCATCTGTGGTCCAGATCGGGCCTTCCTGCACAGTATATCCTTGTTGATGCAGGTAGCAGGCAAGCTGCAGGCGCATAGCTTCGTGGGCTGCTGGAGGTTTGGCAAGAGGATAATGATCGGATGTTCCTTCTTCGCTCAGTGCCCGGGTGGGCAGAAAAACATCGCAGGCTTTTAAGCCTGGCACCAGAGCGCCGCACCAGCCATACACGATAACGTCTTTGCAGCCAAGGGCAATGAGTTTTTCAAGAACCATCACCGCCGCCGGCGCCCCAAGGGCCGGGCCTGCCCAGAAGACCGGCGGTCGGGCGGAGATTTCGAACAGGTTGCTGTGAAAGAGGAAGTGCTTTTTACCATTGAGCTTTCTTGCTTCATTGCAGATATGGGACGAATCACCGGGATTAATGAAGAAGAGGACAGGGCCGGTGATGTGCGCTTCACCTTTCTGGCGGGATGGGTTGATGAGGGTATCAGGCATGCGGGAGGTAAATACAATAAAAAAAAGGCCGCAGAAATTCTGCGGCCTTTTAAAATACTTACAAACAGCTTTTGCGGATATTAACCGAGCAGCGGGTTTGCATAGAGGAGAATCAGAGCGATAACCAGACCGTAAATGGTCAGAGACTCGATAAGAGCCAGGCCGAGGATCATGGTAACGGTGATTTTACCGGAAACTTCAGGATTTCTTGCAACACCTGTACAGGCGTTACCAGCAGCAGTACCCATACCGATACCACAACCACAAGCAGCAACACCAACGGCTACTGCGGCAGCCAGACATACCAGCGCCAGGTTGACGCCGCCGAGTTGCATGTATTTCTCTAACGGGCCGCCAGCTGCCATGGCAGCGTTTGCTACTCCCAAAACGCCACCTGCTACCATCAACGCTACAAGTACCTTTTTCATTTTACTTCCTCCTTAAGAAACGTGTTATTTTGGCCTTCTTTCTTTATGTAAAAGATCTCAAACTATCTTTAAGATATTAATGCGCATGCTCCATGGCGCCCTGGCAGTAAAGAATGGACAGCAGAACAAAAACCATGGTTTGAACAACGGAAACCAGAACACCGAGGCAGAGAATCGGCAGCGGTCCGAAAAAGGCGCCGTACAGCATGAAGAGAATGGCGAGCAGTGTCTCTTTAGCCATAATGTTACCGAAAAGCCTGATGGAAAGTGAGAGAACACGGGCAAGGTTACTGATGATCTCGATGGGCAGCATCAGCGGGATAAGCGCCGGCATCGGACCGGTGAAGTGGTTGATGTATTTGATGCCATGATACTTGAGCCCGAGAATATGATGGGTTACCCAGACGATCAGGGTCATGCCGAGGGTGATATTGAGGTTTGAGGTGGGAGACATGAAACCCGGCATGAGGCCCATCAGGTTTGCCACCAGGATGTAAAAGGCAAAGGTGGCAATCATCGGAAACATCATGGCTGCACGCTGGGGGCCCATCTGGTCGGTCATGTAAGTTTCCAGACCGCCAACGCATACTTCCCAGAAATTCTGTCTGCCATTAGGAACCAGTTCCAGTTTCCCCAGGGTAAGTTTCGGCATGATAATCAAAATGGCCATGACCAACCAGGTATAGGTCAGATGCGGGGACACGAGTTTGGCGAGAAGCGTCTCGCCGACCAGTGTATGGGGAACTGGGAGCCCCAGCGCCTGCAGAATCACTGAAATAAACAGTATTGGATGTGCCATGATTTTCTCCTAAGCCTCTTTGGCCGTGAAATAAAACTTTCTAACTACGCTTGCCATGGTGATGCCGATGCTGATAACCACCACGGACAAGCCCATTAATAAGCCTAATGGATGAACTATATGCCGGCTGACCAGAATATACAGGACAAGAGCGAGAGCAGTCAGTCGGGCATAATATTTCAGATAAAACTTCCATTTGGCGGTTTGCACTTTGCCGCTGTGCAGCAGCTTTCCCTGGAGGAAATCTTTCAGGTCTTTTTTGAGATAAAAATAGCTGATATTTGCCACCAGGCCGCCAATTAATACACTTTTTGCAATCATGACCGGATAATATATCCAGGCAAGCACTGAAAAAAAGAGCGCAATAACCCAGTTCAGTATGTCAACCCGATGAATCGGGAATTCGTTGTGACCTTCTGCGGGAACGCTTTTCATTAAAGATCCTTGCGTTTTGATAACTGGTAGAGGTTTTTAAAGCCTGCCACGATACCGAAAGCTAAAAAAATCAGGGTCAGCCATGGGCTTGTCTTGTCATCGAAAACCTTGTGGTCCAGATAATAGCCGATACCCACCCCGATGAAAATGCTGGAACACATATGGAGGCCTACGGTGCCGAACACACTCATCAGCGTCATCCACTCTTTGTGCTTTCCACCCATGTCAATTCCTTAAGAAGCCCAAAGCCAGCTTGAATTTGCAATTAGCACGGTTTTAGACCAAAGTCAACGATTTTCAAATTAATTTTGCATTTTTTTGAATGACCATTCAGTCATTTCGAGGGTCTTTGCCAGGTCTTCACTGCTGTGGGCTGCGGAGAGAAACATGCCCTCAAACTGGGAGGGGGCCAGGTAGATTCCCTGGTCCAGCATCTCCCTGTAAAATTTTGCATATTTGCCCGCATCAGCCTTCATGGCGGAATCAAAGTCGGTGATCGGTCCCGGGCCAAAGAACAGGGTCATAACCGATCCCTGCCTGTTGAGTGTTGCCTCACCCAGATATTTATCAGCCAGTTTCTGCAGATTTTCGGCAAACTCGGCAGCCTTTTTGTCCAGCTTGTCATAAAATCCTGGTTCTTTAAGTGCTTTGAGGGTGGCCGCTCCGGCCGCCATGGCCAGCGGGTTGCCGGATAGGGTGCCGGCCTGGTAGACCGGACCCACCGGGGAAATCAGCGACATGATTTCCCTTTTGCCGCCGTAAGCGCCCACGGGCAGACCGCCGCCGATGATTTTACCCAGACAGGTGAGATCCGGCATGATGCCGAATTTCTGCTGTGCTCCGCCATAGCTGACCCTGAATCCGGTAATAACCTCATCAAAGATCAGCACAATGCCGAGTTCGCTGGTCAGGGCCCGGAGTTTCTCGAGAAATCCCGGGGCAGGGAGGACAACGCCCATATTGCCGGCCACCGGTTCGACTATGACACAGGCGATATCCAGCGCACTGTCCCGCAGGGTTTTTTCAAGAATTTCTTCATTATTATAAGGAATGGATATGGTGTTTTTGACGATGTCATCCGGAACCCCGGGGCTGCCGGGAATACCAAGGGTGATGATGCCGGAGCCGGCTTTGACCAGAAATGAATCGGCATGGCCATGGTAACAGCCGTCAAATTTAATGATTATTTTTTTGCCGGTATAGCCCCGGGCAAGACGCACGGCACTCATGGTGGCCTCGGTACCGGAACTGACAAAACGGACCATGTCCACGGAGGGCAGGGCGTCGGTGACTAGTCTGGCCAGCTCCACCTCCAGGGGGCAGGGGGCGCCGAAACTGGTGCCGTTGGCCATGGTCTGCCGGATTGCCTCCATGATAGCCGGATAATTATGGCCGAGTATCATGGGGCCCCATGAGCCGATAAAGTCGATATATTCATTGCCGTCGGCATCATAAATTTTTGAACCTGCGGCACGCTGTATGAAACGGGGATCGCAGCCCACGGATTTACAGGCCCGCACCGGGCTGTTTACACCGCCGGGGATGAGGCGCTGGGCTTCTGCAAACAAAGATTGCGATGTCGTTGTTTTCATGGGCACTCCTTATCTGGAAATCTTGTTGAAATCGTTGTTGATCACTATCGGTTTGAGCATATAAATCAATGGCGGCCACTATAGCATGCATCCGCCCGGTGTGTCAAAGTGTTAAAGGCGCTGATTGTTCACAGTGCTTGCGGACTTTCAAATTGCCATATATAGTATGGGCATCATGGGGAAATGGAAACAATTTATTGTAGGCGGCGTGGTGAGTTGTCTGCTTGGCGGCTGCACCTCCCTGGTGGTCAGCCGGATGATTGAGCCGACCGTTGACAACCTGCAGAGGCAGACCGATCTGGAACTGGTCTGTGAGGGGGCGCCGGCCTATCTGCTGATGATTGACAGCATGCTGGCCGACAATCCGGGAAACAGAGCTCTGCTTTTGACCGCAACCCAGTCTTATGGTTCGTATACCACGGCACTTACCGCCTGCGGCAGAACGGAGCGCGCGATTCAGTTAAGTGAAAAGGCAAAGGACTATGGCCTAATCCTGTTGACCGAATGCCTGCATCTTGCCGGAGAAAAAGGATACTCCCTGGATGAGCTGCGCGTAGCCCTTGCCTTCTGTTCCAAAAGCGACGCGCCCTCTCTTTTCTGGGGAGGATATGGCTGGGCTCTGTGGCTGCAATATCAGGCAGGGTCGCCGGCCTCGCTGACAGGGCTTGTCAAGGTTGAGAAGATCATGGAAAGGGTTCTGCAACTGGATGAGGAATATTACCATGGGGCGGCCCATCTTTTCCTCGGTTCCTATTACGGTTCAAGGCCGGCGATGCTCGGCGGCAACCCTGATGGGAGCCGGGTCCATTTTGAGCGGGCGCTGGCGATTAATGATAATCAATTCCTGCCGGCCCAGGTGGCATTTGCCGAAACCTATGCCAGAACCGTTTTTGATCGGGACCTCTTTGAGCAGTTACTGCGGGAAGTCATTGATTTCCCTTTGCAGTCCAGACCTGACCTGGCCCTGGCCAATCAGGTGGCTAAAAAAAGAGCCGCCCAGTTGCTGGCAGATGTTGACTCTTATTTCTGATGGTCTGTTTTTTTTACTCATTCGCCACCACCCTCAGGAGCTTTTGTATGCCTCGTTTACTCGGAATTGTCCAGGTTGTGATATTAATCATTGCTGGGTTCAGTGCGTCAGCCCCGCCACAGGCCACCGCCGGCCCGAAATATCTCTTTAAGGTGGCGTCCCTGGCGCCTGAGGGGAGCGTCTGGACAACCCGTTTCCGGGAGTTTGCTCAGGAAGTGGAGAAAGAGAGCAACGGTGAGGTGGGCTTCAAGATATACGCCGGCGGCGTCATGGGAGATGATCTGGCCATGTATCGCAAGATGCGGGTCGGGCAGCTCAATGGCGGCGGATTTACCATGACCGGTATCGGCGCGGTGGTTCCTGACTTCCGGGTTCTGGGCATCCCTTTTCTGCTGCACTCCTATGAGGAGGTGGACTGGGTTAAACAGGGGCTGAGTGAATATTTCCACAAGGCCTTTGCGGAAAACGGCCTGGAACTCATTGCCCTGACCGAGGTCGGTTTTATCTACAGCATGTCCACCGCGCCGATTTCCACGGTGCCGGAGTTGCAGAAGAGCACCTGCTGGGCGCCTGATAATGACCCGCTCAGTGCCGGATTCCTGGTAACCTTGGGGATAACGCCCACACCTCTCTCCATTCCCGATGTCCTCACCTCATTGCAGACCGGTCTGGTCAGCACGGTTTTTAATTCGCTTTACGGCTCCATTGTGCTGCAATGGTACACCAAGGCCAAATATATCACCGACATGCCCTTTGGTTATGCCTACGGGGCCTTTCTGCTGGATCGCAAACAGTTCACCCGTCTGCCGGAAAAGTATGGCGTGCTGATTAAAACCGTAGCGGCAAAGCATTTCGGTATTCTGCTGGAGGACACCAGAAAGAGTAATGAAGAGGCGAGGACCGTGTTACAGGACAACGGGGTCACCCTGGTGAATATTGATCCGGGTGCCTTGACGGAGCTGGAAATGATTCGGGACAAGACGGTAACGAGATTAAAGGGCAAGGCCTTTTCCGAGGAGATTTATGAGGAGATGATGCGGCTGCTCGCCCAGTACCGCAGTCGCTGATCTTTTTATTGTGCTATCATAATTTTTGCTGATGAATGCTGACCTATGAATGCTCTTGGCAAATGGGTGGCCGGTCTGCGCCTCTTCGGGCAGCGGCTTGAGGAGACTTTTCTCTGTCTGCTGCTGCTCAGCATGATATTGCTGGCCTGTCTGCAGATTGCCCTGCGGGACCTTTTTTCCGGAGGCCTGCTCTGGGCCGACCCGCTGCTCCGTTATCTGGTCCTGTGGTCCGGCATGTTCGGGGCGGCCGTGGCCACCCGGATCGGCAAGCATATTGCCCTTGATGTCATCTCCTATCTTGTGCCGGCCGGCATGAAGCCATGGCTGCAGCTGCTGATCCATCTTTTTTCCACCTTGGTGTCTGCTGCCCTGACCTGGGCGGCCATTATCTTTGTCCGCAATGAAGCCGAGTTCGGCGGCACCTCCCTGCTCTCCATTCCGTCCTGGGCCTGGAATCTTGTTTTCCCGCTGGCCTTTGCCCTGATTACTTTCCGGTTTTTCTCTGCCGGTGTGGCGGATCTCCTGGTAATTGCCGGCAAATCTTCAGCCAGCCCATCCTGATGGCCTCGACACCGTGACTCTCTGCAAATATTTCACCTTACTCATGGCCCTGCTGGGCACACCGCTGTTTATCATCATCTCGGGGCTGGCCCTGCTCTCCTTTTACAGTGTGGGCATTGATATTTCCGTGGTCATTATTGAGATGTCCCGCCTGGCGGATACCCCTCTGCTGGTTTCGCTGCCCCTTTTTATTTTTGCCGGCACCCTGTTGTCTGAAAGCGGCACGCCCCGGCGGATGCTCAACCTCTCCCGGCTGCTGCTTGGCTGGATGCCGGGCGGGCTGGCAGTGGTGGCCCTGGTGGTGTGTGCCGTATTTACCGCCTTTACCGGGGCATCCGGCGTCACTATCTTTGCCCTGGGCGGTCTTCTTTTCCCTTCCCTGGTCAAGGATGGTTATTCGGAGAAGTTTTCCCTGGGGCTCATTACCTCATCCGGCAGTCTGGGTCTGCTGTTTCCTCCCAGTCTGCCGCTGATCCTTTACGGGGTCATTGCCGAGGAGAGAATCGACCAGCTTTTTCTGGCCGGCATCGTGCCCGGCCTGTTGATGCTTGCTTTGCTTGTCGGTTTCAGCATGCGAAAAGGCCCGCAGGTGGACAGGAGCTCAGGCGGTCCTTCCCGGGCGGAGATTCTCGCCGGCCTGCGGGAGGCTGTCTGGGAACTCCCCTTGCCGGTGATCGTGCTGGGGGGGATTTACGGCGGTATTTTCGTGGCCGGGGAGGCTGCGGCGGTGACCGCCCTGTATGTCCTGGTGGTGGAGGTGTTTATCTACCGGGATATCGCTTTTTCCCGCCTGCCTGCCATCATGGTGCAGAGCATGATGTTTTTTGGCGGCATCCTGGTGATACTGGCCGCCTCCATGGCGTCCACCAATTTTCTGGTGGACCGGGAGGTGCCCATGCATCTTTTTGAGTTCATCCAGCACTATATCAGCAGTAAATATACCTTCCTGTTGCTGCTAAACATTTTCCTGCTGGTTGTCGGTTCCATGCTGGATATCTTCTCGGCCCTGGTACTGGTAGTACCTCTCATTGTCCCCATTGCAGAGGGATACGGGGTTAACCTCATTCACCTGGGCATCATCTTTTTGACCAATCTACAGATCGGCTATTGCACGCCGCCGGTGGGTCTCAACCTTTTTCTGGCCAGTTATCGCTTTGAAAAACCGGTGGTGGAGCTCTATGCGGCGACCCTGCCGTTTCTCGCCCTGCAGATGGCGAGTCTTGCCCTTATTACTTACCTGCCCTTTTTAAGTCTGTTCCTGGTCCGCCTGTGGGGATGAGCCGATGTAAAATATGGTCTTCCGGTTGTCGGAGACGGCATGCGGAACCGTAACGAATGTTGATAAATACGAGACAGTCAAATGTTCAAAATTGAAGAGGTTATTTCGTAACGGCTCCTGAATTTCTGCCGCTCAGCAGATGAATAAAGGAAATAAATTTATCCTGCTCAAAATGGCCCACCATCTCTTCTTTCATGGTCAGCACGGCCTTGAATGGGTCCCGCGCCTCGGCATAAGATCTTTTCGTGGTCAGAGCATCGTAGACATCGGCAATGGCGGCGATTTTGGCATAGTCGGAAATCCTGTCTCCTTTCAGCCCGCGGGGATAGCCTTTGCCGTCATGTTTTTCATGGTGATGGAGAATGACATCAAGGGAGATTGACGGGATTGCCTGGGCCATCAACTTATAACCGTGTTGCGGATGTTTTTTCATCACAGTGAACTCGTCATCGGTCAGTTTGCCCGGCTTATTGAGAATGGCATCGTCAATTTGGCTCTTGCCGATATCATGCAGAATGCAGCCCAGGGCAAATTCCCGCAGACAATCCTGTCTGGCCGGGTAGATGGTCTGCCACATGCCTATGCTGAAAACAGCAACATTGAGGCAGTGGGTAAAGGTGTAATAATCATGGGAGCTGAGTTGCAGCAGACTGGGAATGGATGCCTGATCGCTTAAGGCGAACTTGATGATATTGCCGGTCATGTCCTCTGTCCGCTTCAGATTATCGCCGCTTCGGGGATCGGAGAAGATATCCTTCATGACATTGGCGGCACAATTATAAATGATGCTTGCTTTTTCCTTGAGAGGGATGAGAGGATCATCGACCATCATGCCGATAAAATTTTCTATGAGATGGTGGAGATTCTCCTGCTCCTCTTTCCTGATGTAGAAGTTTTCAAATCCGCTCGCCGCAATCACATCCCTGACGTCGGACAACATGGAGTTTTTACGCACCAGCAGCACCGGTTCATTGAAGTGCTGTTTGCCCGGGGGAATCGTGTACAGATCGAAGGTGATTTCCCCGTACATCTTCATCAGGCAATACTTGCTGACAGGGGAATAATTGGCCAGCTCGGGGGGTAGTTTTTCGGTCATTGCTTATTCCCGGAGATGATGTCTTTTAATTGTTTGATCACATGAAAAAAGAAAGCAATACCTCCTGTAAAAATTGGGGGAATTTTCCCCGGGCTCAAGAGTAAGGAAACGATATTCTACCCAGCGCAGACACACGGTATTCGGGCCATTAGCAGACAAATGGCTGCCATTTCCGGCCCTGGGATTCAGCCACCTCCCGGTTGCGGATTTCCCCGGCATGGACATTAATGCCACGTCTGAGTGAGTTATTGTCAGCCGCGGCAGTGAGAAGCCCTTTGTCGGCTATTTCCAGGGCAAAGGGCAGGGTGGCGTTGGTCAGGGCAAAGGTTGAGGTGCGGGGGACCGCACCGGGCATATTGGCCACGCAGTAATGGATGATGCCGTCCACAAGAAAAGTGGGATCTGAATGGGTGGTGGGTCGTGAGGTTTCCACGCAGCCGCCCTGATCGATCGCCACATCGACAATAACAGCCCCCTTCTGCATCAGGGAGAGCATCTCTCTGGTAACCAGTTTCGGTGCACTGCTGCCGGGAATCAGGACTGCGCCAACCAGCAGATCGCAGATGGCCAGTTCTTCCTCCAGAT
>JAHIVT010000101.1 GCA_018816555.1 Pseudomonadota bacterium
ACCATATGAAAAAGGTATCAAGGTTTGCGGCGACAAAAAATCAGACCTTGAACAACGACTACAACGCTCACCTGTTCTGCGCTGGTGGGATATAACAATCTCCCCTAAAACGGTAAATTTGTAATTTCTATCTCCCTTATTCGCAAATTTTCCATCAGGTCGTCCCGCTGAAGCCCCCGAAGTGGAGCAGTTTTCAGCTCGTGACATTTTTGCCGGAGTTTTTCAATGTAGGCCCATGCTCTTTCAGGAAAGCCACTTTTGTTTGATATATAGCCATAGATATTTTCAAGGTCTTTGATCGCATCCGGCATCAAATAGACATCATATCTTTTCATCAGATCATTTTCATTCGTTGTTTGTGCGATCGTTCGATTGTTTTAAAAGCGTCATCCAATGGTACAGGTTCACCGCTCTGGACCGAGTTTGTCAGACGATCGCGAATTAAAGCAAGTCTTGCCTGGTGCTCCTCTTCTTTTTTTTGCCACAGGCGCATTGCCTCTCTGATAAGTTCAGAGGTAGAGCCGTAAGCTCCGGACTGAACCTTGCTTTTGATTGTGGCAAGCATATCAGGAGGCAGCGTAATCGTAATCCTTTCAGCCTTATCTGTTTGCATTGTTTTCTCCTTGTGAGTTAGTATGATTAAATCATACTAACTTGGTCTAGGAAGTCAATATTCTCTGTCTCATTAAGAAAAGATTCCACCCTGGGTATTTGGTGTGAATATTATGGGGTAGAGCAGAGGCCAAAACACCAATTCAGAATGAGAGGAGGCGTGTCATGAAAGTTTCACAAGCAGTCGATTTCCATTTGCAATACCACCGGTCAAATTCCAAAAAAAAATACCGTCAAAACCTGTGAATTTGTTCTTCAACGTTTCACAACCCAATTTGGGAAACGTGATCTGGCCAGTATCTCTCATGAGGAAGTCCTGGCATTCCTTTTATCTCTCACCAAGAACAATAAGCAGGCGACCAAAAGAAACCGTTACTCGGTACTCGCCTCTTTTTACAACTTCAGCATCAACACCGCCATGCCGGCGTTGACCAACCCCTGTAATACTTCGGTTATCAAAAAAATCTTCAAGCGTCCTCAGGCAATCCAATGGCAAATCGTTGATAAAGAGACGGTTGATGAAATTATCTTTCGCACCATGAACTCTCGAAACAGACTTATTCTGGAACTCATGGCAAGGGGTGGAATGAGAATAGGCGAAGTTTTGAACCTCAAGCCCTGTGATATTCAGGAAAGATCGCTGACCATCCAGAACCCCAAAAGCGGCAGAACTGGAGAGACGGTTTATGTACCACGAAAAATATTGGTAAGGTTAAACGACTACGTTAAAGCTAAGAATATCGGTTTATCTGATCGAATTTTTCCGATTTCTTATGTTGCGGCCTGGTCGATGGTCAAGAAAGCAGGGCAACTCGTCGATATTGAATTGCGGCCTCATGATCTCAGGCGTCATGCTGCAACTTATGCATCGAGATCCGGCACCCCAATTGAAATTGTCAGCAAAGTAATTCTCCGGCACGCGGATTTATCAACGACGCAGAGATATCTCGGCAAGGTGAATGATTCAGAAGCAATCAGGTGGATTGAAACGCTTTATGGGTAAGAAAAAAATAGGGGGAGGAGGAGAAGATAGCGGACCTCCTCCCATACTGCTTTGTCCCGTGTTTGTGCGTTTAGCGTACATGAACGCAACAATTGGGTGGTACCCGAATATTGCTGGATCATTTGCGGACTGGTGGCCACTGCCTGGACGTATGAACCAAGGCAAGAATCCACACCGTTTCACGCTCAATCTCATACACCAAGCGATAGCTTTCATGCGGTATCAGTTCGCGGGTACCGGATATCTTTCCCGGCTTACCTAACTGACAATGCTCGGCCAGCCTGGCTGCCGCATCGCTGAATAGCTCATCCATACGGGCGGCTGCGCGCGGGTTGTCGGCTGCAATATAGTCCCACACGTCGACGCGGTCTTGTTGCGCCTCTGGTGTCCAAATAACTCTCACGAAGTCTGGCCAGTCACCTGGGCACGCCGGTCGGCAAATACGGTTTCAACCTCATCATTCGACCGGCCACGGCCAGCCTGCATCGAGGCCCGGCCAGCGTCGACCTTACTGCGCAAAAACTCGTCATATTCCCGGACCTCGCGTTGGCGGCGGATATACTCTCGCATCAGTTCGCGAAGCACTTGAGAGGCCGGCCGATGGGCGGCCTCGGCCTCGGCCATGAACTCGGAGCGTAGTTCGGGTTCCAGCTTCATCGTAAAAACGGCTTCTTTCGACATTGTGCAATCTCCTTTAATTAGGTAATGACCTATTATATACATTTTCATTACCTTACGCAACTATCGAGATGCCGTAAAAGGGGTGGAACGTTAAATGGCCTATCACTAACTGGCTCGGGTGATTTTGATCGCCCTGGCTGCTCCGGACCTGATAATTCTGCAATCAGATTCCCCGGCATCAAGGGCTGTACCGGTCAGATCGGCGGCCTACACCCCAGGGCCAGAGATTGCATTTTCTTTTTTGGAGTCCGCTATTTTTTTCAAATTTGGAGGCGTAGAGGTGTTTTTTACTTCGAATGAATAGTAGA
>JAHIVT010000102.1 GCA_018816555.1 Pseudomonadota bacterium
ACTCAGCGGCAACGAGTGCGAGATGTTCGCCTGTCTGTTTCTGGACAGCAAGCACCGGGTGCTGGCCTGGGTGGAGATGTTCCGGGGCTCGGTGAATTCCGCCACGGTCCATCCCCGGGAAGTGGTCAAGGAGGCCCTGCGGCACAACGCCGCCGCCGTTATTATGGCCCACAACCATCCATCCGGCGACAGTAAACCCAGCCGCGAGGACATCGAGCTTACCAATAAACTGAAGGACATCCTGAAGGTGATCGACGTCAGCGTGCTCGATCACCTGATCGTCGGCGACGAAATCACCGCCTTGAGCGAATCAGGTCATTTTCCATCATGAAACCCGTAGGGGCAGGATCGACCCCGGTGGGGTCATCTTGCCCCCGCAACACACAGAGGAGACGAGACCATGAACAAGAAAAGCGAAAAACCGAACATCTATGCAGAAATCACCGACAAGATCATCACCGCTCTGGATGACGGCGTCATTCCCTGGGCCCGGCCCTGGGATGCTGTGCAGTACGGCGTTTTCCGTAATGCGCTCACCAACCGGCCCTACCGGGGACTGAACACCATATTGCTCAACCTGGTGGCCATGCTGCAGGGCTTTGTCGATCCCCGCTGGCTCACCTTCAGAAACGCTGAAAAACTCGGCGGCAGCATCAGGAAGGGTGAGAAAGGCGTGCATGTCATCTTCTGGAAATTTCTGCCCCTGCGGGCGGAGAGCGATCCACCGGATTTTGACCCGGAGCCGGATGAAAACAGACAGCAGAAGGTCATCCCCTTTGCCAGGGCTTACACGGTCTTCAACGTGGAGCAGTGCGAGGGGCTCGATCTTCCCGCCCTTGCACCCGGCGAGGTCGTTGATCAGGAAAACAATGATATGGCGGAAAGGATCCTGACCCTGCCCGTGCTGAAACATGGGGGTGGCCGGGCCTGTTATGTGCCGTCCGCCGACAGGATCAGCCTGCCGCCGCGCACTGCCTTCGAGAATCTCGATTTCTATTACTCCACCGCCTATCACGAAATCATCCACTGGACCGGGCATCCGGCCCGGCTGGCCCGAACCTTCGGCAAACGCTTCGGCGACAATGACTATGCCTTCGAGGAACTGGTGGCCGAGATCGGCGCCGCCTTCCTGGGCACCGCAACCACCATCCCTTTCGAGGAGATGCGTCACCCGGAATACATCAATTCCTGGCTGCAGATCCTCAAAGGCGACAACCGGGCGATCTTCACCGCCGCGGCCAAGGCGCAGAACGCCGCCGACTTTGTCCTGGACAAGGCCGGCCTGGCTGCCGGGGAAGAAGAGAATCTTCCCGAAGCGGCATGAACGAAACCATGTAACGCAAACGGCTGTTTCCAACCTTTCTGGTTGGGCAGCCGTTTTTTTATTGCCTGCACATTCTGTATCGGCTAAATAATATAGACTATATATATCGTATATTCTTTGATGGGGTTATGTTATGAGCATCACAGTTTTCGGCGGAGAAAAAGGCGGCACCGGCAAGACGACGCTGGCGGTCAACATCGCGGCCATGCTGGCCATGAAGGGAAAGGACGTGCTGCTGCTGGACACCGACCGGCAGGGGACAGCCTCCTTCTGGGCCACAGTCCGGGATGAGGAAAACATCGAGCCCCGGGTGGCCTGCGTGCAGAAATTCGGCAAGGGCCTGCCGGCCCAGGTCCGGGACCTGGCGGAACGATACGATGAGATCATCATCGATGCCGGCGGCCGCGATTCCATGGAGCTGCGCTACGCCCTCGGCGTGGCCGACCGGGCCTATATCCCGGTGCAGCCCTTCCAGTTCGACATCTGGACCATCAGGCAGATGGACACCCTGGTGGAGATGGCTAAAGGATTGAACGAAGAGCTTGCCGCCTTCATCGTCCTCAACCGGGTCGCCACCAATCCCGCCATCCGGGAGGACCGGGAAACCCGGGAATTCATCACCCGGGAAAATTTTCAGCATCTGGCCCTGGCCGAATCCATGATCAGGGACCGCATCGCCTTCCGCAAGGCGGCCAGAGACGGCCTGGCCGTGGTCGAGTACGGCCAGGACCGCAAGGCGGTCAACGAAATGAACCAATTGTACGAGGAGATCTATGGTGACTAAAAAGAAAAGCAGCCCCCTGCGCGGCGTGCCGGCAACAAAGGACAAGGACGCGGCCCTGGACGCCTTTGCCGCCGGCGCCGTGCAGCCGACTATCGCCCCGCCCGCGCCGATCCAAACCGTCTACCCCTGGGAGGAACCTTACGTGCGCGAGGATGTCATGAAACAGGTACTTCTCAAGATGCCGGAGCCACTCTATCTCAGGCTCAAGCACATAACCAATTACACCCCCTACAACATGACCTCCTTCATCATCGAAAAGATTACCCCGGAGATCGAAAAGGAGATTGTCAGAATGACCGGTCGAGGATGAAGAAACGAGCCATGCTGCTGCCCGGTGCTTGAAGATAGTGGGCGAAGCACCTAAGAAACAGATGGGTTCTGGGTATTTCCATCAAGTCGGCAGCGTGCCGGGTGGTTGCCGGTATCACTCGTCATCAAAAAACCAAGAAACCCGGTCACTGACCGGAAGAAAAAGAAACGGCGTGTTGGAAGAAACGAAGAAACAGGTCCGGTTTTCAGCCAAACAAGAAACATAAACAGATTGACAGAACCATTCGTATTTTCTATGGCAATCAGAGTGCCTGATTCTGTGAATAGAGGATTTAAGGATTAAAATTCAGGAACCGGAATGGATGTGAACGAACACCAAATTTTGAAGTTGATAATATTCTGATCCACCGGGAGTACACCAACGCCTTTCCCGCCAAGTTGATCATTGAATATGGGCAAGTACGTTCCGTATCGTTGTCAAAGTACCTGAATTTGGCAAGCAGGCTCCCAAGGATATTATGTTGAGGCCAGAGTCAGGGGCAGAGTCAGGGGCAGAGTCAGGCATGACAGGACGCATTTTATCCATGCTGCATGAGGGTGCGTTGCCAAAGTCAGCTATTGCCAGAAATCTTGGGAAAGAAAAACCAACCCGGTATCTCAATGATCTTATGCGGCAACTGCTTGAACAAGACATGGTTGAATATACCATCCCCGACAAACCTCAAAGCCGCCTCCAGAAATACCGGC
>JAHIVT010000103.1 GCA_018816555.1 Pseudomonadota bacterium
AAAAAGGTATCAAGGTTTGCGGCGACAAAAAATCAGACCTTGAACAACGACTACAACGCTCACCTGTTCTGCGCTGGTGGGATATAACAATCTCCCCTAAAACGGTAAATTTGTAATTTCTATCTCCCTTAGAACATCAATGCTCGTCTGATCATCTGCTGGTGACGAACAGCGATCTGCCATCTGAATTTCTCGATGACCTGCGGAGATGACCTGCGGATGTGAGATGAGATGTCAGATTAAACACTTTTAGGTGCGGTGTCCGTACCCTCAGCAAGGTCATCGGTGATACGCTTCTGCAGCTTCGTTGCCAGACTGAGCATGGCCGGGATTTCCTCCCTGGCCGGCGGCTTTATGCTGTAGGAGTCAATATCGCAAATTTCCTGGTAGGCATCGAGTGCGGTAAGTTGTCTGCCAAGCCCCAGTATTTTGTCGGGCAGGTGCTCCTCCATGGCTTCCACCAGATCGCGCATGGTGTGATTATACGGCAGCTTGCCCTGTTCCATAAGGGCTCCCATTACCATTTTTTCAATGGCCATGGCAATCACGTTGTACAGTATCTCAGGAGTGAAGGCAGATCGTCCTTCGGCAAAGGCCCGGGTGGCAGTGTTCAGGTATTGTCGTCCTTCCAGCAGATATTCTTCCCAGCCCTTGATGGATTGGCATTTAATATCGCTGAAGCCGATCAGGTCGGTTCGAAAAACTGGAGGTGACATATCGGTATTTTTTTTCTGTGCCATGGTCTTGGACATCCTTTGTCACCGTCCCTTTCGGGGCGACAGACGTTTGCGCAGGCAGATCAGTTCCATAGTCCGCCAGCCAAGTTTATCATAAAAATCCAGGGCCGGCCCGTTGTTACGATCAGCCAGCAGCTGGAGCCGCGACACACCTTTTCCCCTGGCCCATTCCCCAAGGTTCTCCATTAAGCCCCGTCCGATGCCCCGTCCGTGCCATTCTGGGAAGACAACCACATCCTCCACCAGCAGGGCTGGTCCTCCTTCCGCAGTGGACACGGTAAGCTGGCCGGAGCACATGCCGATGACCTGACCATTGGCCTCGGCCACCAGGATGCAGGCCAGGTCGTTGTCCAGCATCAGCTGCAGGCCCCGGCGCTGCAGCATTTCGTTAAAAAGAAAATCCTCTTCGATGCTAAAGAGGATTTTCAGCAGGGCCGTGAGGCTGTCAAGATCGCCAGGGCGGGCTGCACGGATGATCATGGTGGCTGTCATGTGCCTTTCAGCCGACCAGATATTCTGCCGGCGGCTCTCCGTCTTCGATACCGTCCAGGATGGCGTCGATGGCTTCGGTGCTGTCCACTCCCTTGAACCACCAGTTTTCCGGGTGGACCACCAAGATGGGGCCTGATTCGCACTGCTTGAGGCAGGTGGTCGCCGTGAGCAGGCAGTCCAGGCCCCGGTCAAGGATTTCTTCGTCTATGTACTGCAGAAAGCCGTCGGTCTGTTTGTGGCAGAGGCCTTTGGGGTCTCCGCCAGCAGCCCGGAAGCTCTGGCATACGAGGATCTGTCGTTTGGGGATTGCCATGGTGTTCTCCTTCTTATTGTGTTCTTTTCATTTATAAACGCCGCTCTGTGCGACATTGTTTTCCTTTTTTGCCTCCGCCGTACAGCACGTCAACCGTGCCTTCCACATTGCCGTCGGTAATGAGCACGGTAATGCCGCGGCCGGCTAAAACCTTTCTTGGATTGTCTCCTGCTCCGGAGGTCAGCAGGGCAAAGCAGTCGGTGAATGAATCTGCCAGCTTCTCCCATCTGGCGCCTCCGCCGCCCGGTTCAGGCAAAGAGCGGGTGGCGAGCAGGCAGGGGAGCCCGTCTTCCCGGGGGCCGTAAATCAGGGCCTTGGTTGCCTGGCCGAGATGAAGATCAATATCCATGCCGTTTGCGCTGACCACGGCAACATTGGGCCGGGCGGCACTCGGTTGCGGCAGCATGGCTGCTGCAGGGACGGCAACACCTGCTTCTGCCGTGGCGGTATTCGTGCAAGACGCTTGTTCTGCGGTCTCGGTGGTAAGATATTGGGCGGCAAGCTTAGCCAGGGTCGCCATGCTGGCACTGTCTGGCTCATTGGGCGAGCCCATCTCATTCACGCAGGATGTGCAGGGAACCAGTATCATCTTTTCTGCTCCCCAAGCACCCATGCGTTCGGCGATTGCCGCCACCTGGCTGTCATTGATGCCGGGATAGACCGTGGTTCTGATGGTGACCTTGAGCCCGGCCCGCTGCAGGGCGGAGATAGCCCGCTGCTGTTCATCCACCAGCATGCCGGCCGCCTGACTCAAGGGGATTGTCTTGGTGCCGGGGCGAATCCAGGCATAGAGTTTTTTCACCACTTCGGGATCAACCGCCTCCACCTGCAGGGTGACTGTGTTTACCCCGTGTTCGGCTAAGGCTTCGGCATACTGCTCTCCATTGATGCCCAGGGTGGTAATGCCAAGAGGCAGGTCAGCATGTCTGCGGCGTATCAGGCTGATGGTCTCCAGGGTAGGCTGGACTTCAGCCAGGGGATCACCCGGGCCGCTGATGTACGCCTCACCAATGTCTGCTCCCTGGCTGATCATATTGTCCAGCCAGCTCATGGCTTCCTGGGGCAGCATGGCCCGGGGATTTTTGGCAGCGGGAGCGGAAAGCAATCTGGCAATGGCGCGGGCAGCCACCGGCAGATCAATTCGTTTTCCTGGCAGCCTGGGGGATTCCGCGCCGAAACAGGTTCGGGCAGGTGTGCAGGCGGGTGCGGCATTCATAGGTTGTGCCCCCTCAAATTCCAGATAAATTGATAAAGGCAGGGGAACAAATCCCCTGCCGCTGTGAAACTACATGACAAGTTCGAATTGCTGTTCAGAATCATCCCGGTCCCTGCGGTCAAGCAGCACGCCCAGGATTTTTTCCAGCAGCCTGAGGGCACCCTTGTAAGCAACCGTGGGGAAGTACTGATGCCCCTGGCGGTCCAGGATGGGGAAGCCCCAACGGACAAAGGGGATATCTTCGTCGCGGGCAATGTACTTGCAGTAGGTGTTGCCGATGATCAGGTCAACCGGATCATTCTTGATCCACTGATGGAGCAGGAACATGTCCCCGGCAGCCTTGACGTTGACTTCATAAGGCAGATCCTTGGTGATTTCCCTGATGCGCTTTTCAAAGGCCTTGCCCGGGGTGCCGGTGACGATGTGGGTGGGCCACATGTCAAGGGTGACCAGGAATTCGGTCATGCTGATCACCTGATCCGGATCACCCACCAGCGCCACCTTTTTGTGGTAGAGATACTGGTGCATGTCGGAGATCATATCCACCAGCTGCCCCCGTTCCAGGGAGAGTTCATCTGCCACCGTCACCCCGCCGACGATGCGCAGGGCGTCGATGAACCGATCGGTGGCCTTGAGGCCGAACGGCATGTCCAGCACCTTGCAGGGTACCTTGTTCTGCGTATCCAGCGCGCGGGCGGCGTCAGCCGAACACCATTCGCCCAGGGCCAGGGTGCCGATGGCGTCTCCGCTTGCCTTTAGTTCATCGATGGTGGTTCCGCCATCGGGAAACATCTTGTACTCGCCGGACAGGGGGCCGTTCAGCACACCCGAGGTATCAGGGAAAAGAATGGTGCTGACCCCGAGCATCTTGGTGATGCGTTTGATCTCTTCCATGTCGCAGGGTTCTACCCAGCCGGGGATGATGTTCACCTTGCCGTTTTTTTTGCCGGTGCTCTCAGCCAGCCCAGTCATGGACTTGACCATGGTGGAAAATCCTGTCACATGGGACCCAACATAACTCGGCGTGGAGGCGCTGATCATGTACTTGCCCTTGGGGATCTTGCCCTCGGTCAGCGCTTTTTTCCTGATCTGCTTAAGGTCGTCGCCGATGGTCTCGGACAGGCAGGTGGTGTGGACGGCAATGATGTCAGGCTCATAGACGCTGAAGATGTTGTCGATGGCCTGCAGCATGTTGGCCTGTCCGCCGAATACCGATGCGCCCTCGGTGAAGGAGCTGGTGGCGGCGGAGATGGGCTCCTTGTAGTGCCGGGTCAATGTGCTCCGGTGGTAGGCGCAGCAACCCTGGGAGCCATGGCTGTGCGGCAGGCACCCGTGGATGCCCAGTGCCGCATACATGGCGCCGATGGGCTGGCAGGTCTTGGCCGGATTGATCATCAAGGCGCTGCGCTCGCTGATTTCTTTTGGTGTATGTCGTAATAGCATCGTGTTTGCCTCTTTATTTCATATAGTGTTGCAACAGGGGTAAAACGCTCAAGCGTTTAAACGTTTGAGCGTTCAAACGCTTGCACGGTTTGAGCGCTGCCTATTCCCAGCCGTACGTGGCTGAAAGTTGCGGGTTCTCCTGCCAAGGCGCCTTCATGTAGCTCCAGACCTTGCTGTTCACCAGCCGGTCGATTTCCTTGTAGAAGTTGACCGCACCCTTGAACCCGGCGTAGGGTCCGCCGGAGTCGTAGCTGTGCAGCTGCTTCATGGGAATGCCCAGTTTCTGGATGGAAAATTTTTCCTT
>JAHIVT010000012.1 GCA_018816555.1 Pseudomonadota bacterium
ACCTGTTCACCCATGTTCGACATACAGGGCGAGCTTGTCGGCGTGGTTCATGTCGCCCGGGACATCTCCGAGCAGAAGAGAGCGGCAGAGGTGATCATTCAGAGCCGGGAGCAATACCGGGAGCTTTATGATAATGCCCCTCTCGCTTTCTTCTCAATAGGGGCGCATGACGGCGCCATACTGCAATGCAACAATCAGGCAGTGCGGCTTCTCGGTTATGACCGGGAAACCATGCTGGGGATGAAGGTATTTGATCTCTATGCCGACACCCCGCAAGGCCTGGTCAGGGCGCAGGAGATTTTTAGAAAATTGCAGGCCGGTTGCTCAGTGCGCGATGAGGAATGCGAGATGAAAAAAATGGATGGCTCGCTGGCGTGGGTAAGCGTGTCCATTGATCCGGTGATTGATGCTGCGGGCAAGGTTATTGAATCCCGGTCGGGTGTCATTGATATCTCCGAGCGGAAACGGCTGGAAGCCGCGCTTTACCAGGCCCAGAAAATGGAGTCCATCGGCACTCTGGCCGGCGGCATCGCCCATGACTTCAATAATCTGCTCAATGTCATTATCGGCTACGGCAGCATGATGCAGAGCTCCCTGACGGACGATGAGAATAAAACATTTCTGGCCAATATCCTGAGTGCCGCGGACAGGGCCACGCAACTGACCAGGGGCCTCCTCACCTTCAGCAGAAAACAGGTGCTGGAGCTTTTGCCGGTTAATATCAACGAGATCATCACGGGGTTGGAGAAGATGCTGTGGCGCATCATGGGTGAGGATATCACCATGAGCAGCAATCTCTCCGCGAAAAACCTGGTTGTCATAGCGGATCGTGTGCAGATAGAACAGGTTCTGATGAATCTTGCCGCCAATGCCAGGGATGCCATGTCCGGCAGGGGCATGCTGACCATTGACACCTGCTCTGTTGAACTGCGGGATAAAGATGTTGACAGGAAAAAGTATTCCATAAAACCCGGATGGTATGCCCTGATAAGCGTTTCAGACAGCGGAACGGGCATGGATGCAATAACAATGGAGAGGATTTTCGATCCCTTTTTCACCACCAAGGAAGTGGGCAAGGGCACGGGGCTCGGCATGGCGATTGTTTACGGGATCATCAAACAGCATGAAGGCTATATCAACTGCTACAGTGAGCCCGGCCAGGGAACAACCTTCAAGATCTATCTGCCGCTGGTTAAGGAAGCCGCGGTTGCGGCTGGGAAGGCGGCCGCCATGGCCCCACCCCCCTCCGGCGGCGCCGAGACCATCCTGGTGGCCGAGGATGACCCGACGCTGAGGACGTTAATTCTTAAGATTCTGGGCAATCATGGCTATACGGTCATCGAGGCCGTTGACGGCCAGGATGCGGTTGATCGGTTCAGGGAACACAGTGACCGGATTGACCTGGTTGTTCTTGATGTTGTCATGCCGAATAAATACGGCACTGAGGCCTACCAGGAGATCAGCAAGATAAAGCCGGGGATAAAGGCCCTGTTTGCCAGCGGCTATCCTTCCGACAAGGTTTACCAGATGGGCATGCTGCACAAAGGGGTCAATTTTCTTTATAAGCCGGTGCAGCCCGATAGACTGCTCAGACAGGTAAGAGAGATTCTTGATCATTCTGGGGAAAAAGGCAAAGACCAACCCTGAAAGACAAGATGGCTGTCAGGTCAAAACGATTTTGTTTCATCTGAAAGGGTTGTGCTTTCCTGATTCCGGTCTTTTGAGTGGTCCCTGGCCACCAGCATATAGATAGACGGCACGATAAACAGCGTGAAAAAGGTGCCTACCGTTATGCCGCTGACCAGCACCAGACCGATGGAGTTTCTGGCCGCGGCGCCGGCGCCCGTCACCAGGATCAGGGGGAAATGACCGGCGGCCGTTGCCGCACTGGTCATGAGGATCGGCCGCAGCCTGGTCATGGCAGCCTCTTTGATCGCCTCCAGTTTGGATAATCCCCGCAGCTGCAGTTTGTTGGCAAACTCGACGATGAGGATGCCGTTTTTGGAAACCAGACCCACCAGGGTGACCAGACCCACCTGGGAGTAAATATTGAGGGTGGTGGTCCAGCCGTTGGTCCAGAAAGGCACGTTCGGGTCCGGCATCTTCAGGAAGGTGAAGATGAGGGCGCCGAAAATTCCCAGGGGCACGGAGCCGGCCAGGATGACGAAGGGGTCGCGGAAACTGTTGAACTGGGCGGCCAGCACCAGGAAAATGAGCACCACGGCCAGCATGAACGCCGGCAGAAATTTATTGCCCTCGGTGCGCAGTTGCCGGGATTCCCCCGTGTAGTCGATAATATAACCTTTGGGAAGTATCTTGGCTGCTTCATCCTCCAGGAAGCGCAGGGCCTCGTCAAGCGGTCTGACCGACACCCCGCTGATCTTTACGGCATTAAGCTGCTGGAAGCGGTTCAGTGAGCGCGGTACGGTGGAATTGTGGATGGTGGCTATGGTGCTGAGCGGCACCAGTGTCCCGTCCGGCCCGGTGATATAAATGTCCTTGAGCTGGTCCGGGTTGAGTCGGTCCACCCGCTGGATCTGGGGAATGACCTTGTAGCTGCGGCCGGCGATGTCAAAGCGGTTGACGTAATTGCCGCCGATCATGGCGCCGATGTCAGCCCCCACCTTTTGCAGATTGAGCCCCAGGTCGGCCGCCTTGTCGCGGTTGATGATAAACTCCGACTGGGGCTGGTCGATCTTCACATCGATGACGGGCGGAAAGGCAAAGAGCCCGCTGTGCATTGCCTTCAGCTGCAGCTTCTGGGCAAACTGGAGAATCTCCTCGGTTTCGGCCGTGGAGGCCAGGATAAATTCAACCGGAAACTGACCGCCGCCGGGCAGTGAGGGGCGGAAGACCGGAAAGATCCGAATGCCGGGTATACCGTGCAGCTTCTGCTGAACCTCGGGCATGATCTGGAAGATGGTGCGTTTGCGCTGGTCCCAGGGTTTGGTAACCATGCCGCTGAAACCGGAACTGGGCCGGGTAACCTGGAAGGTGAAATCCGTCTCCGGTATGCTGAGGAATACCTTGTTGGCCGCTGCAGCATAATGGCTGGTCTGGTCCAGGGTGGAGTTGGCCGCCGCATCGATGATGCCGAAAATAACCCCCTGATCCTCGGTGGGGGCGAGTTCGACGGGTGACATTCTGAACATGGGGATGGTCAGCAGACTGACGACGATCCACACCAGATAGACCGCCGGACGGGCGCTCAACGTGGCGTCTAGCCAGCGGCCGTAAGCGTTTTTCAGCCGATTGAAGTCGCGGGATATTTTCCCTGCCAGGCCATGCTCCTCCAGCCCTGGTTTCAGAAGCTTGGAGGACAACATGGGAGACAGGGTGAGGGCCACAATACCGGAAATGGTGACGGCACCGGCCAGGGTAAAGGCGAATTCGCGGAACAACGAGCCGGTGAGGCCGCCCTGGAATCCGATGGGCATATAGACGGCGGCCAGGGTGATGGTCATGGCGATGATGGGGCCGACCAGCTCACGGGCGCCGATCAGGGCCGCGTCCATGGGAGACTTGCCTTTGCTCAGATGCCGTTCCACGTTTTCCACCACCACGATGGCGTCATCGACCACGAGACCGACGGACAGAACAATGGCCAGCAGGGTGAGCAGATTGATGGTGAAGCCGAAGACCTGCATGAGGAACACTCCGCCGATGAGCGACAGCGGGATGGCTATGACGGGGATGAATACCGAGCGGAACGAACCGAGAAAGAGGAAGATGATGACCACGACGATCAGCAGGGTATCACCCAGGGTCTTGATGACCTCATGGATGGCATTATTGATGTAAGCGGTGGCGTCATAGGCAATACGGGCATGCATTTCGGAGGGCAGGTCTTTCTGTACCGAATCCATGGCGGTGCGCACCTTTCTGACCACATCAAGGGAGTTGGCATTGGGCAGCGGCCAGATGCCCATGAACACGGCAGTCTGTCCTGAGAAGTGGACTTCTGTGTCATAATCCTCCGCTCCCAGCACCACGTCGCCGATGTCCGCCAGCCTGATCAGCGCACCGTCCTGTTCGCGGATGACCAGCTGCTTGAACTCCTCCACCGACCGCAGATCGGTGTTGGCGGTGAGGTTCACCTGAATAAGTGATCCCTTGGTCTGGCCCAGGGCCGCCAGGTAGTTGTTGGCGGCCAGGGCCTGGCGGACCTGGGCTGGACTGATGTTATAGGCGGCCATGCGGTCGGGTTTGAGCCAGATGCGCATGGCAAAGGTGCGGGCGCCCAGAATATCGGCACGCTGCACCCCTTCAACAGCTGACAGGCGGGGCTGCACGACGCGGACCAGGTAATCGGTTATCTCGTTCTGCTGGAGAACCGTGGAGGTGAAGCTGAGGTAGGCGGCGGCAAATCTGCTGTCTGCCGACTCGATGTTGATGATCGGAATTTCTGCTTCCGGGGGAAGGTCGTTGCGCACCTGGTCGACTTTCGAGCTGATTTCCGCCAGGGCCTTGGTGGCGTCATAGTTCAATTTGAGCCGCGCGGTGATGGTGGATACGCCCTGGGAGCTCTGGCTCTCCAGGTAGTCAATACCGTCGGCCGCCGCAATGACGCGTTCAAGGGGCGAGGTGATAAAGCCGCGCACCAGCTCGGCGCTGGCCCCGACATAGACGGTGGTGACCGTGACCGAAGAGTTTTCACTGATGGGAAACTGGCGGACGTTGAGTGAGCGGATCGCCTGCAGGCCGGCGATAATGATCACCAGGCTGATCACCAGAGCCAGAACGGGGCGGCGGATAAAAAGGTCAGTAAAGTTCATGACGCGACATGATGGCAGAGGTTTGAGGAGAAATTATCTGTCCAGGCGGTGAAGCCCGGCAAATCAGTTGTCTGTTGGTTTCGGCGCAAGCTTGAACTCAGGGGCCAGTTCGTTGTTGACCACCACTGCCTGGCCGTTGCGCAGCTTGAAAACTCCGGTGCTGACAATTGTCTCACCCTCCTTAGGGCCGGAAGTCAGGGCGACAAAATCCCCGCGTTTTTCACCGAGTTTGACAAACTGCTGG
>JAHIVT010000104.1 GCA_018816555.1 Pseudomonadota bacterium
AAAATATTGCCAAACCGTTTAAATGGAAATTCACCAGAGACAATTTGAACCAAATATTGAACAAGATCTCTGGGTATTTTGTTAACCATGCAAAGGTTGCGGCATAAATACGTCACTATATTTGCGAATAAGAGTACTTAGGGAAGATAGACGCCTCCATGTCCGCACTGTCCACGGTGCCGGTAAAAGGCGGATTTGCCAAGACGACGTCAAAGTTTTCGGACTGGAGCAGGTCATTTTCTTTTCGTTTGCCGAGACTGTCGCGTTGGTGAATTTCCGGGTTCTCAATACCATGCAGGATCATGTTCATCCAGCCAATACGCACCATGGTTCGGTCATTATCAAAGCCAACGAGGTAGTTTCCTTTGTGGATAATGGCATCCTCCTCATCGGTGAGGAGATCGCCATAGACACGATGGGGGGTGCCATCCCATTCGATCCGCAATTGCTCGGGATTGGTTCGTTTGCTGAGCAGGTAGTTCAGACTGGAAAAGAGGAAACCGCCAGTGCCGGCTGCGGGATCGATGATGTGGTCACCGAGTTGCGGGTCCACCATCTCAACCATGCAACGAATGAGATGCCTTGGGGTGCGGAACTGGCCATTTTTCCCGGCGGTGGCAATCTCTGAAAGCAGATACTCAAAGGTGTCGCCCATGATGTCGGTAGAGGCTCCGACACTATCAACTCGTTCGAAAAGAGCATCAATGATCTCGATGGCCTCCTGTAAAATGGCGCCTTTATTGGGGTCGAGTTGAAAATAAGCATCGCTCATGCGGCTGCCGATGGCCTCAATGCCATTGGCGGGTGTACTTGTTTTAGCGAGATGTTTCTCCAGATCCCGCAACCATGGGAAAACGACATCTATTAGGTGTTGCGGTGTTTTGTCCTGCTTAATGTATCTCCAGCGGCAATTGTCGTAGTTGACTTCAACTTCTTTGCCATCCTTTATTTCTTTGCGCGCGTATATTGAAGGTCGGCCTTTCTTTACCCTTTCATTGTCAATGAATTCCAACCGCTTTAGAAAAAGTAGGTAGGTGATCTGTTCCACAGCAACGAGAGGGTTGGTAATACCTGCGGTCCAGAAACGATTCCACAGATTATCGACATTCTTTTTAATATGGGGCGCGAGCATGAGTTTCTCTTCTTTTTTTGGGTTATGCGACCTCACCGACCAAGTTATTGGCAAAGTCGATGATCTGATCGATCTCGGTTGGTTTGAAAAGATTTTCCACAACGCCGATGCGTGACAGTGGCGGACGGTGCAGTTGATCACGGGTTAATTTGGTATGCCTTAGAACAGCCGCACGGACCGCACGCAAAAAGTTGGTTTGACTGGCACTCATGAAACCATGTTCAGCGATAAAGTTATCGAAGGCTTCTTTGATGTGGTCCTCCCTGGTGGGGAGCTTTTCAATATCGAGAATATGGCGTATGAAGTCCGGCAGACTGGCAGCCGGCTGTTGATACACTTCCCGCAGTCCATCCTCCGTCACGAAGAGATCGGCCTGATTGAGGGAATTGGCAATCTGTTCGATATCCTCGTCATCGATTTTTTCACCGCGTTTGAGTTTCACAAGGGCCGGCAGGTTGTCTGCAAGGCGTTTGATGTAGGCCTCAACTTGCTCCCTGTAACTTTCTGCAAAGGCACCCTCACCGGAAGGGCCGTAAATAATCCAGCGGCGACTGGCGATTTGATCAGGAAGATTCAATTTGATTATTTCGTTGCTAATACGTTGCCGGAAACGCATGAGGGGGGCGAAGGTGTTTTGCAGCATATCGAGCCGTTCCTGGTCAAGATGGGACCAAAAACCTTCGCTTAAGACCCAGGCCCGTTGCTCTGCGACCGCTTTTACTTCCTGAATGTTGTTAGCGAGATTACGGACAGCTGCCTTTGCTCTTTCGGCAAGCTTGAGCACCTCGGCCTCATCACCGGATAATTTGGCCACGGCAATGCGCTCGGTAATAATTCGGAATTGGATTTCAAGTAATGAGGAGGCCCAGTAATAACGGAGGAGTGGGGCGATTGTCTTTGAAAGGTGCTGGGTTGTTTTTTCATCTGGTGTCGGCCAGGTTGCAATGAGTCTTTGTATTTCCTCCCGATGTGGGCGGATATTAATATTATCCAGCGGTAATTCTGCGAGCATTTGTTGCAAAGAGGAGACGACGGAAGCGTCGGCCATGTTTTGCCCACGCATTAAGATCTGTTTTTCCAACTGCAAGCGAAAGAGACGGACTGGCAGCGGTTCGTTGAGATGATCTGTTTCACCCTCCGGATTCAGTTGAAAAAAAGCGAAATTATTCCAACAGTCGATGATGAGAAAATCTTTTTTGACCATGCCGGTTTGAGGGTCTGCATAGAGGCGCGTGCCACGGCCGATCATCTGCCAGAATTTAACCCGGCTAAAGACTGGTTTTGCGAACAACAAAGTTTGAATCGCGGGAACATCGATACCGGTATCAAGCATATCGATAGAAATGGCTACGCGGGGCATGTCTTTGAACTTAAAGTCATCCAAGGTCTCCTCTGCACGCTCCATATGGCTATCAATGATCTCGGCCAGCCCTTTACGTTGATAATTGGGGTAGAGCCGGTTGAAGCTCTCGTATATTCTCTTGGCATGGGCATGGCTTACAGCAAAGATGATGCTTTTTGATGGCAGTCCAAGTGCATCTTTGCGGCATTTATCCATGAACTCACGAACAATCGTATCGTTTGTACCAAGATTAACGACCTTTTTCTCGATATCGGTTCCTTCAAACTGAACCTCTTCAATATCAATGCCCTGTTCGGCAAGTTGCTGCTGTAAAGGCAAGGATAGCTGCTCCCCATGAATACCAGAAACTTGGAAGCTGGTCTGGGCATCAAGCACTCGATATGGTACCAGGTACTCCTCAGTTACTGCCTGATCGTAAGGATAATCGAATGTCGGGATGCCGTCCTCACAAGCAAAAAGCTCAAAGGTGTTGTGATCGATAAAATCCGTGGGAGTTGCAGTAAGCCCGAGTTTCAGAGAATCAAAGTGGTCAAAGATGGCCTTGTAGCGGTTATATATTGAGCGGTGGCTCTCATCGGCAATGATCAAGTCATAGTAACCGGGTGAGAGCCGATCAAAAAATTGCATCATACTCGGATAGGTTGCAATGTGGATGCGAGCAGAGGTGGGAAGTTCCCCACCTTCGATGCGGCCAAGGCTTTCATTTGGCAAGTGTTCTTTAATAGCGCTCATGGCTTGGCGCACAAGCTCACGGCGGTCGGCAAGAAAAAGAATTTGCTGGACCCTTTTTGCCCGTAGAAGGAGATCCATTAAGCCAATGACCGTGCGGGTTTTGCCTGTACCCGTGGCCATTACCAACAAAAATGCACGGTGTGCTTCTTCGATTTTTTCTGTTGTTCGCCTAATCGCTTCGGTCTGGTAGGCCCGGCCAGCAATTTTTGCATAGAGCTCCACTTCTTGCAGCGGCTTGGCATAACGCTTTTGATGCATAAGCCGCTCAAGATCACTTCTTGTAAAGAATCCACTGATTTCACGCGGAGCATAACGAGACCGGTCCCAGAAGAGGATCGTCTGGCCATTGGTGAGAAATATAAAAGGATCAAACCCGAAACGTTGTTGAATCTGGTCGGCGTAATCAGCTGCTTGCTTTTTGCCGGAAAGAGGGTCCCGACTCGTGCGTTTTGCTTCAACCACGGCAATGGGTTTCCCATCGTTGCCTAAAAGAACATAATCGGCGAATTCGCCTTTTGAGCGATACTCTGCCTCGTTTTCCCTGGTTTCGAAACCACTCCGCAGATAATACTCTTCGATCAGAACACAATCGTTTAACCCCCAACCTGCTTTGGCAAGTTGGCTATCGATTAGTTGCTGGCGGGTCTGGGCTTCGGTGAGAGACATGATAATCTTAATTTCCCGTCATCCTTTTAGATTACTCTTCCAAAAAGAAATCCGAATCGATCTTCTTGATTTCGTATGTGTCCACAATGGAAACTCCCAGGTTGTAATCGATCATCAGGTCCACAAGCCTGTTGCCGTCGATCAAAACGACCTTTGGGTCAATGGTGGAGACATACTGCTCGGCCTCCCTGGTGAAGGCACCGGTGGTGATGAACACGCCTTTCTTGGCCCGTTGGCCGTGCAGGGCACCGACAAATTTCTGTACCTCGGGCCTTCCTACCGGACCTTGCCAGCGCTTGGCCTGAATATAGATCACATCAAGGCCGAGTTTGTCTTCCTTGATAATCCCATCTATCCCTTCATCGCCGCTCCGACCAATGGCTTGGCCGGCATCTTTTATGGAACCACCATATCCCATTTTGACGAGAAGTTTAATCACCAAATGTTCAAAGAATTCCGGAGAATTACTTGAAATATGGGTAAGAAGCTCGCTGGCCAGGCTGCGGCGGAGTTCCTGGTAGGCACTTTCAAAAATTTCTTCCGGGGTCGCAGTTCGTTCCTCATCCCCGGCGTTTTCATCATCTTTGTCATGTTTGTTGCTCGACGTATGAAAATCGACAAATTCGGGAAACTGCTTTAAATGTTTAACGCGAAGAGCATCAGGGTTGGTTTTCAATAATTCCTTGCCCCGTTCCGTGATGCGAAAAATACCTCGTTTCGGGCTTTCAAGAAGAAGCGCCTTGGAAAGATAGCCCTTTGCCCAAGCTACCCTGTTTTTAAAGGTGGCCTGTTTGCCGCTGGGCAGCATCTCTTTCTGATCGTCTTCGCTCAGTTTGAAATGTGCCGCCATGGCCGCATAAGCTTCTTTGGCACTGTGCGTTTTCCCGTCCGAGCTGAATATTAAGAGCGGCAGAAAGAAAGATTGAAAATCGGGTACGGCCAATGGTTTTCTCCTCGTTTTAAGCGTGTTAAAAAAGGTTTATTTCTCTGCTTCTGCATCCATTTGTTTTAAAAATTGTTTTCCTTTTTTCGTCAGCCGGTATTTCTGGAGGCGGCTTTGAGGTTTGTCGGGGATGGTATATTCAACCATGTCTTGTTCAAGCAGTTGCCGCATAAGATCATTGAGATACCGGGTTGGTTTTTCTTTCCCAAGATTTCTGGCAATAGCTGA
>JAHIVT010000105.1 GCA_018816555.1 Pseudomonadota bacterium
CGGAAACTGATCAGTGGTGGCCAGGTATTGACCGGCTCGCCGGAACTGTTATCATAACAACCATTATGGGCTCTGCGAAGGAAATACAGATGACTATCGGCTGAGGACTTTCCGTTTTTCCAGTTTTTTTGCGCGTCTTACGATGCGTTTTGGTCGCAATTCTGGGCATAAAACAAAAAAAAGGGCCAAACCCTTTGTTTCCAAAGGATTTGGCCCTATTTATCGATGGTGCCGAAGGCGAGACTCGAACTCGCACAACCGTAGGTTACTACCCCCTCAAGATAGATTATATTATTTTAATTCAATATATTATATGGAATAGTCGCAATTTTGGGCGCACTTTGTTTTGTAAACCAAGCACTGATTACCAACCGTTTCCCCAATATCTTGCACTCCCAACCCATCATTGTAAATCAGGTTGTTCTACATTGCCCCTTTGAGAGGAATTTGTTCAGCACTTTTCGATGCAAAGGGATGACATCTACCACATCATTTTCGAGATTTTCGTAAGCCATACCACATTCTTTTCTGTTCACCTCGCAGAATTTCACATGGCAGATGTAAACTCCGATTTCCTTGTCGCATATGCTTAAGGTATTACCTGAGGCTGAGTCAGAATCAGGCCAGAATTTTTCAGAATTGTTCAGCAAGGCATTGCCAATGGCATTGGTCGCTCGGCCGGAAAACCCGAATAGGGCCATGACGATATTTTCAGCTTCTCGGATGATTATCACGATTCCCGCATCATTTTTCCCGCGTTGCCATTTAAGAAATTGCCATTCAAAATTTTCATCCAGGTAATAGGTTCCATGATCAAGTTCCCCGCTCTTTCCCGGGGGATTAGATGGGCTGCCGAAACAGCTTGGCACAGGGCGGTCGAACTTCCTGTAGCACAGGTAGAAAGGGACTCTGGTCTCTTCAACAGGTGGAACAAATGCTTCGCAGCCAAAAAGGTCAGCCACCAGATATTCAACCAGATAATTCACCCTCTGGCTGCCTATCATAATAATTGACCAACAATTTTTTCTGTTATTGCACATGGCTTTAAAAATACGGCCTGCACGTTCTTTATCCTCGGCAAATCCACCGTCACCGGTATCAACCACTCCCGGAGTAAAGGTGAAAGGGACATACAGCATTTTCACGGCAGGTTTTGCGTTACGAAGGTCTGCCTCTGAAGAAAGATAATGAATTATCTTAGAGGAGACCACAGCGTCATGCCGTGATATCGAGACCGGCGGTGCGACTTGTGGTGTCGTTATCATGCTTGCCGTCAGGTGATATTCACCCAGGTAAATATGAATTCTATCCGATTGCCCGATGGCTCGCCATAACCCGGCCGGCCTGACACCCAACAAGGCTCCAGGGAGAATTTCAGCAGGTACCCCCCTCTCAATCAGCCATACGCAAATCTTTTCCATAACTTCAAGTTTAGGACTCTGGATCTGATTTCGGAGAAACTTCCCTACAGTATGCCGATGAAGGCCGCAATCCTTTGCAATCTGGGTTTCTATGCCATACCTGTAGAGGTTATATTGTTCAAGTAGCTGTTTTAACCGCCATTCAAGCTTCATAAGCGCACTCCTCAGATGTTCAGGGGAAAATCCAAAGAAATAATCCGATCCAATTAAAAATTGAAAAAATTTGTTATCTCCGATGAGAGAGGTTCCATTTCTTTCATATTTGGCGCTCTCGTGAAACATCTCCCTGCATACTTGTCCCGCCAAATGCCAAGTTGGCACAATTAATCGACAACTTTATTATCCAAAGATGTATCTGAATAATGCCTGGAACGCCTCGAACTGCTCTTGGGGAGCGACAGCTTTATTTTACATAACATATTGTTATAATTATTTTATTTGACATATACTCTCTGCTCATGTATGCAAATCATATAGGTGCCAGGCTAATCAACGCTACCGTTATTAATAATACAAGTAGGCATATAAAAGAGCAACTCATAAAAACCTGAATAGCAACTTTACGGGCGAGGATTTCCATACAGACCTGATGGGATACGAGAAGCAGGCGGAGAGGCTTACAGAAAATGATGCGAGACAATCCCATAACAATTGATGAGGCAGCCAAATTGACAAAATGCAGCTACCACACCATCCATCGCGCCATCAAGAAAGGCGATCTTGCCGCCTACAAACCCGGAAAAACGGTTTTGATACTGGAAAAAGACCTTGCGGCCTGGTTTCAGAGCAAGAGGGTGCTGGCAGTGAGAATAGGAAGACCTCGACGGCGGATTAAAGTTTATGGCGAGTAATACAAGAATTTGCCGTTGGGTAAAACGACAGATTAATCGCAGGGTGAGATGAGTATTGCCTCTCATGGAAAAAGCTCTTCCGGCGCAGGGGAGAAAAATACTTCTCCGGAATCATATTTCCGTCTTCTTCTCCCGTCAGAACTGCAAAACAAAGTACGCGCCCTGGAGAATATCCCCCGCCTGCCCGATTGGCCGGAAAAAACACGAGGTTTGCCGAACCTTTTCCTGCGTTCCGCTCTTTTCGGGGTAATCAAGCGTGGCCGCCGGCGAGCCGTCAAAGGTGAATTGGTTGCGGCGGTCAAAGGACTCGATATCCGGTATACCGGCTGGCGTCTGGATCAGGGTGATTTTGACGTTCTGGCCCATGCACTTCACCTGGTCTCCAAGGACCAGCAGAAATCAACGGGCGGCTTCGTGCAGTTTACGGCCAAGGGTTTTCTCAGGAGAATCGGCCGAAAGGCCGGGAAATCAGGACGTGAATGGCTCAAGGATTCCTTCAGGCGTCTTACCGCCTCGGCGGTGGAAATCAAGCTTGAGATCCCGCATGGATATGGGCCTGACTTTTTCACCTATGTCGGTTCGCTGATCGATGAATTTTATTACAACGCCCGCGAGCAAAGCTATTTCCTGAAGGTCAATCCCAAACTCGCCAAAATCTTTGATGCCGGTTGGACCCAGTTGCAGTGGCAACAACGGCTCCAGTTGAAGACCGATCTCGCCAAATGGCTGCACGGTTTCTACTCCAGCCACAGAACTCCTTACCCGGTAAAGGTGGCCACGCTCATGCGCCTGTGCGGGTCCGAGTGTCACCGGTTGGTCGATTACCGTCGCAGCCTGCGAAGCGCCATGGATGAACTTGTCCGCGTGGGCGCCGTCGCTGACTGGAGAATCGACCAGGAGGACAAGGTCCATGTGACCCGTAACCTCTCGGGCGCGGTATCGGAATCGGATTAGGGGGCATAGCACTCACACTCAGGGGGCACAGCAGTCACGGTGAGGGGGCATAACACTCACATCAGGGGGGCATGGCACTCACACCCAGGGGCATAGCAGTCACACCGGGGGGGCATAACACTCACGGCAGAGGGGGCATAGCAGTCACGCAAAGGGGGCATAGCAGTCACACTCTGCAAGAATACAAACGGCCGAATCGCCCGCCAATAAAGGGCTGCGAGGCAACGGTCGCAAGTGGCTAATCATCTTTAATCCTACTTTAATCTTAAAAGAAAGGGGGCGTGTAAGAGGCCTGAAACAAAAATGACACTATCAGTCGCAAATATTCAGCAAACGGACAGCAACGAAATGTGGGCAATGGCAATGCAGTGGGTCTCGGAAAACCGCAAACTCATCCGCCAGATAGCATCGCCCTACATCCGGCATATGGCGGCAGACAGCAATGATCTCTTCCAGGAGGCGGCTATAGCTGCCTACAAGGCGCTGATCTCTTCCCAAAAAAAGGAAAAACCAAATCAGTTTGTTCCCTTCTTCCGGGTCATCTTCAAAACAAACTGTATCAGGCTGGCATCGGGAATTCAGACGGTGCAAAGCCTGGAAGATTATCAGCTGCCTTGTCCGGAAAAGCCGGAGGAGTCGGATGAACTGGAAACCGGCAGGATTGAAGAGGCATTGCAAGCCGTCAGTAAACGGCAGCGGGAAATCTGCATCTGGCTTTTGCAGCAACCGGAACCGGTCAGCACCCCGGATCTGGCCAGAAAATTCAAGGTCAGCCGCCGACATGCCTGCCGCCTGATCAGCAGCAGCATTGAGCGCATTTCGGGAACGGTTCGATGAATGTGACAATCACGGAATACGCGGCAGCGTCGCTCATCCCCAAACGCATTCTCCGTTATCTGCACCGTGAAGGAATCATCCAGGATCCTCTCCGCCCGGATGACCATATCGGCCTGCAATTTCTCGAAAAGATCTGGGGCCGGAAAGAGGTGCTTCGAGCTCAATTAACCAAACTCGCCATGAAGGCCCGGCTCAGTTTTATCCGAACCGCCGACTTCTCAACCAAGTGGGAACGATATGCCTACAGCCGCTTCCGCAACCAGGAGCCGGGGAAAAAGCTGGCCATGCAATTGGTGATCGAGGAGATCGAAACCACCTTCTTTTTTCGGCTGAACAAACCGCAGATAAACCGGCTGTATAAGATCCGCAATCGGGCCCAGGTTGCCAGGCACCGGGGAAGAAATCCTGCCGAAGTTGAACGGCAACCTCTCTTACCGAGCGCAAACAAATAAGTAATAAACAGCATTTATTGACCGCTTACCGGAAAAGAAATATTCAACTCTGCCGGCAAAAATCCGGACAAAAAAATGAAATAATGAAATACCGGTCACACGATCAGGAAAAAGAAAACAGAGGTGAGACAACAATGAAAAAAACTCTTCTGCTATCAACTGCCTGTTTGTTCTGCTGCGCGTCTCTAACCCGGGCCGCAACCTGCGAAGACGAGACACGGGCCATCCTGCAAAACACCTATCCCTCTTTTTCATTCGAGACAGTGGGCCCTACGCCGATAGACGATCTCTGCGAGGTGGCTTCCGAAAAGAACACCATCTATTTCGCACCAAAGACAGGCCATCTCATCTTTGGGGAGATCTGGAGCAAGGACGGCAGGAACATTACCGCGGAGGAGCAGGAAAAAAGAATTACACAGTCACTTGACGCCCTGCCGCTTTCCAAGGCGGTGAAAATCGGCAGCGGCTCCAATACGGTCATCGAGATCACCGACCCCGATTGTCCATATTGCCGCAAAGGGTCAGAATTCTTCGCCGGCAGGTCCGATGTGACCAGATATATCTTTTTCATGCCGCTCGATCAAATGCATCCCGATGCCGCCCGCAAGGCGGAATTCATCCTGGCCGCCAAGGATCAGGCCAAGGCGTATGAGCAGGTGATGTCAGGGGCCTTTGACTTCTCCCCTCTTCCGGAATTTACCCCTGCGGGCTTGCTTAATGAGCACCGAAAGATCGCGGCAGGACTGCGGATCAGTTCAACACCGAGATACTGGATCAACGGTCAGCCGGTATCCGGGTTCAACCCCGCACAAATTGAGGAAATTCTCAGCAATACCGTCCGGGAAAAAGGCCGGTGACCATTAATTTTACGAGGACACGATATGAAAAAAGCAAAACCACGCATGACCGGTCCTGGCGGCCTGTTTCCCATGGGCTGCAAGCACAAGAAATCAATCATCACCCTGATGGTTTTCGGGGCGGCATGTCTGCTGGCCGCAACCAGGGCGAATGCCTTCAATGCCCCGGCCGCCGGCACCTTTGCCTTTGATATTTACGATATCGGGGTCAATCAGATCCTGAAAGGCCCCATCGGTTTTGCCGCCGGCGTCGGGTCCATGGTGGCCGCCTCGGTCATGGCCATCCGGCAGATGCTGTTGCCGGCTGTCGCGACCGTGTTGGGCGGCGCCTTTCTTCTCAAGGCCGACAGTGTTGTTACATCTCTGGGCGCGCTGATCGGGTAAGCCAGATGTCGGACAACGTAAAAAGAGCCTTTCCCCAATATCTTTCTGCGCCGTTTCAGATCCTCTGGTACGAAAGCGACGAACTGGCCCTGTTCATGTTCTTCCTGGTCCTGGCCCTGATGTACGGCAATGTTTTCTGGCTGCTGCTCATTTCCGGGCCATATATCTACAGCCGGATCAAACGCCAGAACCCCCGGGGTTTTCTCTGTCATCTGCTCTACATGGCGGGACTCATCAGGATGAAAAATTATCCAGCCTATTTTGAGAAGGTTTTCATCGAATAGACCGCCATGCATACGAGTATTTTCCTGCAGAAAACCAGCAACCTGTTCACCGAAAACAGACTGCTGAAATTCGTGATCGTCGTGCTTGCCATGGCCATGGTGGTCAACTCCATCTTGGTGAGCCGGGCGATCAAATACCAGCGGGTCATCCTGATCCCGCCTAAAATCACCGGTACCATCGAATTTGTGGAAGGAAAACCCTCCGACCAGTACATCCGTGATCTGGCCCGGAGAATGGTGAGTCTTGCCGCCACCTATTCACCGGCCACAGCCAGGAATCAATTTGATGAATTCCTCGGCTTTTACGCTCCCGATGCCTACCCCGAGGCCGCCAAAGCCTGGTATGCCCTGGCCGGCCGGGTTGAGGAAAGCCAGGTCAGCACGGTCTTTTATCTGCGCAACCTGATCCTGGACAGCAAAAGTCAGCGCCTGGAATTAAGCGGCGATCAGCGGCAGTTTGCCGAGGACCGGCTCATTGAATCCGGCCGGAAGACCTATGAGGCCAGATACAGGATCGAGGACGGCCGGTTTTTCCTCATCTCGTTTCTGGAAAAGCGTTCATAGCAGCGGAAGTGGAGAGATAAGATGTTAAAATCCTGTTCGATGATAGTCATGCTGGCCCTGTTTGTTGCGGCGCCTGTTCAGGCCGACCAGCTCACCGGCCCGATTCCGCCGGAGGTGACGACAGCGGTGGATCTGTCCTCTTCCGATGTCAACCGGATCAATTGCCCCGGTACGATCAATGATCTGATCTTTTCCAAGGAAAAAGGGATTGAAGGGCATTTTATGGGGAGTAACGCCTTTGTGAAATTTGCCATCAGCGTTGAAGGCGATGAGAAACACTATGCGGATACGCCCAGCGAGTTGTTCGTCAGCTGCAACAACACCATTTATACCCTGATTGCCACGCCCAAAAGAATCCCTTCCGTCACCCTGCGCCTGGCCCCCTCTCCATCCCAGGACCTGAAACAGAATATCGACCACTACCAGGCTCTGCCTTTTGAGAAAAAGGTGCTGCAACTGGTGCGCGAGGCCTACCTGCAGGAGTATCAGGAGAGCTACCGGATAACCGCGGCTGACATGGAAGTCAACATCTCCGCGGATCTGACCGTCCGCCTGAAAAAGATCGTGGATGTCGAAGGGGTGGGCCTGCGCTTGAAGGAATATCTGGTACATCCGACTGCTGACCAATCTGTCAGCATCACGGAAAAGGATTTTCTGAAATCCCGGCTGGGTGAACGGATCATTGCCGTGGCAGTCGAAGACTATACCATTGAGCCAGGCAAGTCGTCCCGCGTCTTTATTGTCGAGCAACGAGGGGAGGAGTCGTGAGCCTGAAAGAACGTTTTAATTCCCTGAGCCCTCTGCGGAAGAAAATCTGCATATGGTCCCTGGTGGGCGCGGCTGTGCTGATTATCGTGGTCGCGGGATATAAGACCAGCCACAATCCGCAATCGGAGGAAACCGCCCGGCATGAAAAAACCCGGGAGATTTCCCTGGACCCGGATCTTATCGAGAAAACCATGCTGCGGGAACAACGCAAAGAGATCGAGAACATGCAGGCCCAGATCAAAAAACTCGCAGATGATGAGGAAGACAGGCGGCAGTCGGAAAATTTCCCACCACCGGTTCCAGCGGAAAGCCAGTTCCCGGAGATCCCTTCCGCTGATCAGGTGGAACAATCCGCCTCCTCTCCCTATTTCGGTTCTCCTGTTCCTCCCAGATTCCCGGCTCCACCGGTTCAGCAGACTCCTCCGCCTCCGAGCGAAGAAAAAATCATCGGCGGCATTGGTATCCTCTCCAACCAGGGCGCCCTGTCTCCGGTTGCCGCTAATCAGGCGGATAAAAAAAAAGAGAACCGGACGGTTTATCTGCCGCCATCCTTTATGGAGGCCATGTTGCTGACCGGTTTCGATGCTTCTACCTCGGGGGAAGGCAAGAACAACCCGGAACCGCTCCTGTTGCGCATCCAGGCGCCGGCGGTACTGCCCAATGATGTCAAAGCCAATCTGCGGGGCTGCTTCATCATTGCCGAGGCGGTCGGACGGCTCAATAAGGAACGGGCCGATGTGCGGCTGGTGTCCTTGTCCTGCATCGGCCGCAACGGCCAGGCGGTGATCGATACCACGGTCAAGGGCTTTGTGACGGACAGCGACAGCAAGGTGGGGCTTTCCGGCCGGGTGGTTTCCAAAATGGGGGCCGCTACCGCCAGGGCGGTGGTGGCCGGTATCTTCGGCGGTGCGGGTGACGCCCTGCAGGCTTCCTCCCTCACCCAATCGACCTCGGCCCTGGGCACCACAAGCTTTGTGGACAGTGATCAGCTGGCCAAGTCGGCGGCAGGCGGCGGTCTGGCCGAAGGCTCAAAGACCCTGCAGGAACTCTATCTCGATCTGGCCAAACAGGCCACGCCGGTGATCGAGGTGGGGGCCGCCAAACAGGTGACGGTGGTCATTTCGGAAGGGAAGCAGTTGGAAATTAAGGAGTTTGAAAGGGAGAGGCTGTAGCGAATTTTGTATTTTGCCAAGGTGCTGCTTGCCGGTTCAGAATAATTCCGGCCATTTCATGGAAGTATGCATGATGCGTAAAATAACGATCTCACCATTGTGCTCCGCATAGGGTACGATAAATGGCAGACTGCTGATAAGCAGTTCTCTGGTGCCAGTTACCCTGCCTGGCCTCCCCATCCCCGGCTGATGGGCAAGGAGTTGGATGCTGTCCCAGATTTTTTGAGCAACTTTTTGAGCGTTAACTGGATTATCAGTCGCGATATAGTTTACTGCGGTGTCCAGGTTGTTCAGTGCCTGCCTGGTCCACCTAATCCGCATTTACTACTCTCCATTTTTCCAAACTGCTTTTTACTTCATCCTGTGTAGCTAAATCACCATTTCGCATTTCATCGAGACCAGATTCAACCTCATGGGCAAACCATTCCTCATAACTTAAATATCGCTCAAGGGCCTGGTTGATAATCCATGCTCGTGACCTGCTCAAACTTTTTGCCATCGAATCAATCCGATTAAGCGTTTTGTCTTCCATGCGGATGGTGGTGGTCTTCATATCGGCTCCTCCAGACAAAATATCCATTTATATTCATATGTATTCATAGTAAATACTATACCGCATAATTCCGGAAACAGCAACGTCTGGTGTTGAAGGAAATTAAAATTCATCATGATTGCCCCAAAGTTCTTTGGGCATGGTTCTGATCAATGTGTCAATTTCAAATTCAAGTGCTTTTTTCTTCCCGATACTGGAAAGCTGTTGGTCTTCGAGAAGCATCGTGTGCGAGACCCTTGCCAGCCGTTTCCCGGCAAGAATTTCCGCGCGCCGGTGCACAATATCAGCCAGGCTGTCACGAGGCAACAAGGCATAGACAAAAACGCAATCCAGGGCCTCGGCAGCCTGGCGCATGGTTTTGATGGTCACAGAATCACTCAGCTCTTTTTTCTCCAGGCTGGTAACCCATGGCGGAGAAACCCCAAGGCGTTGGGCAAACTGTCTCCCCGACATCCCCAGGGCTTCTCTGATGGCACGCAGCCAGCCCTTGGCCGGACGTTGTACGTCACGCAAACATGAGAGGCGGGCAAATGTTGTTTCCAACTGTTCCTGTATCAGTCTTCTATGAAGCGGCTTCATTTTGTTAACCTTTAGATTAATTATTGCTTCATATATATTAAGCTATAAATTAATTATTTCAATATAAAATTAATACATAGGTTAATATAACGCAGAATAAACCATGATCAGCTTCGTTTTTATCCAAAAAAATAGCCCTCTCTTTCCAGGTGGTGGAACATGTCGTTTATCCTTTTAAGGTCATCCCCTCGAAAAAGAGAAGAAAAGCCCTTTTTCAGACAATCCATATTCCGGAAACTTTACTGATGAAACCATCTTTCAATTTTGCACCCTGCAGTTTCTTCTTCCTTCTCCTCCTCCTGCTGCTGCTTTCCGGCTGCGGTGCGGCCTTGAATCCCTATCATGAAAATTTCAACTGCGATGCTCCGGACGATGCTGGAAAGTGCGTTGATACCAAGACGGCCTATGAAGAGGCGGTGCGCATCCCTCAGATCCCGACACAAAAGTCCGCAGCTCCCGAGGAAGATGTTGAAGCGGCGCGGCTTTCCCGGCTTGCTGAGCTGCTTAAAGAACCGCAGACGCCGATAATCGAGCCGCCCCGCATCCTGCGGGTGCTGATCCTGCCCTACAAGGGAAACGGCGATCTGTTCATGGCCCGTTACGCTTATCTGCAGGTGGAATCGGCCAAGTGGGTGCTGACCAGCATTGACGAGGGTATCGAATAACGATGCTGGCCTTTATCGATCAACTGCTGTTCGGTTCCGAAGGAGGCCTGAAACTCGCCGAGTTGCGCAAGATGGTCCGGCGGGATTCCTTCTCGAATTACCTCAACTACGTCGCCTATGATCCGGAAAACGAAACCTACCGCAACCAGGACAACACGATCGGCATGCTGTGGGAATGCACGCCGCTCGCCTTTGCCGGCGTAAAAACCCTGAAAACCCTGGAAGGTCTGTTCCGGGCCGGGCTGCCCATGGATGCGGTGCTGCAGTTTATCTTCCATGCCGATCCCCATGTCGAGCCAATGCTTGCCCTTTTCCGGCGCTCACGCATCCGGAATCATCCCCTGGTGCATGCCAACCTGGAGGCGGTGAGCTCTTTTGTCCGCGGCGGGGTTGATGGGGTACATGAAAGCGCCGGCATCCCCATCCGTAATTTCCGACTGTTTGTGGCGGTCAAGCTGCCACAGAAAAGCCGGGAGGCCAAGGGGAGCCTGCTCAAGGAAATCAAGCGGCAGATCCACGAAACCCTGGCCGCCGCTCATCTCCATCCGCGCCACATGGGGCCGGAGCAGCTGTTGGAATGGTGCCGCCGTTTCCTGAACCGCTACCCGGAAGGGTATCCCGATTTGAACATCAACCAGTATGATCCGTTCCTGCCGATTCGCAAGCAGATCATCACCAGCGACACGGTAATCCGCGATGAGGGCGATTGTCTGAAGGTGGGCGACAAGTATTTCTGCTGCACCACACCCAAGGTGTTTCCCAAGGAGGTAGATCCGCTGCAGACCAACTCCCTGTTCGGCGGCATCTGGGGCCTGATCTCGGACGCCGATCAGATCAAGACCGGTTTCCTTTATACGGTGAATGTCATTTTCGAATCACTCTCCAGCACCCTGCATGCCAAATGCAATCTGGTTCTGCAGCAGGAGGCGGTGGGCTCTTTTTCGCCATCGCTCAGACGCAAACAGGACGAATATCTGCACGCCGCCGACGATCTTGACAAGGGCATCCCGTTTGTCAAGGTCATGCCCATACTGTGGACCTGGAGCACGGACAAGGACAAAGCGCTGGATTCCATGGTCCGGGCTCGGCGCATGTGGGAGAGTTGCGGCTACACCATGCAGCAGGACTGGGGAATTCTGAAGATCATGTTCCTGGCCGCCCTGCCTTTCGGTCTTTACACCGAGGGCAGGACGCTCGCGAACATCAACCGCGATTTCATCGCCCCGGTACCCACGGTCACGGCCATTCTGCCGGTGCAGGCTGATTTCGCCGGCGCCGGACTGCCGAAGCTGCTTTTCCTGGGCCGCAAGGGGCAACTGGCCGGGCTCGATTTCTTCGATGCCGGGGCCATCAACCAGAATGTCTTCTGCTGCGCCAGTTCCGGCAGCGGCAAAAGCTTTCTGGTCAACTCCATATCCTTCAACTATTACGCCACCGGGGCACTGATCCGCATCGTCGATATCGGTGGCAGCTACAAGAAAATGACCACCATGCTCGGGGCGCGCTATCTGGACTTCCAGCCGGGCATCCCGGTATGCCTGAACCCTTTCACCCATATCGAGGATCCGGACGAGGAACTCAAAAGCGTCACCGCCGTTTTCGCCCAGATGGCCTATTCCAACTCCGCCGTGAGCAGACCGGACGATACCGAAATGAATCTGATCCGCAACGCGGTACGCTGGGCCTGGCAGCAGGAGGGCAACAACGCGGACGCCGATACCGTCTACCGGTTTCTGTCCCGTTTCCCGGATGTGCCGGAGGCAAACCTTGGCGAGATCGCCGGCAACAAAAACCTTTCCGAGGCAGCAAGCAAGCTGGCCTTCAATATCCGGGAGTTCACCAGCCAGGGAGCCCATGCCCGCTTTTTCACCGGCCCGTCCACTTTCGACATCCGCCGGGACGAATTCGTGGTCCTGGAACTGGAGCATCTCAAAGTGCAACCGGAACTCTACCGGGTGGTGACGTTACTCATCATCAACGCCGTGACCCAGGACCTCTATCTCTCCGACCGCTCCCGGCCGCGCTTGATCATCTTTGACGAGGCCTGGCAGTTCATGGGCGAGGCCGCCATGCTGGCCCCGGTCATCAGCGAGGGCTATCGCCGGGCGCGAAAATACCAGGGCTCATTCATGGTCATCACCCAGTCGCTCTTTGATCTGAAGAGCTTCGGTGCGGTAGGCGAGGTGATCAAGTCCAATTCCGCCTTCAAGATCCTGCTGGAATCCCAGGATTTCAGCGCCGCCAAACAGGAAGGCCTCATCGATTACGATGACTTCACCACCGAGTTACTCAAAAGCGTCAAATCCAAGCCGCCGAAATATTCGGAACTCTTTTTCGACACCCCGTTCGGCAACGGGGTGCTGCGCCTGGTGGTCGATCCCTATACCTATTACATCTACACCTCAAATCCCCGGGAAATCGCCGCCATGGAAAAACTGGTCAAAGAGGGCAAGGACTATGATCAAGCCATCCGTGAGATGGTGCGCCGTCATCGCGCTTAGTGTGCTCTCTCATGCCCGTTATGTGCTGGCGGCTGATCCGGCCTCGGCGGCCCGGGACGCAGCGGGAGCCGCGCTTAAGCAATTCGGCTCAAGCGAGGCCATCCGCAAAAACGCCTCCCTGCCGCTCACTTCAGGTGAAGCACGGATTTCGACCATCGACGGATCGGATTCGGCGGCCGTGCAGATCAGCCGTCCCTCCTCTTCTACCTTTCTCACGGTCTCTGTCCAGAGAGCTGCCAGCGGCGATCTCACCCCGGTCCGGGTACGACAGGATCTCGATTTCGATGGCACTTTCGACTACGGCTATCAGCCTCCCTTGCCGATCTCCGGCATCTGCGCCAACGGTGTCATCGCCTGTGATGCCGGCACCTGGGATCATTGTCGGACCTATAGCTGGACCAGCGACAGCTCTGGCCGCGCAAGTCTGACGGCCAGCCCCATGAACACCCTGGCCGGCTGCTATTGTGTGAACCGGAGTTGCGGCAGCCCCGGCAATCCGCGGGACATGCTCAAGGATCTGGGTGGCGGTGCGGCGGCTGTGATACAGGAGCAAAAAAGCGGTTACAGCGTGTCACGGGTGGAGCTGGCTGACTCAATGATCAGCTATTACGGCCAGGACAACAGCGGCTCCCCAACCGGCGTGATGCCACAGTCAGCATATTTTAACCAGCCCTCCGCCATGGCCGGTGACGTCGATGCCGAAGTGGCAAATCAAGCCGCCGATCCGGACAGCTACTATTCCATGGTGAGCACCAGCATGGCCGAGCGGGGAGCCGCCACCAGTTTGCAGTCCTGCAGCGTAAACCGTATTGTCACGGTGGAACAACTCTCCCGCTCCTGCCCTGACGGCAAGCCACCCGACCCGATCTCGGGCCGATGCCTTGAATGGGGAGGATCGGGATTTTCCACGGCAGATTTAATAATTTTCTCCCCATGTTCAATTCAGATAGAAAATGACCGGATACGGCTTTCTTCCGAAGACTTTAATCCGGGGAATTGGGTGCAACTCAGAGGCTCAGGCATCTCCCAGTCTTCACTTTTTTTCATCGAAGTTTTGGATAACCGCATTCGGGCCGGATCTGCCAAATTTGGCACAGGGGCTTGGATAGAATTGACCGGCACCGGCAAATCCCAGACACTTTTCTTCGGGATTGAGATTGCAGACGGACAATTACGTATTTCCAACCCTGGGGCAAGAACCGGCCAATGGGTACGCTTTCTTTACGAAAGCGATGCCGTCTGCACATACAGAGCGACTGATACCATCAACGATCTGTGCAGCTCAATGGCAGATAATCCCGATTGTTCCCTTCAGGAGGAAACCGTGGATTCGGTGACGACCTTCCGGAACTTCCAGCCCACCGGCCTTGCGCCGCTCCCCTCGGCCCGAAATTTCACTGCCTCATCGCCCTGCAACGCAGGTGAGCCGCCCTATGGCATGACCATCACCAGGGACTGGTGGCGGAAGGATCGGACCTACCGCTGCACCGGAAACAACAATTTCGATTTCAGCGATGCCGCGCGACGGGTGGACACCATTACCCGTTCGGTTGAAGACAATACACCATCCCGGTCGAACTTCGCTTTTACCGATGCCAGAAAGGATCATGAGACCGGGGCATGGACGGTGGATGAGCAGACCGTGATCATCCCCGAGCTTGATCCACCGCCTGACTGTGAAATGGTCTGCAAGACGAGAAAGCAGGTAGCGGACAGCCAGGCTGGTGTAAACGGAGTAAGTACCGATTATCAGAATTCACCCACCAGGTACGACACTTTTTATCATGTCTGCGATCTGGCTAACAATTGCCCGGCAGGCCCCGGAGAGGTTATTATCGATGACTGCCGGTGTCTTGACGAATTCGCCGAAGCTGCTGCCGCCATGACGGTTCTTAATGAAGCTGGCCACGACATGACCTGTATTGATGGAGGTACCACTGCCACCGGAGACTGCCTGGGCGAAATCAAGATTTTTAATGGGCAGCGCAAGGAATGTCTTGAGAACGGCTGGTCTACCTCTTTTTTCGACTGCTGCAATGATTCGGCCGGCAGCTTTCTATTCCTCAAGGAACATTGCCCTGACGCCAGCATCGAAACCGTGCAGGCCAAACAGGCGGACCGGGACCATTACATCGGCACCTACTGCAAAAAAGATATCATGTTTATCGGCTGCGTCCAGGAAGCGGAAACATACTGCATCTTCAACTCCAAACTGGGCCGGATCATCCATGAGCAGGGCCGCATTCAGCTACAGCAATTCAACCCCAACGGCAACTGGGGCTCGGCTAAAGCACCCAACTGCCAAGGTTTCACACCGGAAGAGTTTCAGATGCTTGATTTTTCGCAGATAGACTTGTCGGAAGTGTTCGCTGACATTGAACCACTGCCCGCGTCCCAGATGGAAAACGATGCCCAAGGGACGATCAATGATTTTCAGAACAGGCTGCGATAGTTTCCCTGATTGCCGAAACTAACTCCTTATCCCTCCTGAAAAATAACCTTGACCTTTCATCTGTTTTGGATAAAATTACTTACATAAGTTTTTAAGTGAAAGGAATATTATCCATGAACAAAATCTCAAGACCCCAAACAGCCACTGATAAGGCCCTGCGGATCATCAAAAAACATAGCGGGGTCATTCGAACAAGTGAAGCGCTCAAGGCTGGAATTCATCCAAGAGTGCTGTATTTCCTCCGGGATCATGGGAAAATCGAACAGGTATCTCTGGGCGTATACAGGCTTTCTGAACTGCCTCCTATATCCAACCCCGACCTTGTGGCCGTTGCCCTTCGAATTCCTCGGGCCGTAATATGCCTTGTTTCAGCTCTTTCTTTTCATCACCTAACTACTCAGATCCCACATGAGGTTGCAATCGCACTTGCGAGAGGAACGGAAACACCCAGAATTGATTTCCCCCCTATATCAGTCCACCGCTTTGCCGAGGCGGCCTTTCATGCCGGCATCGAAAAACACGAGATTGACGGGGTGGTAATTCGTGTGTATAGCCCGGAAAAAACGATTGCCGACTGTTTCAAATTTCGCAATAAGCTGGGAATGGATGTCGTACTGGAAGCGCTTAAATTTTACAAAGCACGGAGTCAGTTCAAGGTAGACGAGTTGCTGCGATATGGACATATGTGTCGAGTGGCGAACATCATGAAGCCTTACCTGGAGACGATGGTATGAGTGAAAAAACTCCGAAGAATATCGCAGCCTCAGTTCGTCAGCGCCTGCTGAACAAGGCCAGGAACGATCACCGCCCCTTTAACGAACTGCTGCAATACTTTGCCATTGAGCGTTTTCTCTATAGGTTATCGAGATCACCTCATGCAGACAAGTTCATCCTGAAAGGGGCTTTGATGCTCAGAGTCTGGCAGGCCCCCCTGTTCCGGCCGACAATGGATATAGACATGCTCGGCCGGAATACCGAAAATGAGGTGGAAAAGATCGTGAAGCAGGTATATGATATCTGTTTGGTCGAAGTCGAATCCGATGGGTTGAAGTTCAACACGGAGAGCATCAGGGGGGAGAGAATCACGGAGGACGCTGATTATGAAGGCGTGCGGATACGGTTTGTCGCCCAACTTGAAACGGCCAAAATTCCAATGCAGATAGATATTGGCTTTGGTGACGTGGTTGTTCCAGGTCCGCAGGAGGCAATTCTTCCCACCATTCTGGACTTTCCTCCACCTCATCTATTTGGGTACAGCCTGGAGAGCGCTATCGCTGAAAAATTCGAGGCAATGGTAAAGCTTGGCGAATTGAACAGCCGCATGAAGGACTTTTATGATATCTGGCTGCTTTCCAGACAATTCGATTTCACGAAGGATCGAATCAAGGAGGCGATATCAGAAACAATGAGAAACCGAGGGACAAATCTTCCTCAGGAAATAGCGGCTTTCTCAGATTCTTTCCTCGCGATGAAGGCCGGGCAATGGAAAGCTTTTCACAGAAGGCTTAATCAACAGAACGTGCCGGCTGATTTTGCCGAGGTCGTCAGCCAAATCAAAACTTTCATTGACCCGGTTGTGGAATCGATTCTATCAGGAAAGCCAACGCCTACCAATTGGGAAGCGCCCGGCCCATGGGTATAATAGACATTCCTCCATTAGTTCAACCTCTCCCAAATTTTTCCCTTTCAATCCCTAAAACGTCACATCCCCGGAAAAAAGTGAGTAGCGGACCATAGCCGCTACACTTGAACTTTTCTACCGGCGGGGAATACGTGCGTTTTCGGGCAATCTTAGTAACAGCAATATTTATCTTCATTTCGGGTGTTGATACCTCTTTTGCCAAGCATCTCGACACAGCGGGAAATCTCTACCCTGTTGTGGAGCCGGACGCTCTGACCGAAATCAGGGCGGCCGCCGCACGGGTTGACTGGGAAAAGGCAATCGACCGGCAGCATAAGCTGGAGATGATCAAAAACTTCAGACCCGGTGACCTGCACCCCCTTCCGGCCGCAAAGTTGGACAAGTCATTCCTGGTTGACATGACCTACACCCTGGATAGCGATATCCCGGATGGCAAGGGCGGTGTGCTGTATCCCAAAGGCTTTTCCTTCAATCCCCTGGACTATGTCAGCCTCACGAGTATCCTGGTGGTGATCGATGCCGGTGACCGGCGACAGGTCGACTGGTTCAAGGTCTCGCCATATGCCGAGGATTACCGGACCCGGTTGATTCTCTCCGGTGGTGATTACTACGATCTCTCCGAGGAACTTGACCGGCCGGTTTTTTACCTCATGGATACCGTTGCCCGGCGGCTTCAACTTGCCGCCGTGCCGTCCATAGTCCGGCAGCAGGGCAATATGCTGCAAGTGCGGGAGGTGATGCTGCGCCATGAATAGATTTTTTGTAATCGTATCACTGTGCCTGACAGCATTATGTCCTCCTGGCGCCATGGCAGCGGTCAAGAGCGGTACTTTCATCAATCCCATCACGGATGTCGCCTGGCAGGAGATCTTCCCGATCAAGATCGCCGGCATCACCATCGCCCCCACTCCGGACAACTACGACACTCCTGACGTGGCCTCTTCTCCTATCTGCGTCTGCCCCGCCCCGCCGCCTGAGTATTACCGGATCGGCATTTCCGTGAGTTTCTGGGAACCGGCCCGGATGATCGAGACCGTGGCCACTCCCTATTATTTCCCCTCACTCGGTTTCGGGCTGGACCTGGCCTCCACCAAAGGCTTTCTTTCAGGCAAGAATTACAGCTTAGACAGTGCCCTGCCGGACCAATCCACCTTTGCCCAGGCTCATTATCTGCTGTTCCCGGTCTGGAGCATCCTGGGTCTGTTGATCGATTTTTCCTGTGTCGAGAATTCCGGTTTTGACGTGGCCTATATCACCGAGATCGACCCGCTGTGGCAGGACGACGAGCTGTCCTTTATCATCCACCCAGAGGCTGCGCTTTTCGCCAACCAGGATGCACAGATGGCCTGCATGGCCGATTCGGCTGCGGTCAATGACTACCGCCCCCTGGAATTGCTCTTCTGGTGCGTGGGCAGCGGCGGTTCCGCCTACCCAATGACCGGTCATGTCGATGACGACAACATCATCCAGGCCAACTCCACCATCGCGGCCCGGATGATCTACAAGCTGGCCCGTGAACTGCTGATCTGCGATCCCGGGCTCAATCTCTGTAACTGCGTGCAGACGCCGATCTGGTACAAGCCAAACTACAAACTGCAGGCTGTTCGCCCGGCGGTAAACAAAAGGGCGTGGCCCATCGGCAAGAGTTCCTTTTTTTTCGGCACCAATCTCAACCCACCATACCGGAGCACCAAAGGGGCGGGTGATGAGTTCGTGTGGCTGGTATTCAGGAAAAGGGTATGCTGCGTATCCGAATAAAAAATACCGTTATGCTCGGAACAGCCATTGTTCTCGTTTTTTGTCTATCAGCCGGGTATAGCCTTGCCGGCGAACCAGACAGGGAACTCAGGATGAATGATATCACCGGTATTCTGCATGAAGCGCAGGAGAAAGCGAAGAGGCTTTTGCCGCCTGAGAACGACCATGCTGGTGAGGGCAAAAGAGCCGCCGATGTTCTTATGGAACAGTTCAGTTCCCCGGCATACCAGGACGTCATCCTGGAAGAAAAACAACGCCTGCAGGCGAGGGTTTTCAAGGATATCCTTGGCGAGTCCCTGCTGCAAAGCAAGAACCATCCGCTGGCGGAAGCAGCACCTGGCACAGAGCGGATTTACCTCTTTGTCTCAAGCTCGATACCGGTTACCACCCTGCGTACGTACGCTGCAATGATTGATCGTGCCCGTACCGGGGAAATTATCATGGTGCTGCGCGGCTTTGTTGGCGGGATGAAGAAAATCAGGCCGACCTTGGAATTTATCGGTGAAATCCTGAAAAAAGACCCGGCCTGTGATCTAGACAAAACCCGGTGCGACAGTTTTCAGGTTAATATCCAGATCGATCCCGAGCTGTTTCAGCGGTTCCAGATCCAGGATGTCCCGGCAGTGACGTATCTCCCTGAAGGGGAGGACCAAGACCAGGCCGAGCCCCTGGTTATCCTTGGCGATGCGGCGCTGGATTTTATGCTGGAGCGGATAAACAGGGAGGCAAATAGTAACGGTTTGAAAACCATTATTACCGCACTGCGGAGTGGAAAAGGATCCGGAGAATAAAATGACTGACGAAGCAGGCGGAAAATCCGCCGCTGCCCCGATAAAATATAGCCCCGGTTTGCTGGCCACCACCATGGTTGCTTTGCTGGTGAGTTTGTTCACCTCCATTGGCATCGTAATCGTCTATGACCAGCGGTATGCCCAGAAAATCGTCAGCATGGATATCAAAGGCTATATTCGGAGCCAGCGGGATATGGTCATGAGAAGTGAGGTGACAGACGAGCAGTTGCGCAAGAACATCGATGCCATGGAAACGGCGCTGCTGGCGGAACCGGCCAATCACACCGTGCTGTTAAAAGACGTGGTGCTGCGCAATGCCCGTGAAATCAAACCATAAACACTCATGGCGGATCATGGCGGCTGTTTTTGTGTCGGCATTGGCCATTGGGCTCTGGTTGCCCGGCCATATCAGCGTGACGCTCACCTCGTCCGTGGGCTACCGTCTTTTCTTTCTGACCGAGCCAGAATCTCGGGATTTCAGACAAGGAGACTATCTCTTGTTTGACAAGCATCTCGATCAAGCCCAAACAGACCGGCTGCTGAAAAAAGTTGGCTGTGCGCCGGGCCAAAGGCTCAGTGCCGTTGAGGGGAAGTTTTCCTGTGACGGCCATTTTCTCGGCAGGGCTTTGGCCCAGGATTCAAAAGGTAACAGACTGCCGCAATTCATCTTCAGCGGTTTTGTCCCACCCGGCAGCCTGTTTATGGTCGGCAGCCACCCGCGAAGTTATGACAGCAGATATTTCGGATTCATACATGCAGACTGTGTGCTTAAAAAAGCTTATCCGCTCTGGTAAGGAGATGGTGCTGTTCCGCGTTCTGACCGTTGTCGCCTTTGTCTTTGCAGGGTTGCCGGATGCTGAAGCCGAGCAGTGGCCAAAATTTTACGATGCCGCCAAGCAAGGCTGGTTCTGGTACGAGGAGCCTGCGCCGGAACCGGAGAAGGATGAGGCAACAGCGCCAATGCCCCCTCCCCTGCCCTCCCTGGCGGACTATTCCATCGAACAACTCTGGGAGATGCATCCGGATGATTTCCAGGATCTGCTCCTGGAGTTCCAGAAAAAGGCGGTGCAGCGGCCGACCGAGGAAAACGTCCACGATTACCTGACCATGCAGGATCTGGCCCGCCGAAAGGCCGCGGCTTACGCCAATGTCGCCTCCTACGTCATCCAGAAATACGCGGATCTCGATGTCGGGCGGGAATACCCGGTGGCGGCGCCAGGCGTTGTCGCCCGGGTGAAGATGCAGAAAGAGGAGATCAGCGCCACCATCCGGGATGCCGCCGCAGATCACGCCCTGCTCTATTTTGCCAGTCAGGACTGCTCATACTGCCAGGAACAGCAGCAGATCCTGCGCTATTTCACCGACCGCTACAACTGGCAGATCAAGGAGATCGATGTTGACGCAAAGCCTGCGATCGCGGCCCGATTCGGCATCCGGACCACTCCGACCCTGCTGCTGATCGCCAGAAACCGCCCCGATTACCTTCCGGTAGCAAGCGGGGTGGTGGCCTTAGACGAGTTGGAACGCTCGCTCTACCGGTCGATCCGTATGTTGAACGGCCAGATCACGCCCCAGGAATATTCCGTCTATGATTTCCAGAAAGGTGGCGGGCTCGATCCCGAATCCATCTTGAAGAAGAGGTTCTGATGAGACTAAATCGCCTGAAAAAAACGGCTGCCCTTGCGCTTGCCACCATGCTCCTGGCCCCGCCTCAGGCCGGCGCCGGCTGGGTGGATGACTGGCTGACCCAGAACACCTCCAACCCGCCGGACTATTTCGCCGGCCAGAAACGTGGCTACTATTCCGGCGGCAGCTTCAGTGCCCGCTGGCCCAACAACGCCACCTATCCCATCACCGTGGAGCCGCCCCGCATCAAAAGCGGCTGCGGCGGCATCGACATCTTTCTGGGCGGCTTCAGTTTCCTGAACTTCGAGTATCTGGTCGAGAAACTCCAGCGCATCCTGATGAGCGGCGGCGCGGTGGCCTTTGACCTGGCCTTGAAGACCCTGTGCGAGCCCTGCGCCACCTCGATCAAATCCTTCGAGGCCATTGCCGATAAACTGAACGGTCTGCAGCTTGACGAATGCACAGCGGCCAGGGACATCCGGGCGGTCCTGCAGAGCAGCGACGGCCAGGGCTTCGCCTCCATGGATACCGTGGAGCGCAGACTCGGCAACGCCATCAAGGAGAACAAGTTGAGCCAGGGAATCGCCGACCTCTACCAGACCATCACCGAGGAAGACCGGGCCAATCAGAACCTGGCGCAGAAACCTGACGTGCTGCGGGCGGTATCCGGCTGCAATGCCGAGATCAAGGAGATCTTCCTCTCCAACCTGATCGACAGCGGTGGATCGTTGCTGGAAAATCTGGGCGTCGGCAAGCTCGGGCTTTCGCCGGATTATGTCAGCCTGATCCGCGGCCTGGTGGGCGATGTCCGCATCGAGGGGCCGGACAACGGTTTCAAGGTCACCTTTGTTTCTCCCTGCCCGCAGAACAATCCCGATGACGTGAAGGCCTTTACCCAAGGCAATGTCATGGGCAGAGACGCGGCCGGGGCCTGCGCCCCGATCACCGACGCCAATGCCGACCTGGTGCACTACGTGGGGACCAGGATGAACTCGGTGGCCGGCAAGATCAAGACGAGGACGCCGCTTGACGTCACGGACACCGCCTTTATCGAGAACAGCCCGCTCTCCATCAGCCTGGTGCTGAAAACCGCGGTGGGCACCGAACAGGAGGACGCCACCATCGCCACCCTGTCCGATCTGACCGCCAAGGCCTATGTCCTGCAGATGCTGGTCGATCTTTACAACCGCGCCACCCTGGTCATGGAAAAGGCCAAGGAGCTGCTCAGCAAACGGTCGAGCGCCGCCGCCGGCCAGGACTCGGAGACCTGCAAGGCCGCCATCTTCGCCGACAATCTCGATGATCAGGTGGCAGGGATGAACGAAAAGATCTACCGGCTGCAGCTCGCGGCCCGGGAGAGCTATTCGGCCTCGGCCACGGAACTGGCCACCATCTTCAGGATTCTCGATCACATGCAGAGCGTGGACCAGCGGCTCTACGCACTCATTGCCGAAAAATACGGCACCGGTGTGGCGGAACGGACCCTGCGATGAGACCTGTTCCCTATCCAGGCAGGGGGCCATTCTTCACAAAAACAGCCTGCCTCGCCGCAGCCGCTCTGCTCTTTCTCTGCCGGGCTGACAGCGCCCTGGCCCTGGACATGGAGTTCTACACATACAATGGCTTCGGTCCGGTGACCCAGGCCTTCCGCAAACTGGCGCTGATCTTCTCCGATGCCGGATATGTCGGGCTCTTTTTCACGGCCACGGTGCTCGGCATCCTCTTTGCCGCCATGGCCTTTATGATCAAGATGGCCACCGGCGCCAGGATCGTCCCCCTGGTCTGGGCCATGCCGGTGCTGCTGGGCGTGGTTCTCTATCTCGGGCTCTTCGTGCCCAAGGGCAATATCACGGTCTATGATCCGGTGCTGAACCGTTTCGACACCATCGGCGGCATTCCCAACGGCGTGGTGGCCACGGCAGGCATCCTCAACAAAATCGAACGGGGCCTGGTGGAGATCATCGACACTGCCGGTGTGCCCGGCGCCAGATACCAGGAGGCGGCGGGCGGCATCGGCTTCTCCACCCTCAAGGCGGCCATGAACGCCGGTCCCAAGGACGCCTTTGCCAGGGAGAGCATGGCCCGCTATTTCCAGGACTGCGTCATGTTCGAGATGGTCCGGCCCGGCACCACCTTTTCCGCCGACACCATGCTCTACGGCACCTCGGACTTCCTGCCGGAACTGGCCAAGGCGGATAACCCGGCGGTGTTCACCGTCTATTACGACGCGGCAAATCCCCAGGGCCAGACCATGACCTGCCGGGAGGCGTGGTCGAATCTCTTCCCCATCTACAACAATGCCACCACCTTTACAGATGCCGTGAAAACCGTGTGCGGCGCCTCGCTGTATGACCCGGCTAATGCCGGGGAGATGACAAGCTGCAGGAATCTGATCAGCGATACCCTGGCCCGGACCACCGGGGCCGTGGTCGCCCCGGAGCATTTCATCCGCCAGGCGAGTCTCACCAGGCTCATCTTTCAGGTGCTTGATCATGCCGATCCTCAGTCGGCCATGCTGGTGCAGACCAACCGGCAGGTGGTGTCGTCCGGCCTGGGCATGGCCGCGGCCATCAACGAGTGGCTGCCGGTGATGCGGGCCATCATGACGGCGGTGGCCATCGGTCTCATTCCGTTTCTGACGTTGTTTCTGCCGACCCCGCTGGTGGGCAAGGCCCTGTCGGTCATGGCCGGCTTCTTTGTCTTCCTGGCCACCTGGGGGATTTCGGATGCCATCCTGCACGGCGCGGCGCTCGATTACGCAGTGGAGGCCTTCGAGGATATCCGCCAGAGCGGCCTCGGCCTCTATGCCTGCGTCACCTTTCCCGAGACATCCACCAAGGCCCTGGCCATGTTCGGCATTGTCAGGTCATCCGGCATCATGCTGGCAAGCTTCCTGTCCATGATGCTGATCCGCTTCGGCGGCCACGCCCTGGCCATGATGGCCGGCAGTCTGCAGAGCGCGATCCAGGGAGCCGGGGCACGGGCCGGAACCCTGCTCACCCCGGAAGGTAAAGCCTCGGCCCTTGATCAGCAGGTCAGCACCACCGTACCATTGGAGATGGCCAATCATTACGGATTTTCCACCCAGGCGGCGAGCAGGCAATGGCAGGCCCACAAGGGGATGCAATCCACAGCGGCGGACTGGCAGACCCTGGATGCGGCCAGGGATGCAGGAGTGATCCCCGCAGGGATGGGCAACATCGAGGCGGCCAAATCGATGTTCACCGCCAATCGTTCCCTCGGCGGCGGGCAGGGGCCGGTCCAGTTGAGTACCGACCCTGACGGCAGGCTCGTTTTCAGCAGTGCCCAGAACATGACCGGCCAGGGTTTTGTCAGACAGGCCCAGACCGGCATGGACGGCGCCGGCGTTTCGACCTATACCGGCGGCGCCGGCACCCTGGTGACCGAGGGCCGGAACGGGGAAGAGACCGTCACCAGTGCCAACGTCAGAAACATGGATATGAATTTTGCCCGGAAGCAGGAGGAACGCAACCTGGAAAAAGCGGCCCACTCCCTGGCCAGCAGCGAGAATTACTCCAACATGCTCAGCCGGCTCAGACAGGACAGCCGCACCAGCACCGAGGCCCGCTCGTTCAGTGAACAGCTCAGTAATTCTGAACAGGAGAAGTGGAACAAGAGCGTGGAGAATGGGTCGGCGTTTTCTATGGTTAAGGATGAGAAAAGCAGGCTTGCTTTAGAAGCAAGTGGTGCTGGCGGCTTTAATCTGGGAGTTGTCAAAGCTGGAGGGAGATACAGCCTTCAGGGAATAGGTGAAGACGGGGAAAAACTCAATATTTCATTATCCGCAAAAGAGGCCCAGGCATTCGAAGCGAACCGCCAGCAGGTCCGCTCTGAAGCGTTGACCGAAACTCTCCAGAATGCACAAAGCCTATCCTATGCGGACAATCTATCCAAATCCATCGGAGCGTCCGAAGCCCATTCCTATCTGAGCGAGGCCCAGCGGATAAATACTGATTCCGCCTCGTACAACAACAATATGGCGACAGCCTTCATCAAAGACTATGCCGCGTATCGATACGGCATGGATAGCCCGGAAAACGTACAGAAGGCCATGACATTCCTTAACAGTCAGGCCATTGGCTCACGGGATGACCAGCGCCATCTGCAAGAACTCGCCAAGGATTTTTTGAGCGGCCGATTCGGAACCCTTGGCACAACTGGCGCTGGAAAGACCATCGAGCACGATGCCCACACGGTGCAGACATCCCAGGAGCATTTACGGGGTGAGGCTCATTCTGCTGCGGAAACAACCCTTAATAAAACCGGCAACATCAACGAGCAGTCGCAAGCCGGTCCACCTCACGGAAGAGTGGCGGTGCCCAACAAGCACGAGGTCGAATCAAAGGTAGAGGCCCGGCAGGAATTTTTCGAACGGGAACAAACAGGCCAAGGCCGCGTCCAAACAAACGTTGCCGGCATGATAGGCGAGGGAATAGGTAAAATTGATCACGCTATCGGTAAAATTGTCGGGAAGCCGGATCGGCCCCAGCAGGATGTCATGGATATAGGCGCTCCGGATCAGCCTGGAGCACCTCTTCCGGGAAAAGTTGAGGCTGAATTGCCTCCAGTTCCAGCAACTTTTGAAGAGGCGCTCCGGAAAGAACAGGAAAATAAAGAATGATCAATCGTCCCAGATGGGGTTGGCCGGGTTGCTATAATCTGCGGAGATGAGTGTTTCATCAAGCTCGTCCGCAGTCATCGGCCTGATCTTCGCCTTTAAAGACCGTAACCCGGCACTCACCAGGGTAGATGCACTTTGGGCAGACCCCATCGGCACCATGACCTTGCCGCAGAACCGGCACAGGTCATCGTCGTCCATCAGTTCCGCCCCGCAGTGCGAGCAAAGAACGGGATCATTTTTTAATGCGGTTGTCATCTTGCTCTGTCTTGTTGTCCAATCTCATCCCCTTTTGCTCAATATCGGCAGTTTATTCTCACAAGTCAAGTCTCGTTTGTTGCTGTAACCTTGTCACCTTTACAGATGGCACAGGGAATTCCGCTATCGTCACTCCGATCGATCAGTCTCCATTTGCCGGTCAAAATCAGTTCATTTTTTCCTTTCTTGCAGGCTTCACAGACCCAGATCTCCTCGTCGGTTTTACCCGATATTTGATATTTGTATTTGATCATTTCTGTCAAAAGCCGCCGTCTATTCGATGACTTCCCAATGCCCGCCCTTGGCAGGACCGACCCGGCGGACGACCCCACTGGCTTGGAGCTTCTGAATATTCCGTTCCACAGACCTTTCGGTCACACCTATTTTTTCTGCGAGTTCTGGGATGGTGATCAAGGAATTCTTTCTCATGAATTCGATTATTTTCCCCGACGTTTCCCCCGACGTTTTCCCCGACGTTTTCGGTGCAACACCGATCAATTCCATCTGACCTACCGGTTTGCGGTGTACCGTGGCGGCAAACAGGCACCCATCCCGATCATCGGTAAAATCAATATGCGGCCATTCATCCAGAGCGCGTTTAATTCCTGAGCCGAGGCCATGATAAGGCAGCAGACCCTTGGCAACATACGAAACCAGAATGGGGTTGCGGATATTGGAGTTGCCGGCCAGTATCTTCTCCACCGTCAAGTTGTTTGGCAGATGGCCTGGGCTGATAATCTCGATGCGGTTGTCGAAGATAAACAGACGAATCGGTGCGCTCACCAGATAATCCCGGTGTACCAGGGCATTGACCAGCAGCTCTTCGAATACGCTTTCCGGGATCTCCGGAAGTCCCGGGGCATTCACCCCGCGCCCGGCCTGCACCTTGTGCAGATTGCGCATGACAAAGGCCAGGGCATCATCGAATATTTTTCGTAGCGGACCGACGAAATCCTCGGTGTCCACATAGTCGCTGACATGAATCTTGTTGCCGGGATAGCGGATCGCCTTCACCACAAACTGCGGTTTGATCCACTCCGGCCGCTCGGCAAACAAAAGGACCCCCGCCAGATTCAGCACCCCTGAGTCCGTGGCCAGATTCATATTCTGCAGCAGCCTGGTCAGCTCTTCCGGGGAATCGGGATATTCCTGCTTATAGACATCGCGCAGAAAATCACGGAAACGCAGCTTATCCAACTTGTCAATTCCAGCCTTCGTCGGCAATTCGTCGGCATGGAACTGATCGGTAAGCTGGAACAGCCGGCGCAGTTCCTCCTTGGAGTTCACCCGCCGTTTATCCGCACCGGTCTTCAGCCAGATCACCCCGTTCTTGTCGAAATATGGCTTATCGATCCCCTTGGGAACGATCAGTACAATGACGATGCGCTTATTTTCAAGAACCACATTCTCTGTCTGGACTGCCAGAGGACTGCGCACCAGGTGACTTGCCGCATTGCTGATGAGCTGGTTGATCCGGCTCACATCCTTGCTGCCCAGTCCAGGAACGGAACCGTCATCAGCCACACCGATAAACAGCGTTCCACCCTCGGAATTGGCAAAGGCAACCATTTCCGAGGCCAAAGATTCCGCATTGCGAACATCGGACTTGAATTGGCGGGAACTGTCTTCGCCGCTGGCAATTTGTTCAAGAAATTTTTCTATGGAAATCATGATTTCATTTTCTGAGATTTTCGTCACAGTTGCAGGATGATGAAGCCCACCCCCGGCACATGAAAAATACATCCGTTCCGGGTTTCTGGGAGTTTCCGGAGTTTCCACCCGATGCGCTCATGCCGAGTGGCTGATCATCTGACCGTTATTTCAGCAACATTTTGCGAATATTCTGGATCCATTATAGCCATCTGGCGGCGAATATTAGATCGCAGTTCAATGGCCGGCTTCAAACAGAACTCATGGAAATCATCTGCAGTAACTGTATTAATATCCGGGAATAGGAGTTTAAGGTAGCCACAAGCAAGTCGCTGTATTGCCCGCGTATCTCTCAAATCCCCGTCTGCAATCGTATGGTCTTTTACGAAAGCCATATGGTCCTGGCGCGACCGCAAGGAATACAACACTTCGCCAAAATAGTCGGCGCGAAGGGCGAAAGATTGGCAGATGGAAGAAGATTCGATCCTTGGCAACTCCCAGCCAGGGAGCAACCCATGGAACCTGTCGAGGAGCGCTGTCGCACCATGTCCCTTGAGCCATCCGGGTAATTCCTTGAAAAAATTGACATGCTTTGGTAGCCCATCTTCAATGGGAATGTTTCCAAGAATTACAAACCCGGCATCGGCGGAGCCATGAAAACCCATGACGCGAAATTCGCCTGACTCCAGATAGCCCTTGAGCGCACCGACTATCTCTTCTTCGTCTTTAAGCCGGATTGTTTGTATCTCATCAAGAACAATGGCATCATATCGTGAAATAATGCCGGTTTGCTGCTTGTTCATATCATAAAATAACTGAGGACGAGTAACAACGCCGCCGCTGATAAGCCAGGCGTGCCGTGATAGTTGACTGAATATATAGGATTTACCTGTTCCCTTCGGAGCGAGTTCAATAATATTAACCCGTGGTTCGACAAGAGGTATCAATCGAGTCAGCAAAAGCATTTTTTGTCGAAGTGTATATTTCTCCTCAGCATATCCCATGCATCTTGTCAGAAGAACCTGCCATTCATCTAAGGTGAACTCCTTTCGGCTCGCTAAAAAATACTCAAGGTCTATGCTAGCGGCCTGCATGGGCTTGAAAGCCGTCATAACAACTTCAAAAAGGTCCCCTTTGCCCTTTTGGGGCATCCACATGAGCGTTGCGCTCCCCCATACATTGCCATACAGCAAGAGGGGGTTTTCATCCACGATGGTTTCAAGCGCGCGACCGGTAATGTCAAGAGATGGTATCCGTAATTGCAAATCGCCTTTCGATGGATGTACCTTCACACTAAATGCATCTAAAATTTTTAGTTGATTTCCGGATCTCAGTTCATACATCAATGACTCTTTCTGCTTCTTATCCGGCAAATAGCGAGCAATAAAATTTCTGATTCCATCGCCATCAACCCCGCCTTCGTTGGTGCGGTAACGGCTCACCAACCAATCAAACACAAACGCAGGGATCATCCTGCCCGAAAGGCCGACGCTCGCTGCAATGCCTTTATGCACGCAAACATCAGGAAAAAATGTTTCAATTTTTGTGTCCAAATTTTGTTTTTCCATTTCAGAACTCAAAATCATCATCAAATTCATTCATCATAGCGCCCTTGGTTTCGATCTTTAGCCCGAGAGAAATTTTTTCTTTACCAAATCGATGCCTCATTGTGAGTACCCCTTGCAATTCAATCGCGGCTTCATTGATAGAAGTAGCATCGAAAGATGCATCGAGACTGTTAACTTGATTCGGCTTAATTCGTAAGGGCAGCTGAGTGGATACTTCAATTCCATCCAGGGAAATATCTATTATGGATAATGGATAATTGTTGGGGTTGGAGAACGCGACCTTTAGCCTGTTGTCTTTGCGTCTTCGGAATATTTCCCCTTCAACGGCAACAGTCGGTGGGATGGCTGGCTGAGGCTTTTGGAAAGAAAGCATGAACCAGGGCACAGCAACTTCTTGTGGAGTACAACCGCCATGGGTAGCGCCTTTTGGCTTTTTATCAAAACATCCATATCCCAACGGAATAGCCATTTCTTCATGAAGACCGAAAAGGCCAGGTTTCAAGCGCCAGATGGATTTTTCATCTGCTTGCTTTAAGGTATCGGGCTGTTCGATAACTGTGCTGCGGGCTTTTCGTCTCTTTGAATTTTGAACTTCCATCGTGCTAATATTCTGAGGTAATTCTGTATAGCCATGATCGCTGCAGACACCGATGCAAAGGTTTGCGCCGTATTGCTCTTTAACCACATGTGCGGCCTCAATAATCGCTTCAGCCTGTTTCCTGATGCGGGCAGTGTATTTTTCGCGACGTACGTAAGGGGCCAATGACGTATGGAGATATTCCCGGTCAAGCTGGTTGTCCAGATAAAGATAGACCCTGGCGGAATTCTGCATTAACTCGAAAAGTGTGCTGTCTTGATCGGTTGCCGACACCACTTCCGTCTCGGATAGTCCAAAAGATTCCTGCAATAGCTTCCGATAAAAAGCGGCGTCTGGCCGCTCCGGTGGCAACTGGGAATTCATCCAACCACAGACCAGAGTAGGTTTTGCGATAAAAGTTTCTGTTGGCAGAAAAGCAAGGTAGGGCGCAATTCCGTTTTCCGGATAGGCACCTGCCTGCTCCAATATAGGAAGTAATACATCCAGCCCGCCCAGATAATCCAGGCCGTCAAACACATAAAGCAGGATGGGGCCATCAGCAAGCCGTGTCTTTAATCCACTGATTTGACGATAGGCCATCCCCCTTCCATCGATCAAAAGATTTGCATAGTTCCTCATCAACCAATTTTCAAACTGCTCGACAAACGGTTCGGTTTTCTCTGTCAGTTTGAGCGTGGCGCAGGAGTCATAATAGGGAAGATACTCGTCTTGAAGCCACTCTTGGACTATTTCAATTGAAGCGGAATCCAACAGGAGGGAAGGCTCCTTGGCGGACACTAGCCTTTGAGCCAAAGCAACGGCTTCCGGAAAGTCATCGAGCCTGGAAATTTTCTGATAAATATCCTGTTCGAGGGGAATGCCCTGGCGCAAGAGAGATTGCAGTTTTGTCACAAGGAATATTCGTTCAGGTTCCAACCTACCGGAAAGAAAAGACAAGGCCTGAAGTGGTGACCGCCCCCACTCTTCATCGAGGAAGGCCTTCAGAAAAACGGCGGCGCCCTCCGGCAGCGGAATTCCAAGGCCGGGAAACGACCGATAGCTCTCCGGCAGCAAATGAAGCGCATTCCATTCAGCAACGTGCTGGAACCAGCTCGCAACTGTGCTTGAAGGGTATTGGCGAAGTATTTGCTCCCAGGCCAAAACTCTGGCTCGTTGAAACGGCCCCTTGCCAAGCCAGCGGAAGAATTCCGCCCTTCCGGCATCACTCATGCCCCATGCACCCAATCGCTCCATCAGCAGTTGGCGAGTCAAGGGGTGAAGCTTTTTCTCGTCATGGATTGCAAGCCACCGGAGGATATCCGACAAGGCTACATCCTCTACCGGATCCTCAGTCTGCCAGTAAGGACCAAGCAGAATGCGGCGCAGCCACGACTCAGCCGACTCGTGTGAGAAGATTTCCTCTTGCGCTGCCTTTTCGAGTAACTTCAGTTCGACAACCCATGCAGGATGATTTTTGAAAAGACGTTTAATATCGGAACGATTAAGGCGTTGCTGAAGCTCAGCTACAGGATCAAGATGGATTAATGAAAGGGAAAATCTCCTTGCTGGTGCATCAAACCAATGAAAAATAGCCGGATTTCTTACAACAATACAGCCAGAGTGCTGGTTTGCCGGGCTTTTCAGCATTTCATAGGCTTCCTCGTACTGTCGCTCATCCTCAACGAGATAGTCACCCGCCTGAAGTGGATGAAGCCCGAACTGATCGCAGATAATTTTTCTCATCAGGAAGCCGTTTTGAAAAAATGCTTTCTAAGAAAACGATACAAGATCACCGTTTTCTCTTTTTCATCAAGACTTCTACCGATTTGTTCCACAGTGGTATTGAGCATGTTTTCCAATGCCTGCCCGTTGGGACTTAACTCTTCCACTACCTCAAAAATTCGCTTTTTGTTTTCTCCATCAGGAAAAACAATGGTCAAGCCGACATGATTGGGCCGGATAGGATCTTGATCAGATCCTGGTTTTGCGAAAGGCGCAGAAGGAGGCTCAAAGCTTTCAACATATTTTTTTGCGGAATCGAGCTTGGCGCTGAATTTGACCACCATATCATCCGCCCAGGAAGTGACAGACAGGCCGGTGAGTTTTTCGGCCAGGCGTATGAGTACATTTTCGTCAATTGCGTCCGCCTCGCGGCAGCAATCGACAAGCACGGCAGGGTCTCCATGATGCATGAAGTTTTTTGTTTCATCCGGCAAGGCATCGAACCATTTCTGAACCGCATCAACCCCATCAGCGCCACCTTCAAAATTCTTCAAACACTCCTCTATCACATTCTGTCGTAATTTCTCCGGTGCTATCTCGAATTCTAGTTTTATTTCGGAAAAACGTTTTTCAACGTCATTTTGCTTGACTTTATCTTTAACATCAAAAACACGTTCAAAGACATCACGTAGTAGTATTTTTTGTGTATCTGGCTCTAACTCGGCAAGTGGCCTGAAGATGTATTCTCTGACTGCATACGCCGCGATGGAAATTTGTACAGTCGTTTGGGCATGTTTGGCAAGGCCCCGCCACCACAGACCAATGGCCGTTCCAACTTTTTTCACTCGCTCAAGGGCTGGGTCGGAGGGCACGAGAGTTATACCGAAAACCTTGGCCATTCCATCAACCAACGCTTTCTGGTTAGAGCTGACATTGACATACACCAGCTTGAATTTATCAGGAGTAGCAAAGACCTTTTCCAGTGTATCACCTTCGATTGCTGTAATCATTTCCACTTGTTTTGCCGAGCGCTGGAACTCAAAGGAGATGTTTCCCAGGGCCAACTCGTGATGGGCGACAACGGCGAAAAAGATGGGCATTACCCTACACTTAAATCCATAAGGCGACTTCCGCAATTGTGCCACCAGCTTTTTTACCTCCAACGGCCTTTGCCGCGCCTTATTGAGAAACTCACCGATCTCGTTCCAAATTTGATGTGCGCCGGGATATTCATCCTTGCCAGGTTGAGAAATGACAATATCGCCGGCCTGATCTTTCCGCAGTATTCCATTGCTCTTTAAAAGGTGGGTAATGACATGTTGCGGGGCTGCCGCTGTTTCTTTCCAAAGTGTTTCTGCCGCATCATTACTTGCCAGTTTCAAAACGATGTCGCGGCATTCCTTCCGATAACCCCAATTGCCGCCAAAATCGTCCTGCGCCAGTTTCTGATCGCCGATTTTAGGGCAGTAAGGGAAAACTTCCTGCATGATCGTCGTCGCCAGTTTTTTCAATTGCCGGCTGTTTTGGACATCTTGCGCTTGCCCCTTCCAATAGTATTCAAGAGCTTGTTTCTCAGGTGTAACAATATCGCCGATGGCATCCGTGAGCTGAGTGTTTTTGTCTTGTTTCCACACCTGCCACTCTTCATGGAGTTCTCCTCCTTCGGCGTAGAGACTCGCCTCATTTTTTTTCAGATATTCCAGCGCCTGGTGTTCCAAAAGCAGTCTGGCAATCTTCACTGGCTGTTTTGGGATGGCAAGGACAACCTGTTGATTCTGCTTTTCAGTCAGGGTTGTCTCGGCGATTCTCTTTGCTTCGTCGATTTCGCTTGATGTCTCGCACAAAAGCACGAACAGGAGCCCATCCGCGAAACTTCCATCCCCAAGATTTTTTGTCAGAATATGGAGCGATTCCCTTACCTGGTACATGCTGACAGGTTCTATCGTCAACTGTCTGTACACGCCAAAGTCATCGCCGTAACCGGTAGCTTCAACAAAACCAGCCACCGGCATATTCGGCCACAGAGATTTAAGGTAGGGGATGGATTTCTGACCGAGCTTTTCGGGTGTATCCTCGATAATTTTACGGACTTTCTCCATGAGAGTTTCAGTCGAACTGCTGACCGCCGGCCTGAATGTGCCGTCTGATTGCATGCGCATCAGAATATGATTCTCGTTTTTCAGGTCAGAATGTCGTGCCAGCTCCGAGAGATAATGTTCCCGGTCAACGCCGGCAATATCCAATGAATACAGAAGAATATCCTCTGTTATCTTAAACCGGGTGGGGTTGAATACCCGAAATACAGACACGGCTTTCAGAGTTCGCATGCCAAAATCGTCATCCGGCCCAAGTCGAGACTTGAGTTGTTCAAAATCCCTGTAAATGGAATATGTCCGTTCTTGTTGCTTGATGTCCCGCGCAAAATAATCCCACAGTTTGTCAACGGTAAACATGGGTGGGGACGGCGCAGAACGGTCCATCAGCGCTTTGTCCAGAAATCGCCTGAAACTTCCGGGCTCATCCTCGCAAAGGCAGGTGAAAAGAGTTCTGTTATTTTGCGCAACCTTTTCAGAGATCGCCGGTAGACTATAAACGGCCATGGGGTGAAGGGGATAGGCACCCATCACCACTGTCGCCTTCAATTCATCGCGGGTAAATCCTGTAAAATAATTCAAGCGGGCGGTATCGTGAACCAGGGCATCAAAATACCCCTCGAATGATTTTGTAAGCTCCTGCCAGCCGAGTGACTGTTCGTTCGCGACAATGACGCCATCGATCAATTGGAAGGTTTCAACATCGGTGCTTTTGAGAATATACTGCTTAAAGCGGCCTTCTATTTTTCGCAGGTCATCCTCCAGATTCTGATGACTGAAAGATGACGCACTCCTGGAAATATCATGGTATTCCTTTAATGACCGGTGGCAAAAAAGATAGAGGTGCAGCTGGTTCTCGGCGCTGTCATTGCAGCATTCAGCGAAATCCTGAAGAGCAAGTCCTTCCTTGCCGGTCGGATCCTTAACTACTTCTTCCATCTTTTGCCCAAACTCATCCCATAAAACCACGATACCGCTGTAACCATGGTTTTTTCGTAATTCTTTGTTAACATCATTATAAAAAGTTGCCGGATCAATTCTGGCCGCATAATGAAACTGTGAACCACTGGTAGCGGCCGGGTAAACCTCCCGGAACAGATCAAAGGCATCCCTTTGATATTCGCGCAGCCGGGTTTTCAACTCCTCGATTGTCTTGCTCCGCTCCGCGACTTTATGTTTCAGAATATCGAAACTGGCAGGATATTTTCCCTCAAATTCTTCAATTCGTTTGATTGCGCTGTCAAAGGCGGTTGGCGGCAATATATTTTCAAGGTTTGCATTCACCAACGCATGACGCAACCCCATCATCAGGCTGTCCCCGATATGCCCTACTTCATCCCCATAAAGGCTGACCGCCAGGTAGGGGCCTGGAACAAACTGGCGGTGCTGCTTCAAAACAGCTCTGGTGTCAGGGTCCAACTTTTCCGAAACTACCTGCAGTTCTGGGGTTTCCAGCGGCCGCAAAAAAAGATTAAGCAAAACGAGAGCAAGATGGCTTTTCCCTGTCCCGTATGTACCCATGACGATTCTCGAGCGATAATTCGGGGTGGTCGGGTGCATTTTTTTGGCAAAATCAAGAATGATCTCCCTCGCCACCTCTGTGGGGATATAACCCGCCACTTTGGACAAGTTGTCCCGCTCGTTTCGCAAATTGACGGCTGCTTTAAAGCCGGGAGAGATTCGAATGAACTCTTTGATGTCTTGTGTCATTTGCCGCTCCGTTATCAGGGGGTCCAAATAGTTCCACGGTTGTTTTCGCTGATTTCTTTGATCTCCGCCAGGTCTTCCTGGCAGTACAACAACAGCACGACTCCATGCGCAGTCTCCATTCGCAGCATGTACCGCAAAAAAGCATACCGTTCCTCTACCGACCATTTGCTGTAAAATGGCTCCAGGCTGGTAACCAGGAGAGGCTTTGCGGAACACCCCCCCCTGATCTCTTCCTGTATTTTCCGCCTGGTGAAAAACGATTCCAGTTCTCCTTGGTATCGTTTGTCAAAATCTGCTCGTTCAGCACCGATCACACTGGTTAACTCTTCAACCAGTTCGTCAGGAAAACGATCTTGCCTTGAGGGAGTGACAAGCATCACTCGGTAGCGGCCGTTTATACAGCGGTGCCATTTGTCGAGAAAGATATCGAGAAGTCTCATCACCGTTTCTTTATGAAAACTATTTGTCCTGGGACAGTTTTGTTTCTAATTCCCTGACCTCGGCCAAGCCGGCAGCCAGAGAATCCAAGGGTGCTTCACCATCAAGCTCGTGGTAGTGAGCGCTCACCAGCGCCAGTGGAGAGACATCCATAATCGAAACCGAGTTAAGCCCGGCAGTATGGCTTATCCATGCCACATGCTTTTCATACCGATCGCCTATCTCAACAATCAATTTGTCAAGACCATGCCGGTCAAGCCTGAGAATCCTACCGACTCCCCAAGGATCCATAAGCTTCTCAAGATATACAGACTGACGTTTGTGTTGCCGTGCCCAGTCGAGCAGGGCATAAGCAGCAATGGCAGGAGGTGGTTCACGATAACCGACGGGCTGCCGGTGATAGCCACCGTTTTCGTGCGCGGTGAAAAATCCAAAATCATTACCCAGTCGGGTGCCATCAAAGACCTGTTTGAATGGGGAAAATATGAGCTTATCAAAAGTGCTGTCGGTCATCGGTTTTTCGTGATCCAGGTCCCACCATTCGCGCAGGTGTTTTTCCAGCATGCCCCGGTCAAATGAATCCTGAGAAAATTCATTGAAATAAACCGCGTAAAACCAGGCCGGGCTGTTTTGCCGGGCCAGTTTATAGTGAAGTGCCCACCAAATGCCGTCATCATCCATGTCCGGATCGTGCCTGCCAACAATACGGCCAAGGGGGGTGAGCGAAAACTGTTGCTTTTTCTTCTGAAGAATCCCGGCCGTCTCGGCCCAAACTCTTGCCGCCCCCACCTTCAATTTGCCGATTCGGAGGACAGTTTGCGCCTTTTCCACAGCGCTTGGCAAAAACAAATCAGGATGTTCTGAAATTTTCTTAATGATCAAACGAAACCAGGTTTCTTCGAAACCAAACTCAAATTTAGCCATCTATTTTACTTACCTTTTTTTGTGAGTGATTCAACAGCGGGACACTTATGCATTACACAAGTCAAACAGCTAACACACACATTAAAATCAATACGAAAATCAGAATCTGCATGTAAGGCATTTTGAGGACACCTTGCACCGCAAGCACCACAATAGATGCATGATTGCAATTTCTTTAACTGCTTCTCAACCCGTTGCTGGAAAAGACGCTTATTTTTCTTGAGCAGATAATTGACGCGAATAGCTTTATCCTCAAACCCGATTTCCACACTGGCCAACATTTCCTGTGTGATTTTATCGTGAATCAAAAAAGTTTCCGAACAACCATTGCTTTTAACCTGTGTTTGCGGTCCGAGCGGTCGTAAAAAATGTCGGACCTTTTTTATCTCACCACTTAATAGCTGGTATGAAATTGCGGTATCAGACAGAAGGCATGGCGCAGATTCAATAGCAGCCTTGTAGTGGTCAAGACCTCGACCACCTGCCCTAGCACGCCATCCTTTAGTAACAAAATCATCCGGGTTTGGATGATTCACCCGCATGGCATGTTGTTCCAAAAATAAAGTCCAACGATTATTTTGAGTTGCATACCAATAATGGACCATACGATGGGACCATTCACTATTAAATGGACAAAAAAGGCATCCAACTCTCCTAAACCCTTTCTTGTAAGCTGGATTAAATTTGATGCCATGATATAGCAGGTATACCCAAACAGCCAAATCTGACCACTCAATAATGGGGCTTGCTAAAATTTCATTTGCAATTTTATGTTTGTTGCTAATCCTTGAATATTTTGATCGGCGTGCAGACTCGGCCTTTCGGATGCCATCAAAAGTTAGTACCCCTTGGCCAGGGCTTATCCCGGTTATGAGTGTTGATAGAGGATTTGTTTTATGTGTTGAGCAGCACCAACGGAGGATCCGGCTGGGCGGGCCGATCGACTCTGCGGTTTTATAGAAATCCAGGGCCGAACGGCTGGAGATAAAAGGCGTCAGAGGGTGTTCTTTCTGGAAGTTCTGGAGATATTTATAGGTGTCCGGCAGCTCTATGGTGGTATCGGCAAAAATATGAAGGATGTCGCTTCGGCCCAATGCATTCATCACCAGATGTGAAATGACGGTAGAATCCTTGCCACCGGAAAAAGAGACGAGAATCGGGCGCCCGCTGAACCGTGTAACCGTTTCCCGGATAAAATTCTCAGCCTCATATTGGAGCTGTTCAACATACGCCCGGTTCGACTCGCGTAACTGGTCCAGGGTTTCTTTGCGGGTTCTTTTCGTGGGGAGATGAGGTGGCTTTATCTTGGTTATTGCAACATCCGCCGATGTGGCTGATAGTTTGAAGAAGGCTTTTCCCTGTGAATGATAGTTGTAATTAGCCGGGGTCACCCAGAGTTCGAACTCACGCAGCGATGCGTGCAGTTCCTCGTCAATATTATTTCGCAAATAATTTATTTCCGGACGAAAGACGGGCACCAAGGTTGCCGCTGAAATATTGCGCCCCTTCGCCCCACAGGCGCAGCACAGTTCGCCAAGCAAAGGAACCTGGCAGGAATCGCACCAGTAGGTTCTTGGTGTTGCCGGTTTGCTCATAGCGGAATTTTGCCCCAACTTTTCTTTTTTAATGTGATGGAAAGTGTGCTTTCGCTCGAAACATTCATTATTTCTTCTTCAGAGTCATCAGATAAACAGGGGGGTGGTTCTCCTGTTCTGGTATCCATCCCTATGCTGGTCTTTGAATAGTTCGAAGATGGCAGGATTATCGCGGTAAAATATTCATCGATCCCTTTTAAGAGAATGATCAACAGCAGACTGTGAACTGCTGCATTTGCCAATAACTCAACAAGGTCCTCATGGAGATAAAAGCTTGAATATTTTTGACTCCAAAGACCAGACGCTAAAAAACTTTCAAGAGGTCGTTTAATTGCTTTGTTCTTTATTTCATTGTCGCCCAGCTCGCCTATTCGACGCATAAGAACAGCCGCCGCCTCCACCAGTTCGCCTTTCTTTTGTCGGCCAAGATAAAAATTGAAAAACCTCTCTTTCAGAGTCGGCAGATAAAAGACGCCTTTTTCATCCATGCCGCGGATAAAGACAAGGGCGAGTACAAGTTTATACGAGCAATTATTGTTGGTGGTGATAAATCGCGCAAGGTTCACCAAGGCGTCGGGCAACAGATCAATTAATCCAGATAACGACCGCTTCCGCCACCTCTCCGGCTGGTCATAAAAGCCCTCGCCGATGCTGACAAAACGATTGCTGCAGTTATGCAAGGCCGCCGAAATGTTCTGTTCGGAGTATTCTCCGGCAAGATGCTTGATAATCTCACTCCGCCGCATTGGCAGGTCATGAGCATTCAACAGATCTTCGATAGCAGTGGACACGGAACGATAGCCGCCAACGCCCCATGCCTTCAGGCCATAGATGCCGCGCTGTACGATTTCAACAGTGTCATAGCGCATCATCGCGGCATGCACATTGTGGTCGGAAATTTCCCGGTACTTTATGTTCTCTTTTCTAATGGCAGCGCCAATTTCGCTGAAATGTATTGGCTTACCATGGTTTTCGAGGACATGAACGATAAGGTCCTCCAACCGTTCTCCATGGCGTATCAGCCAACGATCAGAGGGAAAAACTACATCATCATGAAAAATAAATTTACTATTGGCTGCTGATACAATTTGTTTGATAAACGCCTTATGAAACTTTTGAATTGAATTCCTATCACAATGGTCCTTGCAATATGTAAGTATTTTGTTCCCAACAACCTCAAAATGATATGAATCATGCTCGCTCAGGTCGAGATGAGATAGTAGCTCCAGCGGGTGGTGACAGGAAAGGCATGGAGTATCCACACTAAGCTGATCGGATGCTGAGGCGAACGTCATTCCCGTCTGCCATATAGCTAATAATTGTCCCAATGCGGATGGATTTGGGGTATGGGTCCATTCGAATCGAGTCTGTAGCGCAACAGCTAATTCCACCAAACTGATAATTCCACCACCACCTATTATGATCTGCTCGATAATCTCCCAGAAATCAGACAAAAGATCACGATGGGCTTTTACCACCAGGAGTGAATTTGCTCTTTTAAGAATCTGTCGCACCCTCTCCCTTGTTATGCAAAACTGGCTTCCCAGTTGTTCGAGTGTCGGCATGGTGTCAGGGAAGTTCAACCTGCTGCATACTATTTCTTGATTCCTTTTGATTTTCAGGCAATGCCGGACAAAACTGACGACCAGATTTTCATAACTGGAATAGTCAATGGCAGGTAGTAACCCACTGTCCGTTTGAGCGGTGTAAGACGCCAAAGGGAGGTCACCACTCACAACAAACGAACGGATGATATTCTGAACTTCTTTCAGGCATTTTCGTCCGAAATTCTTCTGAGTTAAAAGATTGCCTGAAGGGTAAACCATTACCTCGCCGATTGTTGTCAGGCCAAGTCCCTTCAATATCTTTGAAGCCCTCACGGAAAACACAAAGCCCGACAAACTGACGCTACCTTTAAACCCGGGATGCAAATCATTCCAGGAAAAATTGACTAGCTCCCCAGAATTAAAAATAGGTAAAAACATGAGATTTTCTTCCGATGGAGGAAACTTCAGAAGATCTTCGGCGTGCAGTAACCGATTCTGGATTTTTTGTTCATGAGTAGTCGTCCTACACCCCACGGCGATGATGCTCTCACGAAATTCGGCGAGCTCTATGATGGTTTTTTGTCCACAATTTCTCAAATCACGAAGCGAGTTCACATTACACAATAAAAACTCATCGCATGAGGAAAAATTATTCAGAAGAACATTAGCGGCTCGTACCGACAGATCTGCTGTTGATAATAATTCTTGCCAGGTTGGCATATTTTTCTTCGGTGCATCTTGGTTGTCGTCCGTTTTTTTCTTATTCTCTCCAATAGATTCGACGCCATTTTCTCGACAGTCAGCGAGAAAGTTTATGGGGGGATAAGCAGAAGTGTACTTTGACGCTGAAAATATCTTTATGTCGATCTTCCCGGGAGGATGCCCCTTTTCCTGAATTAGGGTGCTTTTTTCACCCCTTACAAGAGCGGCTTTCTCCCGTTTTAAGATATTTTTCCTCTTCCGAAATTTCATGCTACTCAATTACTCACTCTTGTTTTGAGGGTCTTGGTCTTACCGGTTTTCCTACGGCCTCGATTCTCGTATAAAAATTTTAATGGAACAAGACTCTGTCAAAAAAAATCGTTACGATTGTGCGGAAATAATACCATGCACCATAGGACAAATAGTGTCCTAGTACATAGTATATGTTAAAGTTTCGGATAAAGTCGTTTTAGTTTTATTCGCGCATCGTCTGTTTTGAACTGCCAATCAACCTTAGTCTGGCGGTTATTTCGATCGGTGTTCCATGCCGCCACTTCAGCTCGCATCTTCTCGATACAATCAATCCGGCCTGCAAGGCATTGCCGCTTCAATACACTGAGTTCAATCTCTGCTATGTTCAGCCAGCTCCCGTGTTTCGGGGTGTAGTGTATTTCAAGACGTTCCGCCAAGCTCCTGGCTTCTTCAGGTGGAAACGCCGCATATAGCGAGGCCGTGTCGTGGGTATTGAGGTTGTCCATGACCAAAACTACTTTCTTGGCATCTGCATAACGCTCTTCAAGCATCTCTTTGATGAAATACGCCCAGTCAATCCGTGTCCGCTGGTCAGTAATTTTTACCTTGCGCTTTCCCCCAAGCGGTTCAACCTCAAGTAATATGCTTGCGACCCCATTGCGAACATATTCATCATCCATCAGAACAGGATGGCCAGGGGCTGCCGGAATAGGCTCATGCACCTCCCCGATTAACTGTACACTCGATTCATCCATGCACACAACCGGGAATTCTTGACTATACGGACGCGCATAAACTTCGAGTATATCTTCCATCGCCGCTACAAAACTGGCGTTTTGATCCGGCGGTATCTTCCAGTATTTGCTTTGGTGAGGCTTAAGTTCATTTTTTTTAAAGTGTTACATACCGTCATCGGAGAAACACTCGTTACCATCTTCAGCTCGACCATTTTCTCAGCCAACAGACGGACTGTCCATCGATTTTTACCTTCTGGAGCATCCGAACATGCCAAGGCCAAAAGATGTGCTTCAAATTCTCCTCCGAATTGAATTTCTCGCGGAGGGGTCTCTCGCTCCTTACGTTCAAGGGCGGCAGAAAGACCTTCTTCTACAAATCGTTTCTTTAAGTGCTCTAAACTTCGAGTCGTTGTCCCTAAAGCTTCTGCGACTTGAGCGACAACCCACTTCGGTCCATGTTCCCCAGCATCAAGCAGAAGTAATGCTCGAGCATATAAAACGGTGCGGGCTGCCCTTCTCCCCTTGGTTGAGATCGCCTCCAAGTCTTCCCTTTCCTCTTTTGCTAATGTCACTCTGTATCGTGGCGCCATGTCGTCGTCCTCCTTGTGTTTTGAAGACGACTATAACAAATATCACACAAAAATACGAATGTTTAAATTTTACGTTGTACTAGGTCCTGAACCGATGATTTTTTTTATCATCGGTTCCATTTCAGGTATTCAGTGAATCGTCCCGTCACTCATATCCCATCAACCCATGCCACCCGTTGATCAAGCCTTCTTCCTCGTTTATGCCCTTCAGGGTGCATTCCGGGCAGAACCAGTGAATCCGGTCATCTATCTCGAACTGGATTTTCAAGGTGCCCTCGCAGGGTTTTCTTTTCGGCCGCCGCCGGCATTTCAGCGCTTCCCCTGCGGGCAGGCCACGATCACGTGAGGTTATCCAGGTGATGATCTCCGCAAGTTTTTTCACCTCAACCGCAACTGCGGCGCTGCCGGCCTATCTTGCTGTTCGTTCAGCCAATATTTGATTCAATCATCTGCATATGCAACCCCACATTCAAAGTCGGTTGCCAAAGTCCTTTATTTAAATATCCTGATTCAAAATCTGTTTCCCTTTTTCCGTCAGCCGGTATTTCTGGAGGCGGCTTTGAGGTTTGTCGGGGATGGTATATTCAACCATGTCTTGTTCAAGCAGTTGCCGCATAAGATCATTGAGATACCGGGTTGGTTTTTCTTTCCCAAGATTTCTGGCAATAGCTGA
>JAHIVT010000106.1 GCA_018816555.1 Pseudomonadota bacterium
GGTGTGTCCAGAATCCCTCCAATTTGTTGAATTGGCGGGCCTAACTGCCGCCATATGGTTGTGAAGTGGAAAAAAAGGTTAAGCGTTTACTTAAATCCTATGTGCCGGAAGACGCTTGGAAGGGTTTTCGGTCGAGCACTATCTAAAACATCAATTTTAATAAAATTCTTATTTATCAAGAAGATAACTTAAAAAAAACTTTTCCCTTTACGTCGTTATCCATACCAATACCACCTTACGAAATAAAATTATACCTATCCAATTTTCTGAATACATTACAAAAGACCAAAATCATTATTTCCTCACAAACAATAACACACCTATATGGAACAGATTTTGCTTATTAAATATACCAAAAGAAGCTAATGTCACTTCATGATTTTTTATTAACCCAAGCGGTCATAATTTTACTTGAAAAAAGCAAACCATTCGAAAGAGCGGGACGCAAAGCCATCGGCCTAAGTTTCTGAAGTAATGCAGAAATATGGTAGCGAGGTTACCTGGTAAGATCAGCACTTCTTTACTGATCTACTGGCATCAACAAAGAGGTGTAATAATGAATAAAGCAATTTCCCCTTTCACACGTTTTTTTCTTTTTTCTCTGTTTTTATTTTCCCTTTTACAAAGCTCTGCATATTCCGGCGAGTTAAGCTTTTCCTGGACCCCAAATACTGATGCAAGCCTTGCCGGTTACAAAATCTATTATGGGTCTGAATCAAGGAACTATAACGTCACGATAGATGTTGGCAACCCTGCAATTATTGATGGCAAGGTCACCTACACCGTGCAAAATTTACCTGAAGGAAATACTTTGTATTTTGCTGCAACAGCTTATGATAATGACGGCTTGGAAAGTAATTATTCAGAGGAAGTTATTTGTTCATGTCCCGTTTCAGCAAATGCTGATCCGAGCACCAATGAACTAACAACCGACAACTTAACCGACAGCGAGATGGTCCTTGCAACCATTCTAACTGATGCAGTGCAAGAGGAAATCAGCGATACTGAGGAGACGGACCTGCAGAAGATCTGGCTGGACCATAAGATTTCCAGAGACCTTTATCAGGCATATTATAAAATGTGGGGCTCACAAACGTTTATTAATACGGTGAGCGATGAGCAGCACAATATGGATGCAGTTGTTATCCTGCTAGAAAAATACGAACTAACAGTTCCCGAAGATGTTGCCGGGGTATTTGACAGTCAGGACGACCAGGATCTCTATGACCTCATGTTCAATGCAGGAAGCGCATCAACGGAAGAGTCTTTACGGTTAGGTGCGACTATGGAGGATATGATTATCTGTGAGTTGCAGAATCTTCTGATCCAAACTGATAATGTCGATATCCAGACAATATATCAAAATGCATTAAAGAGCGCTCGAAACCACCTCCGACTTTTCGTTGCTCTACTTTCACAGGCAGAAATTAATTATGAACCCCTGTATCTGTCAGCTGAAGATTTTGCGGCCATCATTTCTTCGTCTATCGAAACCGGAATTTATGATGAAAACGGCGAGGCTCTTTTTGAAGATACTGAATGGCTAAATTTTACAGACAACAATGAAGACGGGACTACTGATCTGGTTGAAGTAATACAGATGTATGAAGAGGAGGACTTGGATTCCTCCTCCCTACAAGGTTTAATTGATGGTCGCCAAACTTACCTGACTCAGATCAGAAAATTCCAGATACTCAATAAAAAATATTTAAAAACAATAAATACGAAAAAACTCAAACTTGCAAAATTGAAACGATAACAATAACGACGAATATACCGACCTGGTTTTAAAATAACACAGATGTATGGGGAGGAGGACTTGGATTCCTCCTCCCTACAAGGTAAAATTGATGGTCGCCAAACCTATCTGACTCAGATCAGAAAATTCCAGAGACCCAGTAAAAAATCCGGGCACAGCTAATGGGATCTGCATATGCCGCGGGCCAGATGGTTTCGGGTAGCAAGTCTTGTAAAGATGGCGGGAAGAGGAACCCATCACCACATTCAGCCTCTCTGAGGGAAGGGTCTTGGCCAGATAGGCGGCAAGACAGGTTGTCAAGGCCGGGATAAAGATCCCCTGGACAAAACGTGCGCCGATCAGAATCCACAGGTTATACGTTACCGCACAGACAAAACCCCCGGCAGCCACCATCAGGCCGCCGACGGCAATGATGGGCTGAATGGCAATGCGATCTGCCAGCAAACCGAAGGGAAGATTGGCAATGGCGATGCCGAGAATAACGACAGACACGGTAAACGATACCAGCACCATATCAGCTGCAAATTCATGCTGCAGCACCGGCAATACAGGCTGAGTAATGTAAATATTGGTGAACGAGGAAGAAACCAGAGCAAAAACAATCAGCGGCAGACGGAAAGAGGAAGGGACAGCCATTTTGCGCTGGTCAGACAAAGGGAATAACGGCTGCGGCAGGGCAGCCGAAGGAAAGTAATGAAATCTGCTGCGCCCTTCCTTTTTCAATAGCCTGCTAGTTCTTCAGGGACTGCAGCGGCGCCGGAATACGGCCGCCTCTTCTGACAAAGTTATCGGCGGAGATTTTACTTACCGCCATGATCGGGGCCTCGCCAAGCAGGCCGCCAAAATGCACAAAATCGCCGATATCCTTGCCGGGGGCGGGGATGATCCGCACCGCGGTGGTCTTGTGGTTGGCACAGCCGATGGCCATCTCATCGGCGATGATGGCAGCCAGGGTCTCGGCGCTGGTGGAGCCCGGTACGGCTACCATATCGAGACCCACCGAGCAGACACTGGTCATTGCCTCAAGTTTTTCGATGGTTATCGCCCCTACCTTGGCCGCTTCGATCATGGATGCATCTTCGCTCACCGGAATAAAGGCCCCGGAGAGACCGCCCACCGAGGAGGAGGCAAAAAGGCCGCCCTTTTTCACCGCATCGTTGAGCATCATCAGTGCGGCAGTTGAACCGGGTGCGCCCGGCATGGCAAGCCCCATGGTTTCCAGCACCTGCCCCACTGAATCGCCGTCAGCAGGCGTGGGAGCCAACGACAGGTCAAGGTTGCCGAAGGAGACGCCAAGCAGCTTTGCCATCTCTTTGCCGACCAATTCTCCGGCACGGGTAATCTTGAAGGCGCTCTTTTTAATCGCTTCGGCCACCTGTCCGAGGTCGGCATCAGGGCCAAGTTTTTCAATGGCGCGACGGATGACACCGGGTCCGCTTACGCCGACCAGGATAGAACTTTCGCACTCGCCAATGCCGTAAAATGCACCCGCCATAAAAGGATTATCCTCCACCGGATTGGCAAAGAGGACCAGTTTGGCGCAGCCGATGCCATCTTGATCGGCGGTGCGCGCGGCGATATCCTTTATCACCCGCCCCATGGTGTAGCAGCCATCCATATTGATCCCCGCCCGGGTGGTGGCCAGGACGACGGAGGCGCAAAAACGCTGGGTGGTGGCGAGAACCTCGGGCATTGCCGCGATCAGCGCCTGGTCAATGGCGGTCTCGCCCTTCTGGATCATGGCGGTGTAGCCACCCACGAAGTTGACGCCAATCTCCTCTCCCGCCAGATCCACAGCCCGGGCAACCTCCAGGAAGGCAGCCGGGTCGGCCACGGGAACCACCAGGGAGAGAGGGGTCAGGCTGATTCTCTTGTTAACGATGGGCAGGCCATACTCATTGGCGACAAAATCCGCCTTCTCGCTCAGCTTCTCACCCCTGGCCAGAATTTTTTCACGGACTTTGCGGGCGCAGGCGGAGGGATTGGGGTCGGAACAGTCAAGCAGAGAGATCCCCAGGGTCACTGTCCTGATGTCCAGCTTACCCTCAGCGATCATCCCTATAGTTTCAAGAACCTCTTCATTGGAAAATTTCATTGCTAATCCCTACACCCTGTGCATGTATTGGAAAACTTCCGAATCCTGAACCGTGACATTGAGAGACAAGTTCGAGACGGACTCTTTGAGCTTCGCCGTGATCTCGGGCAGGGAGAGGCTTGAGTTTACCCTGTCGGCCAGCAGAGTCATGGCAAAAATTTCGTCGCCAAGAATCTTCTGGTTGATGTCGATGATGTTGATGCTGTTTTCAGCAAGGGCAGTGGCAATTTTAGCAACGATCCCCATTTCATCCTTGCCGATTACGGTGACAACAATGCTTTTACTGTTTTTTCCCATTATGCTTCCTATTATGCAGCCGATGTTTTCGCTATAAAAATCCTTGAGACAGCAGTTACCAGTCACCAAGATATCCCCATGGCGGAATATGTCAACCGAAACCTGCTGACTGAAAACGCCCCCAGGCTACACCTGTCGTTTCTCTTCGTCAATCCTGCAAAACCCGCACATTGCCTGATCCGCATCCTTGTCCCGCGGCAGTAAAAAGCAGGCATCCGGGTCGCCCTACTGCTGTCCGGAAAAATCTTACTGACCTTGCCCCTCTCTTCTCTACCCAAAAAATTCTGAATTTCCATTCATCTCATTTCCGCATAAGTATTACATTGGTTTTATTATTTTTTTAGGAAAACCCAAACGAATAAAACTCTAACATTTTGCTAGGCACAAAAAAATACTCCCTATATTTCCAGCATCTGGAAGAATTATTTGCTTTCCCATCAGAATTCAATATAAAATAAATGTGGACTATTATTGACATCAGTGTATTCCCCCCTTTCTAAGGGGGTTTAAACTCTGATTTCTTGCGCAAGGAGGCCTAGCATATCCATGGAACTGCGGCAATATCTACTTATTCCCTTTCTTTGCCTACTCCTTCTACTTTCCAGGCCAGTCTCCGCCGGCGACTATCTCAACGCGGCCCATGGCAGTTCCTCTTACGGCGTTGAGCGCACCAGCACCTCCACCCTCGGTTACGCACAGGGAAACTGTGCACACTGTCACGAGCAACATGCCAGCATTGGCGGAGATGAACCGGTCCCGGCCGGAGGGGAGGCAAGCGACTACCTTCTCTTTGATGCCAACCACACCAGCCAGACGGAAAATTTCTGCTTTGACTGTCATCAGTCCGGCGGTTACCAGACCGGCGGCATCTCGCTCAACAAAAGCTACAGCTATAACTTCGGCGGCGATACAACCGCCGGTTCCTATGACAGCACCATCAAGGACTCCTTCAGCCATGCCGAGGCAATGGCAGGCTCCTCCCATTATCTACCGGATTTCGTCAGCCAGGTGCTGGGCAAAACCCTGAAAAACGCCGACGGGGTGAACTGGTCCCTGCCCGCTGGCATCAACCCCTGCGATGCCTGCCACAATCCCCATCTGGCGCAGCGCAATGTCAACTCCCCCTATGATGCGACCAAATCAGCCATCTCCAGGCCCAGCGATCATGATAACAGATGGGGCGATGATGCCTCGGAGAGGATGAGCGCCGCTTACAGCGACTACCTGTCCCCTTACTGGTGGGGGTCCACCAACCATGAACCGGCCAACAGCACCACCTCGGACGGCTCCAATCTGCCCAATTACGTCAGGCTCTGCACGGACTGCCATAATCAATACAACACCATCAACAGCACCAATCCGCGCCTTCCCGGCTCACCGCGGGCCATCAGGAAGTTAAGCTGGAAAACCACCGCAGTTGGCGTTACCCCGGACGGACACGGAGAGCTTGACGGCGCAACTATTGTCTATGCCCGGGCCCCCTATACCAGCGGCACCAACATGACCTTGAACTGCACGGATTGCCACGAGCCCCACGGTTCACCAAACAATATCTTCCTGATCCGCTCATCCATCAACAAGGCGGCGATCTCCACCACCGACACCACCAACCCCTCATGGCAGAGTCTCTGTTATAACGCCTGCCATACCCGGGCAACACACTCTTGGGATAGAGGCACCTGCTACAACTGCCACTACCATGACGGCGGGCACGGCGGCTTCTGATGCCGGCTTGTCTGCTGGATTTGCTTCTTGAGAGGGCTCAGTCAACGCGGCCTTAGAAAACAGAAAGGGGATCATCACGATCCCCTTTTGGATAAACAATGGCCAGTGCCAGGAAATGAAACGCAAAACGACAAAGACGGCAACCGCACAAATACCGACAGAGAACCAGTTCGGAAAAAGGCCGATGCCCGGCGCCAGCAGTATATAAAAGAGAAAGTAAAAAGGTCTCCAATTCCGGCCCGTTGAGGCATTGGCGGAATTACTTTTCAAAAAAATATCGATGCCTTGATCTGCAAGTTCACCACCGATTCCCGCATAAGAGCAAAAATCTCCACCCGCCCGTTAACAGCAATAATTGCCCGAGCCCCAGCATAGTTTTTGATCCTGCCCCTTTTATCGACCCCTTCCTTGATTCCGTAGGATTCCCACCTCATACCCAAAACAAAATTTGACATTATCCTTTGGGCAGGCGGATCAAAATTCGCCCATAATTATTCGGGCGAAAGAATTATTTGCTTTCCAATCAGGATTCAATATACAACAAGCTATAAGCAATTATTGTTATCGGTGCATTTTGCGCCCATTGATCAGTGGCTTAAACCCTGTCCTAATCCAAGGGGACCTGGCGCTTTATGAATCCGCATCAATGTCTGATTGTTTTCTCTCTTTGTTTTCTTCTCCTGCCGTACCGGCCGGTCTTGGCCGGCGATTATCTCAACTCGGCCCATGGCAGTTCCTCTTACGGCGTTGAGCGCACCAGCACCTCCACCCTCGGTTACGCCCAGGGCAACTGCGCCCACTGTCACGAGCAGCATGCCAGCATTGGCGGAGATGAACCGGATCCGGCCGGAGGGGAGGCAAGCGCCTACCTCCTCTTTGACGCCAATCAGACCAGCCAGACGGAAAATTTCTGCTTTGACTGCCATCAGTCGGGCGGTTACCAGACCGGCGGCATCTCGCTCAATAAAAGCTACAGCTATAACTTCGGCGGCGACACAACCGCCGGTTCTTATGACAGCACCATCAAGGTCTCCTTCAGCCATGCCGAGGCAATGGCAGGCTCCTCCCATTATCTGCCGGATTTCGTCAGCCAGGTGCTGGGCAAAACCCTGAAAAACGCCGACGGGGTGAACTGGTCCCTGCCCGCTGGCATCAACCCCTGCGATGCCTGCCACAATCCCCATCTGGCCCAGCGCAATGTCAACTCCCCCTATGATGCGACCAAATCAGCCATCTCCAGGCCCAGCGATCACAATAACAGATGGGGCGATGATGCCTCGGAGAGGATGAGCGCCGCCTACACCGACTACCTCTCTCCGTATTGGTGGGGCTCGACCAACCATGAACCGGCCAACAGCACCACCTCGGATGGCTCCAATCTGCCCAACTACGTCAGACTCTGCACGGACTGCCATAATCAATACAACACCATCAACAGCACCAATCCGCGCCTGCCCGGCTCACCGCGGGCCATCAGAAAGTTAAGCTGGAAAACCGCAGCAGCCGGCGTCAACCCGGACGGCCACGGCGAGCTTGACGGCGGCACGATTGTCTATGCCATCGCCCCTTATACCAGCGGCACCAACATGACCCTGAACTGCACGGATTGTCATGAGCCCCATGGTTCACCAAACAATGTCTACCTGGTCCGCTCATCCATCAACAAGGTAGCGATCTCCGTGCCCGATGAGGCCGACGCCGCATTGCAGTCTTTCTGTTTTACCGCCTGCCATTCCCAGGCAACCCACACATCAAGCAGAAATCATTGCGGAAACTGTCACTACCATGGAGGCGGACGGGGCGGGTTCTGATTGCTGCCTTAGAAAACAGAAAGGGGCTCATGCATGATCCCCTTTTGGATAAACAATGGCCAGTGCCCGGTAATGAAACGCAAAAACGACAATGGCGGCAACCGCATAAATACCGACAGAGAACCAGTTCGGAAAAAGGCCGATGCACGGCGCCACCAGTATGACGAAATAAAAGAGAAAATAAGAAGGTCTCCACTTCCGGCCCGTTGAGGCATTGACAGTTTTTGACCCTGCCCCCTTCCCTCAACCCCTTCCTCCCCTTCCTCCACTTCCAATACTTGCCCCTTCCTTTATTCAGTTTGATTTCCACCTAATACACAAAACAAAATTTGACATTATCCTTTGGGCAGGCCGATCAAAAAATCGCCCATTATTATTCGGGTGAAATAATTATTTACTTTCCGATCTGGATTCAATATAAAACCAGCTATAAGCAATTATTGTTATCGGTGCATTTTGCGACCATTAACCCGTTGCTTAAACCCTGTCCCAGCCCAAGAGGACGTGGCACTATCATGAGTCCACATCAATGTCTGATTGTTTTCTCTCTTTGTTTTCTCCTCCTGCCGTACCGGCTGGTCTTGGCCGGCGATTATCTCAACTCGGCCCACGGCAATTCCTCTTACGGCGTCAAACGCAGCAGCACCTCATCCCTTGGTTACGCACAGGGAAACTGTGCTCACTGTCACGAGCAACATGCCAGCATTGGCGGAGATGAACCGGTCCCGGCCGGAGGGGAGGCAAGCGATTACCTGCTCTTTAATACCAACCACACCAGCCAGACGGAAAATTTCTGTTTTGACTGTCATCAGTCAGGCGGTTACCAGACTGGTGGCATCTCGGTAAACAAGAGCTACAGCTACAACTTCGGCGGCCGTACAGCCGGCGGTTCTTATGACAGCACCATCGAGGATTCCTTCAGCCATGCCGAGGAAATGACTGGCTCTTCTCATTATCTGCCGGATTTCGTCACCCAGGTGCTGGGCAAAAGCATGAAAAACGCCGATGGGGTGACCTGGTCCCTGCCGGCGGACATCAATCCCTGCAATGCCTGTCACAATCCCCATCTGGCCCAGCGCAATGCCAACTCTCCCTATGATGCGACCAAATCAGCCATCTCCAGGCCCAGCGATCATAATAACAGATGGGGCGATGACGCCTCGGAGAGGATGAACGCCGCTTACAGCGACTACGTGTCCCCGTACTGGTGGGGCTCGACCACCCATGAACCGGCCAACAGCATCACCTCGGACGGCTCCAATCTGCCCAATTACGTCAGGCTGTGCACGGACTGCCATAATGAATACAACACCATCAACAGTACCAATCCGCGCCTGCCCGGATCACCGCGGGCCATCAGGAAGTTAAGCTGGAAAACCGCAGCAGTCGGCGTAATCCCGGACGGCCACGGTGAGCTTGACGGAGCGACTATTGTCTATGCCCGCGCCCCTTACACCAACGGCAGCAACATGACGCTGTGCTGTACGGACTGCCACGAGCCCCATGGGTCAAATAACAATATCGTCCTGCTCCGCTCATCCGTCAACACGTCGACCGTCTCGGTGCCTAATGAGTCCGACGCCGCATGGTCGTCTTTGTGCTTTTCCGCCTGCCACAGCCGGGCAAGCCACAGTTCAAACAAAGCTAATTGCCGACACTGCCACTACCATGGAGGCGGGCATGGCGGTTTCTGATCTCAGTCTGCTTGTAACTACTCAGGTTGTTTAGTCTATCAGACTGTAGTCTGTCAGGCAAAAAAAGTGAGCAATACAGGCTGTCAGTTGTTTGCAGACTAAAATCTGCCCCAAAAAATGGCCAAAATAAACGGGCCAAAACGGTTCTCATCTGCTATTTTTCCATCACTAACAGACTAAATACCTACAGACTATGCACCTGAGTAGTCAAGGGTAAACGAAAAAGAATCCGTGGGGTCAGGTTACTCCCGTGTTTTTCTCGGTTCCGGACCCCGCAGAAAGGAGATAATCACTCCGATTAGGGCGATCATCATCCCGCTGATCATGGCCGCATGGAAGGCCTGCATGAACACCGGCTCCAGAGACGGCTGGTAGAGTTTCAGGTATGCGCCGTTGCTCAAGCGGTGGAAGGTGCTGTTGAACACGGCGCCGCTCACCGCCACCCCCAGAACCATACCCAGATTCCTGGCCGCGGCAACTGTGGCGCTGGCCACCCCCCGCCGGTTGGGCGGAACGATGTTCATGGCCGCAGCGCTGTTGGGCGGGAGAAAGACGGCCATGCCGATCCCGGCCAGGGCCAGCCGCCAGACAATATCGGCCACAGAGGCCTCGGCAGGCAGCAGGGCCAGCAGATAAAGGGACAGGGCGACAATTGCGGTCCCTCCAGTGCACAGCAATCGGGAACCGATACGATCCGACAGAGATCCGGATATAGGGGAGACGATAAAGAGAAAGACGAAAATGGTGGCCATCAGGTAGCCGGCCCGGTCAACGTCAAAGCCACCGGGATTTAATAGGTAGAAAGGCATCAGAAAAACCAGACTGAACAGGCTGGCAAAAAGGATGACTGCCGCCAGAATCGGCAGGGTAAAGAGACGAATGCGAAACAGTCCGCCGTCCAGAATGGGATGAGCAGCCCGCTGCTCCACCACTACCAGAGCAGCGGCGCTGATTAAGCTCAACCCGACCAGCAGCAGAATCGGCCGGGAAAAATAACCCCATTCGTAGCCATGGGTAACCGCCAGCAAAAGCGATCCAAGACACAGGGCGAGCATCACCGCTCCCGGCCAGTCAAAGCTTTCCTGGCGGCGACTGTCCGCTTGGCTGCCTTTCAGCATGGCATGAACCAGGGCGGCGGTGACCAGACCGATGGGGATATTCACCAGAAAGATGGCCCGCCAGGAAAAAAAATGCAGCAGCAACCCGCCCACAACCGGGCCGGTGGTCAGTCCGGAGGCTACCACCGACCCGATAAGTCCCAGGGCCCGGCCCCGTTCCGCCGGGGGAAAGGTATCAACTATCAGCGCCGGGGTGCAGGCCATGATCATGGCCGCCCCAAACCCCTGGAACAGGCGTGCCGCAATCAACCATAAAATGTTGGCGGCAAGGCCGCAGCACAGTGAACCCGCTGAAAAAACAAGCAGCCCCAGGCTGTAGACCCGGCGACGTCCGTGGATATCGCTCAAGCGCCCGAAACTTAACAGCAGCGAGGTCACGGTCAGCAGATAAATCATCACCACCCACTGAACCGCAGCCACCGAGACATTCAGCTCCTTCATGATGGTGGGCACCGCGATATTGACAATGGACCCATCCAGGGTGGCCATAAAGATGCCCACGGCCACCAGGAAAAATACCTGCCAGCGGCCAGGGGATTTCGCGGCCGCGTCAGACTGATCGCTGGGTAATGGAATATTCATGGATTTTCAGGTCACTGCGGAGCCGGGCCCTGGATCACCTGCACCAGTTCGTCGGGCCTGATTCGTCTGGCAAAAGCATCCCGCACCTCTCCGGCACTGATCGAGACAATTCGCCGGGCCGCCTGCTGTGGCTCATCCAGCGGCAGTTTGTCCCGCACCAATGCCAGATACTGGGCGGCGATCCCGTCGACACTGGCCCGGGACAGAGGAATCCGGCGCAGCAACAGCATTTTGGCCTGTCGCAACTCATCCGTGGAGACATCCTCCTGCTGCATGGCCTGCAGATCCCGGACAATCAGGGCCTTTGCCTTGCCGACGTTTTCCGGATCGCAACCGTAGCCGACGGTGAGAACCGAACGGTTCGGGCCGGCGTCGAGCCGCCCGTCCACCGTGTAAACCAGGCCGGAGTCCTCCCGCAGGTCCCGGAAAAACCGGGTGGCGTAGAAACCTCCGGCGAGAACGTGCATGCCGATCTGCAGGGGGTAATAGTCCGTAGCGGACCGGATGACATCCCCCACCTGGGCGAGCATCACCCGGTCCTGCACCCGGCCGGGATCAGGAACGAGGTGAGCCGAGGGCTTGCTGGGCGGGACCGAAGGCAGATCGATCACGGGCTTCGGCCCGCTGGCCTGCCAGGCTCCGAATTGGCGGGCAATCACCCGGTGCGCCTCTTCCGGATCGATGCGGCCGATGATTACAATGGTGGTCATGTCGGGGCGAAATATCTGCTGATAGTATGCCCTGACGTCATCCAGACTCAATGCCCCCACGGTTTCCGGGGTGGCTTCCCGGATCACCGGGTCAGTGGCCGGGAACAGGGCGGTGAGCAGGGCCCGCCGGGCGTGATAATCCGGACTCTGCCGTTCTCCGGCCAGACCACCTACCTGTTCCTGTTGCACCACGGCAAAGGCTGCGGCAGGCAGGGCCGGATGCAGGAGGTTGTCGGCCAGCAGGGCCACTCCCCGCTCAAACTTGTCGGCCAGGGTCAGCAAAGAAAAATCAGGGCCGGCCATGGCGCTGGCGGCGATGTCGTCCAGGGCCTTCCGCAAGGCGATCCGGTCAAGACTGGTGGTGCCGTAGGAGAAAAGGTCAGCCAGCACTGCCGCCACTCCCTCCTTGCCCGGCGGTTCCTGGATCTCTGGCCGGTTTCTCACCTCGCCGTAGAGAGAAACGGTGGGACTGACCTCCGAGGGCAGCACGATAAGCCGCAGGCCGTTGTCCAGATGGAACTCGCGGGGGGCAGGCGGCTGGGCAGGCACCTTGAGTTCGCCGATCCCCTCGGCCCAGGAGGGCAGCGCCACGGGTTTGACCTCCTTGGGCGCAAAGGCCTCCTTACCCCGCGTACCGTCTACAGTTCTCGGCTTGCCGGATTCCCCAGGGGTGAGTACGGCGGTTGTGGCCGTCTCACCAATCAAATGCTCACGCGCCACCCGGTTGACATCAGCTGCGGTCACCCTGCTGATCGCCTCAATATCGTCATCAGGTGCGGTCCGCCCTTCCACGGCCACGGCCTGTGACCAGGCAAAGGCCAGACCCGAGGTGGAATTCCAGGCGAACTGCGCCGTGGCGATCTCCCGGGCCTTGGCCGCCTCCACCAACTCGGCGGGGACCCCGTCGCGGCGGTAATCTTCGATAATTCCCTTGAGCCGCTGGACCAGGGCCGCACCATCGCCGCCCTTGGGAAAGGCTGCCGCAACATATGCCAGGGAGGCAGGCGCCTGCTCTTCCCCTGAGAAGCCTGCATAGAGGGCGGCCCCTTCGGTCACCAGATCGTAAAGTCGGGCGCGCTGGCTGTCGAGCACATCCCCGAGAATCCGGCCGGCGGCATAGTCCGGGCTGTCGTAACCGGGAAGCCGATAAGCCACCACTGCCAAACCATAGGGCAGATCGGTCTCCATATCGAGAACGGCAGGAGTCAACGGGCCGAGCGTGACCTGCGGCCTTGCCGGCGCAGTCCGGCTGGGGATATCGGCATAGAGATGCCTCACCATGGTCATGGTCCGGGTCGGGTCCACATCCCCGACAATGATCAGGATGGCGTTGTTCGGTCCGTACCACTGTTGATGAAACTGCCTGAGCATCACCCCGGTGGTCTTGTCAAAGGAGGGTTTGTCTCCCAGGGCATCAACGGCATAGGGGGTGCCGGCAAACATATGCGCCAGCAGGCGGGTATGAAAGATATACATCGGTTCGGACAGATCACGGGCGATCTCCTGTTCAATGGCCCCCCGTTCCTTGACCCACAGCTCCTCCGTGGCCAGCACACCGCTCATGCGGATTGCCTCGACCCGCAGAGCTGACTCCAGTTCCTCCACCGGGGTGGTGACAAAATACTGGGTCAACGTCTGCTGGGTGGCGGCGTTGGAGTCGCCTCCCAGCGCGGCCATGATGGTGGCGAGTTGATCGGCCGAGAGGTCTGGGCTGCCGCGAAACATCATGTGCTCCA
>JAHIVT010000107.1 GCA_018816555.1 Pseudomonadota bacterium
CGGCCGTATTCTTTTGGTGGGCGGTCTGCTGCTGGTTTCCTCCTTTGCCCTTTTTCAATGGGAGCTGGCAAGAGGGGCTGATATCGCCCAGGCACGCACGGTGGCGGTGAATGCCTTTGTTGTCATGGAACTTTTTTATCTCTTCAACTGCCGCTCACTGACAAAGTCAATTTTTCAGCTTGGCTTTTTTACCAATATGTGGGTGTTCGGTGGCGTTGCGGTCATGCTGCTTGTGCAGATTGCTTACACGTATCTTCCGGTAATGAACAGATTGTTCCAGAGCGCGCCCATCGGCCTTGACTCCTGGGCCAGAATTACCACAGCAGGTGTAATCACATATCTGCTTGTCGAAGCGGAAAAGTGGCTGTGGAAAACTTGCCCATAACCGACCTCCGCAATTTTAGCCAACACTATGAATTCAAATTATGAGGTCCTCTATGTGCTCCAGGAAACGACACCATCACCAATGTCTGGCAGAACCCATCTTGAGGTGTACGAAGCCTCAGTTCTGTAGATGGCTTCTAGTCTTGGCCATGATTTTCTTTGCCACACCCTACTTAGGGCACTGCAAGGAAAAGGAGTCGGAGCCTGCCACCGCTCAAGTAACTGGTCCGTTAGAGATTGTGTTCCCGAAGGATGGAGCCTATCTGGGGGCCTATGTCGATTTCGGCGAGGGCGAAAGCCATGTTACCTATGACGGGGTGAAGGCCTTTGATAAAATGATCGGCAAGCATCTAGCCGTAATCGCCTTTGGTAACTTCTGGGGGGATCAGGAATTTCCACGGCGGACGTTGGATATCCTGTCCACTTATGGTGCTATCCCTCTCGTCTTCTGGTCACCTTGGAACAAGCCCTACGACGAAGAACGTGGTCCGGATTGTTTTAACCTCAACGACATCTTGGCTGGCAAGTGGGACGCCTATATCGATCAATGGGCCGATGAGGCCCGTCAGTATGGGAAACCCTTGCTAGTAAGCTGGGGACTGGAGATGAACGGGCTATGGTTTCCTTGGGCGGGATATTATTATGGGGCTGGTACGGTAGTAGGCCAAAAAGATGGTAGGCCTCTGTTTATGGGACCGGAGCTCTTTAAAAAGGCATATCGCTACGTGGTAGATCGAGTGCGTGCCCGGAAGGCTGACAATATTAAATGGGGGTTCCATGCCAACCATTACGGCTTGCCTCTGGAAAATTGGAATGCCTTGAGCAACTACTACCCAGGCGCGGACTATGTTGATTGGCTTGGGCTGAGTGTCTATGCCAAGATGCATCGCTCCGAGGAGTGGTCATGGTTTCGCAATGTCATGGAAGACCCTTATATCGAGCTTTGCCAATTAGACGCCGATAAGCCTGTGATAGTAGCGGAATGGGGGGTTGGGGAGTTCCCTCCAGGCGACAAGGCGGAATATTTTCGTAAAGCCTTTGCCGACATGAAGTCACGCTACCCGAGGGTACGGGCGGCGGTGTATTGGCATGAGGGGTGGGAGAATAAGGATGAAAGTTACACCAACATGTATGTCAATTCGTCAACCAAGGCGCTTAATGCCTTTAAACAAGCCGTGAAAGATCCATATTGGATAGGATTTCCTCAGTACCGACAACGGCACACTGAACCGTAATGTTTCAAATCGTGTTTCCCGCATCTTCCATGGCTAGGGGACAATCGATCAGTCGGCACGACAATGACCTCTCATTAAGTATGATCCGGTGGAGGGTCGGCCTTTTGTCCGGTTGCAGTTTTCAGGAAGGGGTCAATCTCGATGAGGTAAATATCCCGAGAACAAATCTTCAAGGTGGGCAGCAATAGGCGGAATTATGACTATTCCTGAACAGGAGGCATAGAACTTTAATGCAATCAAAAGTCCCTCGGCCAGGTTGCCGGCAATCGAGTTTTTGATTGCATTGTGATCGACTTGGTCGCTCTGGATTCTCAATTTTTGCAATCAGATTTTCCGGCTTAGATAACAGCGCCGTCCTGATCTGATCACAGCTCACCGGGCGGTGATTTCAACACTCCGCTATTTTGTTTCAAATTTTGGAGGTATAGGAGATATCTTGACTTCCAATGGACAGTAGTTATGCTAAAAAGAAGATTGTTGGATTTTTTCAGATGTTCGATGTGGCAATCTCAGGGCTGACACCGAAATCAGCGGCGGGTGGCCTTTGAGCAAGAGAAGGAAAAGGTAAAATGCTCCCTGCCCGTCCGCTGGATTTTTTTGTTAGCTCGTAAGCGCACCATTCAGGGGCAATTCGGTGCCCGTGGAGGCCGAAATGTGATCACAGATAAGCATCAAACGGTTTACTGTTGCGGAAACGCTTCTTTCTGCTCTTAGCAGTTGAAGCGTAGCGACATCACTATCTGCATTGGGTGATGACGCCCTCATTCCCTCCCAGCAGTGCCGTAGAGTTACTTCCAGAAAAGGATAGTCCGTAGTGTGATCAATTAGTATTACAACTCGCTTGAGCGGGATTAAGTCAACCAATGTTTGCAATTCAAAAATGCATCCTCTATTCTCCCGAGAAAAATTGCGAAGATCCATGATCACTACGTCACTCTGCCCAATCAGACTAATCACGGTCATCTGCCAAGTGTCATCGAAACAGAAAAACTCGTTAACGCGAAATCGTCCATCTGCGTCAGGCTTAAGATCGAGAGTAGCCAACCGGTGTCCAAGCTCTTCATGATTGCGAATAAAATTGTTACGCAACTTTCCACTCAAGAAATCAAGGAATTCGTTTGGTTCAAGTGTGGTCCCTGCGAGATCAGTACTAGCAACAAGCTCAATACTCCCAATATAACGCCAGCGAGCGTTGAGAAGATCAAAAAAATGTTGGGTGCGTTTTCCCGAACCGAATACTCTGAGAAAGAGAAGTTGCGAATTATGCCTTTTCTTCGCCGTTAGTTGCAGAGACCTCAAGCCGTAAATCTGAACAAGTTTATAGATCACAAAGGCGAAAATACCTAACCAACCCATAGAACCAACTTCCATAATAAGGTACCCGCACAGTGCAAGTGTAGCCAGTAACCAGATCGAGTCGAATAATATGGTTTGATCACTAAACTTCTTCGCATAATAGCAACGACTGATCCAGCGAACTACAAACCAAGCAGGAATCCCAAACAACGTGAAACCCATGATTAATATAGCGTAGTAAATTATAGTGCCGTTCAATCCGCTAATTTTAAATATCATATGGGTTACGGGGAATCCCTTGTCGATATCAGCATGTATCAATAACTGCGCCATTTCTACTCCGCCAAGCGTGATCATCATGAAAACTAAGATTAGCGGACCAACATTTCGCACTCTGCGGTTCAGGAAAAGCAGTAAGAACATAGTAGGCGAGGCGAATAACGCCCAAATGTAAAGGGGAAGAATGACTGATGGTACGGAAAATCCTGGGATTGTAATATTTGTTGTTCCGTACGCTAATGAATCTTCATTGTATTTTATAGGCTCCATTCCTCCTGCACCTCCGAATACGCTTATCCATATACAGAGAAGTACTAACACTCCAAAATAGGATAAGATTGTGAGCATCTGCCGCTTTCGATCTGGACCCCATAACAGGATCAACGTCAATACTCCGGGCCAGACAAGAGCCCAGCTAATTGTCAATAAACCTTGTATCCTGAATTCCCAACCTTTGAAGATGACTATTAGGATTGTGCTAATGACAGCATGACCTGGTCAAGTAAAAATGGACACTTTTGTTAAGCGGCTTTTTTCAGAAGCCACAGTTTCTCGAATTCTTTTGGGCTGACATAACCCAGATAGGAATGCCGCCTGTTGCTGTTATAAAACATTTCTATGTAATCAACG
>JAHIVT010000108.1 GCA_018816555.1 Pseudomonadota bacterium
ATCGAGGTCGTTAGAAGAGAAGTACGGAGATGGCAAGAATTCAGAAACAACAGAGGCGCCAGGAGGAAATTGGAAGTTTACTGCCAAGGAGGATGCACGGAGAGAGCTCTCACGTCTTTATACGCCACTTTGTTGTTGACGAGACACTCCTTTACCAACGGCCCGCTGCTGCTCATCATCGGTGCGCTTATGCTGACCTTTTTGCGCTGACCACCTGGTTCCAGATTTTCCGGGCCGTCTCTTCCTTGGAAAGCAGGGGAAATTCGGTCTGCCCCCCCTGGCGGTCAAGCAGGATCACCCTGTTGGTGTCAACTGCGAAACCACTGTCAGCTGCAGTAATATCGTTAATGGCAATAAAGTCGAGATTTTTTTTCTGCAGTTTTTCCCGGCCATACTCCAGCAGGTTGTCGCTTTCAGCGGCAAAACCTATGAGCAGCGGCGGGTTCGGTCGCTGATCTTTTATCTCACCGAGTTTTTGCAGGATGTCCCGGTTCTGCGTCAGGGGCAAGGAGATGTTTTCCCCGGTTTTCTTTATCTTACCGGCAGACAGCTCAGTCGGTCTGAAATCGGATACCGCCGCCGCCTTGACGATGATGTCAGCCACATCAAAACGGCTCAATACCTCCCGGTACATCTCCGCAGCGGTGCGGACGTTGATCAACTCGACGCCGGCCGGCGGTACAAGCCGGGTGGGACCACTGACCAGGATAACCCTGGCACCGAGCTGCCGGGCCGCTGCCGCCATGGCGTAACCCATCTTGCCCGATGAGCGGTTGCCCAGGAACCGGACCGGATCAAATGGTTCCTCGGTGGGGCCGGCGGTGACCAGCACCGTTTTACCGGCCAGCTCCTGGGGAGTCAGGGCAGTAATTACCGCATCCCGTACCTGATGCCATTCCGGCAGACGGCCGGGCCCTTCCTCGCCACAGGCCATCATGCCGCTGTCCGGCTCAATCACCAGATAGCCGTACTCCTTCAATTTTCGGATATTCTCCTGGGTTGCCGCATGCAGGAACATCTTGCTGTTCATGGCCGGACAGACGATAATTTTCGCCTCACTGGCCAGAACGATGGCGGCCAGCAGATCATCGGCCATGCCATGGGCAAGCCTGGCTATGGTCTGGGCGGTTGCCGGGGCGACCAGGATGAGATCGCTGGAACGGGCCAGGCTGATATGAGGAATATGCTCTTCATCCCGAACGGCAAACATCGCCCCATGGACGGTGTTGCCGGTCAGGGCGGCAAAGGTCAGGGGGGTAACGAACTTCCTGGCGGATTTGGTCATGACAACCTTGACCTCCGCCCCTTCCCGCTGCAGGGAGCGAACCCAATCACAGACCTTGTATGCGGCTATGGAGCCGCTGATGCCGCACAGTATGTTTTTATTTTCCAGGACAGCCGCCATGGGTTTTAGTTTATTGCAGCGGTGAAACGGAAAAGTTGTCCCCACCACCGACACTACCGGCTCCAGCACCACCAGCAACCGCTTCGGCATCCTCGGAAATATAGATATTGACCACGGTCTTGAAATTCAATTTGTTTTCAGAGATGGTGATCATGCAGGTTTTGTCCGGCTTGGTGAAAATCAGCAGATAGTTTTTCGCCTTGACCACCCCGGAGAGTTTCCAGCCGTTCTTGGGCATGGAGCCCTCAAAAAAATCGGAAAGGGAAATCACGTCGATGCGGCCATCGAAAGTCAACACGCCGCCGTTAAAGGAATTGGTTTTAACGAACATGGAGTCTTCCCGGTTCATATCAAGTCCGTCAGGGATGAGAATCTCCCGGAAATCAGACGGATAATAGGGCTGGCTTGCCGAGGAATATCCCTCCTGGGAATCACCGCCACCCATGGTGCCGAAATTTGTGCAGCCGGTCAGCAGCAATAAAAGCAAAACAATGGCAAAAAAATTCAAGGAATAAATCTGGTTACTTTTGGAAAACATCGGTGTCCTCCTGCTAAAATGTTTTTAAAATAAAGCCGTCAAGCCCCTTGCGGGACGATTTCTGCTTGTGGTGCAGCGGATGACCGATGGCGAGCACCGCCATCAGATCATACTGCGAAGAAAGATCAAGTATCTTATTCACTTTATCTTTATTTTTCAGGATCTGCCCAAGCCAGACCGCGCCAAGCCCCAGGGCCTCGGTGGCCAGCAGCATATTTTCAATGCAGGCCCCGGCAGCCTGATGATCCTTTACCGCATCATACATGGCTTCCTTGTCAAGATAGACGGCGATGAGGGCGCGGGCGGCAAGAACGATGTGGCTGTAATGGGTGGTTTCGCTCAGTTTGTTTCTTGTTTCATCATCCTTGACCAGGACAAAACGCCATGGCTGATTGTTGAGACCGGATGGAGCCCAGATGCCGGCCCGGACAATCTCCTGCAGGTCGCTTAAGGCAACATCCTGATCGGTAAACTCCCGGATGCTGCGTCGTGCATAAATGGCTTCCAGAACTGTCTGCGGCATGAAAAAACACCCCCCTCTATTGTGATGGCGGATTTACCCCACATAATTACCCCTTTGTTGCAGGAATTTCAATAATTTGTTAGATGAGGTGAGCAAAAGGTGCATGGTCGCTTCACTTAAAAACAGAACTTGAGAAGATAACTTACCGTGTCAAAAAAGAAAAAAATTACTCCGCTGCCCGTGCTTGACAGAGATGCCGCCCTGGTGGATACCCATTGTCATCTTGATATGATCGATGACGGACTCTATGCTGACCGGGTCATGGACCGGGCCATTGCCGCCGGGGTCAGGGCCGTGATCACCATCGGCATCGATATGGAAAGTTCACGAAAGGCGGTGGCGTTTGCCCGCAACCATGCCGGGGTCTATGCCTCGGTGGGCATCCATCCCCACCATGCCGGCGATTTAAACCCTGATACCCTTGCTGAACTGGAACAACTTGCCGGCAATGAGCGGGTGGTGGCCTTTGGGGAAATCGGCATTGATACGGTGAAGGATTATGCACCCCTTGCCGTGCAGCACAGTGCCTTCACCAGGCAGCTTCACCTGGCAAAAAGGCTCGGCCTGCCGGTCATCATCCACAACCGGGAGGCCCATGAACAGATTTATGAACTGATTTGTGCCAATGGTCCCTTTCCTGCAGTCGGGGTGATCCATTGTTTTTCCGGTGACGGCGCAACGGCGAAAAAATTTATTGATCTGGGCTTTTATATCTCCATTCCCGGGGTGGTAACCTTCAACAATGCGCTGATGCTGCATGATGCGGTGCGCGCCATTCCCTTAAGCCGCCTGCTGGTTGAAACGGACGCCCCTTTTCTGGCGCCGTTTCCCTTCCGGGGCAAAACCAATGAGCCGGTCTACACCCTTTATACGGCCCAGAAGATCGCGGAATTAAAAGATGTGACACTCAATGAGGTGGCCGGACAGACAACGGCCAACGTACAAAAACTCTTCGGGATCTCTGTGTAGTCCGCAGAGACTCTTCCATGCCCTACCCTATGTCAGCCATTAAAGAAAATTTAGAGAAAATAAGAGCGAGGATTGAGGCAGCGGCTTTGCGAGCGGGCCGGGATTCCCAGTCAGTCAAACTTATTGCGGTGAGCAAAAAAATCGACAGCCAGCTCATCGAGGAGGCCATTGCCTGCGGACAGACCCTTTTCGGCGAGAACTACATGCAGGAGGCCAAGGAGAAAATCAACCTTCTGCATACACCGGCCCAGTGGCATTTCATCGGCCATATCCAGTCCAAAAAGGCCAAGGACGCGGCAACGCTCTTTGATCTCGTCCACACGGTTGACCGTGTTAAACTTGCCACGGCATTGGACAAACACGCCGGTCTGGCAGGCAAGACATTATCCGTTCTTGTCCAGATCAATGTGAGCGGGGAAACACAGAAGGAAGGTGTGGCGCAGGAAAATGCGGAAGAGTTGCTTGCCGCCATGGGCGAACTTCCCAACCTCAAGGTAAAAGGCCTGATGACCATGCCGCCGTTTATGGACAACCCGGAGGAGGTGCGCCCCTTTTTCCGCACCCTGCGGCTGCTTGGGGAACATTTCGCCGCAAAAGGCTACTTTGACCGCCGCGACGCATTTGAGCTGTCAATGGGCATGTCCGGCGACTTTGAGGTGGCCATAGAAGAAGGGGCAACCCTGGTGCGGGTCGGCACCGCGATTTTCGGCCCCCGGTTGTGAGCCGGGGGTTTGGAGATAGGCGATTTGGGATTGCGGAATGCGAATTGACTCGAACCAGACAGGGCGGTTCTCGAACCACCCCTGCCTGTCTTCCTCACTCCTCACTCCTCACTCCTTACTTCTTACCTCTCACTTCTCACTGCCAATCCCCTCGATCAGCCTTACGATCTCTCCATCATCAGGGAAACGGCCGATTGCCGCCTTGGAAAAAATCTTTTGTCCGTCAATCACCACCTCGAATACCCCGCCTGAACCGGCGATCAATTCCACCTGGGCCGCGAATCTATTCACTAATTCCTCTTCCAACCTGGAAGCACGTGGCTGACCTGGTCAAGTAAAAATGGACACTTTTGTTAAGCGGCTTTTTTCAGAAGCCACAGTTTCTCGAATTCTTTTGGGCTGACATAACCCAGATAGGAATGCCGCCTGTTGCTGTTATAAAACATTTCTATGTAATCAACG
>JAHIVT010000109.1 GCA_018816555.1 Pseudomonadota bacterium
CGTTGATTACATAGAAATGTTTTATAACAGCAACAGGCGGCATTCCTATCTGGGTTATGTCAGCCCAAAAGAATTCGAGAAACTGTGGCTTCTGAAAAAAGCCGCTTAACAAAAGTGTCCATTTTTACTTGACCAGGTCAATGTTCAGCCTCTGCTAGAGAACGTGACGCTCGAAAGGTGGTTTCCAGATGTATCTCTGGAGACATTGACTGGGTCGCGCCGCCCCGTCCAGGAAGTCGGGGTGTCCAGAGCAATCGCAGGAGTCCGATCTACTCCATCGGAGGAAGCAGAAGCGTCTCTTAAGCCGTTCAAGGGAGCGGCTAACCCGACAGATTTCAAGTGGTACGGGACTCAGTGGACGATACTGGTTGCGCTGTCGGCACGAATTCACCGTCATCCCGTACCAACTTGGTTTCTTGCGGACTATGCGCGGCCCACTTAGGCGAGTTGTATAGCGGAATGTCGGTTTGCGGAATTCTGGCGACGAATACTTAATCCCACGCAAAACCAATAAATATGAGAATAGACACTCACGAAATAGACACTCAAGCTCGTAAGATTGTACCGATTGCCCTTCCTCGTCAATGGGAGTTTAGAGATGTGACGGGTAGGGATTACGGTATTGACATGGAGCTTGAAATATTTGAAGAGAAAAATGCAACAGGGCAAGTCCTTTTGTTCCAAATCAAAGGAACAGAAAAAGATATTATTTTTAAAGACGGATTAACCAGCTTTGACATACCCACCAAAACCCTAATTTATTCTGAGCGGTTCGTTACTCCATTCATTCTCGCTGTTTGCCCCATAAATCACGAAAAGCAAATTTTTTATTATATCTGGATACAGGAGTACGTAAAAAGTGTTTTAAATTTTGATAATCCAAATTGGAGAAATAACGAATACACCACCAGAATTAAACTTCCTGAAAATAATATTATGCCGGGGAATGAAGAGCACTTATCTCATATCTCCCACTTCCCTCAAAGGCTTTACGGTGCTTGCGAGGTCGCCCGCATATTACACAACCTCCGGTATACTCTGGATGGTGAACCTTGCGCTTGTGATTATCACGATACTGCTGAAGAGTTGAAAAAGGTTCTGGATATTCCAGGATACTTGCGCAATCAATGGAGACACGGAGAGTTTATCCAGACACAATATTTGCAACCAGCCTTACTTGCAGCTCAATTACTTGCAGCCCAAAGGGAGCCAACTGTGGAGGAGAAACATCGTTTGCCATTGTATAGATCTTTAATTGAAGAGAAATGTGACTGGATGAGCAAAGAAGAGGCAATAGATTTTAATCTAAGAGCTCAGTTGTCGAACGGTCTAAACTGTATGTCTTTTTTTTACGAAGAAACAAACTATGGTTTTAAACATACAATCTGGAAAGAAGAGTCAAGGCATAACTTCTAAACGATTTAATGTGCTGGTTATAAAAACAAAGCTCTAACAAAACACTCAACCTGACCGCGAGAACATCGGGGGCCTTGACGGGCAAATTTGTTGGCGCGGTCAGGTTAGCTTAGCGTTCAGTTCTTGAGATTGCCACACAAAAACATTTGAAAAAATCAAACAATCTTCCGGCTGAGCTTCCTGCTGTATATGCGAAATCAACATATCTCCCTTATACGCCCCCAAATTTGCAACAAAATAGCGGAGACTGCAATCACCGCCCCGGCGAATTGCGCCTCGATCTGTCCTTCGCTGTCCTCAATGCCGGGAAATCTGATTGCAGAATCGCTTTGTCCGGAGCAGCTGCAGCGATCAAAATGCCATCAAAAAAACAATTGCCGGCAACCTGGTTAGCTGGCGATTGATTGCATGAGCGTTCTGTCCTTACCCTCACTCAGGATAACCTTAAGTTCCCAACTATTCGCCCAAGATTGAATGTGCCAGTGGATATCTTTTGCCTCCTCTTTTGCCATGTTCCGCTCCTTTATGACTAAATGAAATTAACAGATTGGAGCAGCTTTTTCACTCACTTGATGATCTATCCGAATTCTCCAGACCGGCTTTTTAAAATTACAGAAAAATTTATTTTTTATTTTCTATTTGGATGATACTGTTGAAGTAGGAGGAATATCCATGAAATTAGGTAAATGGCTGGAACAGTGGGATATGACATCCCTGAAAATCAAAATGCCGTTTCTGGAGATGGACTGGGCGCCTCAGGATGAAGATAAGGCTGCTGCATGGGATCTGTATATTGAGTTGCTCACCCGCATCACAACCCAGCCGCTGGCACAAGAAGACGGTGACGAAGTAACGGCACTGGAAAGCATCTACTCTCTCTTCCCCATTACCAGGCAGGTCATAAAAAACAACGGGCGCCACTGTATCGAGTTTACCAAAATTGCCATCGTTGTTCTTAATCAGGTGGTTAGACCATTTACCGCCAAGTGGCACAGGCTCTCCCTGCAAAAGGCATTCACAGACCCACAAAAAACAGTGCTGTTTAGAAAAGAGCTTGAAGAGCTCCAGGCAAAACTGAGAAAATACACAAAAATGCTTGCCAATATGGCTGATGTGGAAGATTTGACTGATCTGGAGGATCATTAAGCCTGATAAGTCCGATAAATTTCCACCTCGTTTTTGATTTTTGCCTGTGGTGAATCCACCAGAATCATTTTCCTGAAAAGTGGCACCCGATAATAATAGACCCCCTCATCTTTGCCTAAAACAAAACCTAATTCAAGGCGGACCAGGCTTTGTTCTATCTTACTGGTCTCTGCCTTCACGCTATGTTTATTCAACAGGGCCATTAACTCGGCGAAAGTGAATCGTTCCATTTCAACCGTTGACCAGACGATAATCCGGTCAAGCCGGCAGGCCTGTTCATCGTCTGTCATGGCATCCCATCCCTTGAGGGCATTCAATATTATATCCCTGTTTAAGGCTTGCTCCACATCACTCTCGCCAATCACACGCTGGTCAGCCTGTAATTTCTCGAGGATCTGATAACAGGCGATTGCCAGCAGATTGGCGCGTCGGCCGGTGGCGGCAAGCAACTGGTCGACAAGCCGAGGATTCTCATACTGCAACCCCATACTCTGCATGGGTACTGTAACGAGCTGCTGGCAGGCCTCTGTTTCCAGGGCACCTATCTGGATAATTTCAGCAAAATTCTTGAGGGGTGACAGGTTATCAAGCACAGCATGTTCATAGAGATACCAGAAACCGGCCAAGATAAAGGAACAATGGCCCTCTTCGCTGAGCTGGCGCAGCATATTGAGGATCCTGTAGCCATTGTCCTTTTCATGTTTGATAAAGAGATCCGCCTCATCAATGAGAAAGACAAACCGACGGGCTTGTCCGGCAATATGGCGGGAGATATCATCAAGTAGGGCTTCACCGGCCAAGCCCAAGCAGGCAGCCAGGCGCGGCACCAGAACTTCATTGGACAAGGAAAGATAATGGCTGGTTATTTCCGGAAAATCTCCATAACGCCTGTCTAACGCCTTGAGAAGTGATGATTTGCCAAGCTGCCTGCCGCTTACCACCAGGTAGTTGGCCGGATCACGATTCATGATGTGGGAGATGATATCCTGGCGGCCAAAAAAGATGGATTCCCGGTTGACCCCACCGCCGATCTGGTAGGGTGATATCTGGCTCATGGTCAACTGCTCGGCAAAAATTTTTGCCAGCGCCAGCTCCGGCTCCGGGCTGAGCAGCAGATCTGTTAATTGATGTCCCAGAGGTGCAACAAGCTTGTTGGTGCGGTCGCGGGTCTTTGCATGGAGTTTCCGCTGGTATTCGCTGTCCGGACCAATGAGCAAGGTTGCATGCAACCTGGTCTGGGGGAGCAGCTTCAGCTTTTCCAGCACATCATTGGCTTGCGTGCCGGGCTCCGGGAAGAAAAGCAGGCAGAACTCCATGTTGAGGGGGAAGTTAACTGGGAGGCGCATTTCCCAGAGCCCTGTTTCAACCTCTCGATGCGTCGCCCCCAACCGGCTTGCCAGCCAGGCGGCTTTCCGGCTTGCTGTCTCTTTTGCAAAAGAGACAGCCCCGGCCATGGTTTTATCCGTCACCTCAGCTTCAGACAAAATTTTATCCAGTCTGCCGGTCTGCTGCAGGCGCTTGCGGGCTTCCGGAAGTTGCTCAACTGGTAGGTGTAGGAGGGCTATGGGTTCAGAAGAGAGTTTGACAACCAGCGGATGACGATACCTCTTCAGATAGAAGAGCCCCACCATAATCAGCACAAGAATTGGCAGGAGGAGCCAGGTGAGAAAACGGCTTGCCCGTTCAATTTGCGGGGCAGCCAGATCCCAGGAGAAGATAGGCAGTTGGCTGGTGCTGCCGCGCAGTGCGAAAAGTTCCTTCTTTATGGCTAATTTTTTTGGCACGATAAATGGTAATTCTGTTGTCTCACCCGGTGCCAATCTCGAAATTTGCTGTTTGATTGGCACATATTCCAGAGAAGAGAGAACATATTCATTATCCTGGTTCAGATGCAGATAGACTGTGAAATCCTGCAAATCAAGCGTGCCGCTATTGCGCAGGTCAGCTTTCAGGGTCCTGCCATCCTCTTCCAGTCTGGCCTTTTGCCACTCAAGATACGGGGTCTGCAGGTCAACCTGAATCTTTTGTTGAACCTCCGTCCCGTTGGCGGAACAAACGGTCAGCACAAGCTCCCGGACACCTGGTTGGATCAGGTGCGAGGGAAGTTTCAGGTTCGGAGAAATCCGGGCAAAAATCGAAGCTGTCTCCCCTTTTTCCAGTCTGGCAATGCGGGCAGGCAGCCACTCCTGTTTCCCTTTGCCATTAAACTGCCGGTCCGGCGGATCAAGGCGCAGAGTGTGGTCACTACTCAGGGCTGGTTTCAAGTGGAGCTGGTAAGCAGGCTGTTCGCCAGTATTGGCAATCCGTATTTCTACCTTTATGGATTTGCCGGATTGAACTGCCGGAAATTCAGGAAGCACTGAAACCGACAAGGCATCCCTGGCACTCATATCTGTGACTGGAATCGGCTGCCAGTCATTGTTTTTGGACTTTCGTTTGCGGAGCAAAGTGCCGTCATCACCGCGAAAGATCTGGTTACGACTGTCGATAGAGAGCCAGTTACCGTTCTGTCCAGCAATAAATGTATCAGCTAATTTCCGATTTTTTACATCCCACAGCTTCACCGTATTGTCCCCAGAGCCTGAAATGATAAAGCGACCATCCGGGCTGAAGGCGACCGAAATGACATAGTCTGTATGGCCCTCAAAGTTATGAACCAGGGATTTAGCGGCCACATCCCACAGCTTCACCGTTTTGTTGTCCCAAGAGTCTGAGGCGATAAAGCGACCATCCGGGCTGAAGGCGACCGAAGAGACATAGTCTGCATGGCCATCAAAGCTATGAACCGGGGATTTAGATTTCGCGGCCACATCCCACAGCTTCACCGTCTTGTCGTCAGAGCCTGAGGCGATAAAGCGACCATCCGGACTGAAGGCGACCGAAGAGACAGAGGATGTATGGCCCTCAAAGCTATAAACCAGGGATTTAGATTTAGCGGCCACATCCCACAGCTTCACCGTCTTGTCCCCAGAGCCGGATGCGATAAAGCGACCATCCGGACTGAAGGCGACCGAAGTGACAGAGGCTGTATGGCCCTCAAAGCTATGCACCAGGGATCGGGCTTCCACATCCCACAGCTTCACCGCATTGTCCCCAGAGCCGGAAATGATAAAGCGACCATCCGGGCTGAAGGCGACCGAAGTGAATGGTGTACGATTTTCAAGAGAGGATACCAATTCGTCAAAGGATGCAAAACCCAGATCAGAAAGGGATTCACCATTTCTTTTAAGGGACGGGTGGGCAGGCGCCACGCGATAGGGGGCATCATCAACGACCCGCAAATTCGGTTTTTCCGCTTCCCGCCGGCTTTGTTCCATGGCAGGAAGCGATGGAGCAAAGAGCAGCAGCAGAGTTATGACTATAAGGAACAAATGGCAAACCAAGCCTGTGGATACAAAAAACCTGGGCGATTTTCCCCTGCTTACCGGCATTCCAGCAGCTCCCTGCCGGTCTGCCTGATAAATTCGCAGCGCCAGCAGAAATCCTGGCCGCGGCGGGTGATGAGGTTATTCCAGTAGAGGCGGCGCAACAGTTCATCCGCAGGCCAGGGGTCATATCTCTCAAGCCGGATATCCACCAGAAAAGTGCACAAGCGTATCCGATCATCCACCTGGCGAAAACGGGTAAAGAGCTGGGCGGGCAGTGATGAGCTGCGCAGAAGTTTTTCTGCTGCCACCGGGCTGTCAGCGCCCTTTTGCAGACAGTAATGAAGCAGGCGGGGGTGACAGCCGGTGAAATCAATCAAGGCTCCAAGTTCAGACATCCTGACCTCGGGAGAATTTGTCATGACACCAGTTCGTAGACCAAGCGCATGGAGGTGCCAGGAAACGGGGTCATGGTGGCATTTAATTCCTCACATAAATGGCGCAGGACCTCACTGCTCATTCGATTGGCC
>JAHIVT010000110.1 GCA_018816555.1 Pseudomonadota bacterium
ATACCTTTTCCCTGATCGGTATCAGCAAAATCACGGCAGGGAGAAAGGCGTTTATCAATTTCACCGGGGATATGCTCGTCAAAGAGTATCCTGCGCTGTTTCCTGCGCGAATTACCGTCGCTGAAGTCCTTGAAAATGTGGAAGTAACCCAGGAAGTCATCGATGCCTGCAGAAATCTGGTGGCAAAGGGGTATATTCTTGCCCTGGATGATTTCGTTTTTACCGAAGAATTTCTGCCGCTTGTTGAAATAGCTCACATCATCAAATTTGATGTCCAGGCCATGACCATGGACCAATTAAGCTATAATCTGCAACAGGTTGCCCCTTACAGCGTCAAGCTGCTGGCTGAAAAGGTTGAAACGATTGAGGAGTATGATGTCTTAAAGGCCATGGGCTTTACCTTTTTTCAGGGTTATTTTTTCAGTAAACCAAAAATCGTCCAGGGCAGGGATATTCCCGGATCAAAATTACAGTATCTGAAGATCATCCGTGTCCTGCAGGATGAAAATTACAATTTTAAAAAGATCACGGAATTTATTGCCCACGACGTGTCGCTTTCCTATAAGCTGCTGCGCTACGTCAACTCTGCCGCCATGCGCCGGAGGGTGGAGGTGACTTCGATGCAGAGCGCGGTTGCCCTGGTCGGCGAACTGACTCTGCGGAAATGGCTCAGCTTGATGATGCTCTCCTACATGGCCGATGATAAGCCCCAGGAGTTGCTGCGCCTGACCCTGCTGCGGGCCAGGTTCTGTGAACAGATTGGTGAGAAGATGGGCAAGGGCAGGGATTTTACCCTGACCTGCTATACTGTGGGCATGTTTTCGTTGCTGGATGTGCTGCTCGACCAGCCCATGGAAAATGTTTTACAGAAACTCAGTCTGGCCCAAGACATCAATGCTACATTGATTGGTGAGGAGGCAACCCAGTATTCCGTTATTCTCAAGCTCGTCAAGGCTTATGAAAGGGGAGACTGGCAGGAGGTGATCAGGCTGGCAAGCGGACTCAAAAACGTTTATGACCATCTGCCCATTTTCTATGAAAATGCCCTGGATGATGTGAGAAGTTTTTATATCACGGTCTGATTGGGCAAAGTATTATTCATTGCCCGTCATGGTATACATTTTGGAAAAGTCACCGATGCGCAGAAAGAGTTGCGCAATGGCGGCCAGCAGCGACAGACGATTTTTTCTGAGCTGTGCATCTTCGCTCATCACCATGACGGTGTCGAAAAAGGCGTCAACAGGCTCTTTCATCTCGAGAATTTTTTCCAGCGCCAGGTCGTAGTTTTTCTCCCTGACAAGCGGCTCTACCTGGTCGCGCACCTCAAGGTATACCGAGTACAGTCTTCTTTCCGCCTCTTCTTGCAGGAGGAGGGAAGAGACCTCATAATCTGCGTGATCTTTAATGATATTAATGACCCGCTTGAAGGCGCCTGCCAGCAGGGTGAAGGTTTCCCTTGAGCTGATGCTGATCAGGGCATCGATCCGTCTCCGGCAGTCAACGATATCATCAAAGGAGGTGGAAACAACAGCCTCAACGGCTTCCTGGGCCACTCCTTTGGCGATGAGATCATTGATGTAGCGTCCCTTGATGAAGTCAAGAATGGCTTGTGCGGTCTTCTGCCGGTCCTCGGTCAGCTTATCGCCGTAAAGACCCAGCGCTTCACCGATACATTCGGACAGGGAAAGGGGGAAAGAGCGGTGGGCGATGATATGCAGCAAAGCCAGGACATGACGACGCAGTCCATAGGGATCGGTGGTTCCGGTGGGAATCTTGCCGATACCGAAACATCCGGCTATAGTGTCCAGCCGGTCGGCGATGCTGATGAGTGCGCCGGGGATATTTTCCGGCAGGGCGCTGTCTGCCCTGACCGGCAGGTAATGATCCTGAATGGCCTCGGCAACCTCCGCTGTTTCCCCATCATGCAGCGCGTAATATTTACCCATCACTCCCTGCAGGGTGGGGAATTCGCCCACCATGTTCGTCACCAGATCCGCTTTGGCAAGCCGGGCGGCACGAACTGCGGTGGCAAGCAGATCCGGGGCGATTTTCCGGCACAGAAAGGCGGTCAGTTTTTCCAGCCGTTCCGTTTTTTCCAGCATGGAGCCGAGCTGGGCCTGGAAAACGACGCCGGCCAAATCTTTAAGGATCTCTTCCAGCCGGCGCTGTTTGTCCTCCTTGAAGAAAAAAAGCGCATCTTCCAGTCGGGCGCGCAGTACCCTTTCATGACCTGCTGCGGCCATGCTCATGTCTGCAATTTTCGTGTTGTTCACGGCTACGAAGTTGGGCATCAGGTTTCCGCTCTGGTCTGCCACCGTGAAATATTTCTGGTGTACCCGCATGGAGGTGATGAGCACTTCCCGGGGCAGGGTCAGAAATTTGTGGTCAAAACTGCCTCTGACACCCATGGGACACTCCACCAGATTGGTGATCGTATCGCGCAGGTCGCTGTCGGCAACGATTTCCCCTCCGGCCTCGGAGGCTGCCTGGGCCACTTCACTTTCCACCATCCCGCGCCGCACTTCTATGTCGGCAAAAACATAATGATTGCGCAACACGGCAAGGTAATCGTTAAAATCCTGTACCGGAAAGACCTGGGGCGCCATGAAGCGATGGCCGCGGGTGGTGTTGCCGGAGGAGAGATCATTGATGGAAAAATCCACCACCTTGCCGGCAAACAGGCCGAGAAGCCATTGGATGGGCCGGGCAAAACTGACCCGGTAAGTACCCCAGCGCATGGATTTGGGAAAGGGGATGGAAAGAATAAACTCCGGCAGCAGGCGGGAGAGAATATCCGCTGTCTGCTCACCTTTGTGCTCCAGGACCAGCATCAGGTATTCCCCTTTGGGTGTGCTGGCAATCCGGATGTCCTCCAGGGCTGCACCGCGGGATTTGGCAAAGCCGATGGCAGCCTTGGTGGGCTTGTTGTCACTGTCAAAAGCCGCTTTTTTCGGGGGGCCGAGAACCTCCTCTCTGCGGTCAGGCTGGCAGCTGCTGAGTCCCTGGACGCAGAGAGTCAGGCGGCGCGGCGTGGCGGCGGTGAGGATGGCGTCATGGGAGAGAGAGAGTTCCTGCAGTTTTCTGCCCATTGTTGACTTCATGAAATGCAGGGCCGGCTCAATGTAGCCTGCCGGTATTTCTTCCGTGCCGATTTCCAGTAAAAATTCGTGATTCATAGGATTTGCTATTTAATGTATGCGGTTGTGATTGAAGTTCATATCCTCTTCCGGCCATTCAATGGTGGCAAAGGTGCTGAAGCCTTGCGAGAGATTCTCAACAGTGATGGAACACCAGCTGATGTCAGGGTGGTCGGCAAGTTTGACTGCCAGATCCTTGGCAATTTTTTCCACGGACAGGGTGCGGTTAGGAGGTTTGACTGATGAGGCGGACCACTGCAGGTTATGGGTGGTTACGGCTTCGACCATTTCAATCAGTTCTTCCATCCAGATGAAATGCTTAAAGCGGAGACAGATATTCGCCACTCCCCAGTGACCCAGGGATTCGGGAAGCCCGGAGCTTGTCTGCACCGGCGCCGGTGGAGAAATGGGCACGGCGATTTCCAGGGTGAGGTCATCTGTCTGGTCAAGGGAGCCGTGCATCTTGCAAAGGTATTCGGCCAGCTCCATCTTGTTGGCTTCAGGCGATTTTTTTTTGAGGAAAAATGGAAATTCAATTTCCATGTGAGCTGCCTGGGCCTGCAGTTTTGTTTTTGTCTCTTCCAGAATGAGCCGGAAACTGCGCAGGTTGATGTCGCCGTGGAAGTGATTGAGAATCTCGATGAAGCGGCTCATGTGGGTGCCCTTGAACTGGTGGGGAAGGTTGACGTACATGTTCACCCTGGCCACTGTCCGCTGCACCTTGTTTGCGCGGTCAAGCACGGAGATCGGGTAGGAAATGTCCTTGACCCCGACTTTTTTGATGTTGATACGCCGGTGATCGCGCAGGCTCTGGATGTCCTTCATTGGGGGATGCTGCCACCGTTTACTCAGGACGAAGATATTTACGGACGGCGTTTTTTAATTCGTCCAGATTGGATGATTTGACTATGTAGTCATCTGAGGCCCATGAGGCGAGATCCTGTTTGAATTCCTGGTAGGCGGAGCTGAGAATGACCGGCATTGACTGGTTGATTTCCTTCATACGGCGCAGCACATCAATGCCGTTCATGCCCGGCATGTTGATGTCGAGTATGACGAGATCCGGTTCTATGATATTGAGTTTGTCCAGGGCCTCTTCGCCGGAAAGGGCGGAGTGCACTTCATAGCCTTCTTCTTCGAGTTCCTCCCGGTAGAGAAGATGGATGCTTTCTTCATCGTCAACGAGTAATATTTTTTTCATGAGCCACCTGTTTTTATGAGTTCAATCACACTTTTGCTTCCTTAAGGAATTTCGCGGCATCCTCGGGTGGGGTCGGATTAATATAAAAACCTGATCCCCATTCAAAACCGGCAATCTGGGTCAATTTGGGCATGATCTCAAAATGCCAGTGAAAATATTCCAACGGTTCGGAGCGCAAAGGTGAGGCATGCAGAACAAAATTATAGGGGACATTGGGAATACATGCATTCAACCGGCGCATGCTTTCCGAAAAAATTGCCGCCAGCGCCTGGAAAGAGGAGTGGTCCTGACTGATGTAGGACGATGCGTGCCTTTTGGGCAGAATCCACATTTCAAAAGGAGAACGAGGGGCATAGGGGGCGATGGTGAGAAAATAATCATTCTGACAGACCACCCTGTCTTCCGTTTTTATTTCCTGGTGGATCATGTCACAGTAAACACAGCGCTCCTTGTACTTGAAGTAGGAGAGGCTGCCGGACATTTCCGAGACGATTCTCCCCGGTACGATGGGCAGGGCAATCAGCTGGGAATGGGAATGCTCCAGGGAGGCGCCCGCCGCCTTACCGAAATTTTTGAAGACCATGACATACTTGAAGCGGGGATCGCGGCCGAGATCAATAATGCGGTCACGGAAGGCGAGAAAGACATCAAGCATTCTGATCTGCGGCAGATCGGCAAAGGCTTCATCATGGTTCGGCGATTCAATGATGACTTCATGGGCGCCGATGCCATTCATTTTGTCGTACAGGCCTTCCCCTTCCTTGTTCAGCTCTCCCTCAATGATCAGGGCCGGGTATTTATTCGGCACCACACGTAATGTCCAGCCCGGGGTGTTGGGCTGATGATTGATGTCGCCGTAGCTGAGAACCTCCGGTGGAGTGGTCTTTTCATTGCCTGGGCAAAGTGGACAAAATCCCCCCTTGCTGACACTATGCTCAACAATAAAGTCTGTCGGTCGCTTTCCCCGTTCCTTGGCAATAATAATCCAGCGGCCGAGGATTGGGTCTTTTCTTAGTTCGGGCATGGCTCAATATATTGAAAGAGGGGAATCTTTGGGCATCGGCGGCAGATCAACTGGCCTTTGCCTTCTCATAATCTTCCTGTTTGGTCTTGCAGTGGATGCAGAGGGTGGTAACAGGGCGGGCCTCAAGCCGGGCAACGCCGATATCTTCTCCGCAATCCTCGCAGACCCCATATTCATCGTTTTCAATGCGTTCAAGCGCTTCCTTGACTTTGGCCAGCAGCTTGCGTTCCCGGTCGCGGATGCGAAGTTCGAAATTGCGGTCAGACTCGGCGGTGGCCCTGTCCGTGGGATCAGGATAATTACCGCTGCTGTCTGTCATTTCCGTAATCGTTCTATTGGCTTCAGACAAGAGCTCTTCGCTCATATGCTGTAATTTCAATTTAAAATAGGCCAGTTGTTCGTCTGTCATCGCTTAGATCTCCACATGATTCAGCGTTGCTCTTTCGTGTTGTAGATTTTGCTGATTTATTTCCGGTCGTTGCGAACGTAAGTACCACTTTTCCCACCTGATTTGGTTAAGAGCCTGATATTGTCTATAACCATGCCCTTATCCACTGCCTTGCACATGTCATATATTGTTAAAGCAGCTATGGATACGGCAGTAAGCGCTTCCATCTCTACTCCGGTTTTGCCGGTCATTCCTACGGTGGCAGTTATCTCTATGCAACTTTTTTCCGCATCCAGGCTGAAATCGATGTCCGCTTTGGTGATGGGCAGCGGATGGGTAAGCGGAATGAGTTCATCAACTTTTTTCGCTGCCATGATACCGGCCAGTCGCGCCACTCCCAACACATCTCCCTTGGCTATGGAGGCGTTGCTCACCAGTTGAAAACACTCCGGCGACATATGGATGACTCCACCGGCCACAGCCTGGCGGACAGTGTCGCTCTTCTGGCTGACATCGACCATTCTGGCTTTCCCCGCCTGGTCAAAGTGGCTGAATTCTTTTGTCTGCATCAATTTTTCCCATGCATGGAGAGTTTATCCTCCCAGGTTGCCTGAAAAAAGTTTTTTGAAAAATCCTTCACTGTGGTGTTCGTCATCAGTTGATTCCAGGCTGGCGAATTCCTGCAGAAGTTCTTCCTGCCGTTTGCTCAGTTTTTTTGGAATAACCACCTTGATCTCCACCACCATATCACCTTTGCCATGGCCACGTAAACTGGGAACGCCTTCGCCATGCAGCCGAAATGTCTGGCCTGGCTGGGTTCCCTTGGGAATTTTCAGATTTTTTTCTCCATGGATGGTCGGCACATCAAGGGTACATCCCAGGGCGGCCTGAGTCATGGACAGAGGCAGCTCACAATATATGAGATCGCCGTCCCGCTGGAAAAAATTGTGGGCCTCAACATGGATTATCACATAAAGGTCACCACTTGGACCACCTTTGCGACCTCCCTCGCCTTCACCCCGCAACCGCATTCTGGCCCCGGTATCAACACCCGCCGGAATTTTCAGCGAAACCTTCTTCTTCTTGGTGATCAGGCCGACGCCATGACATTCATTGCAGGGATCGGTAATGATTTCACCCTGGCCCTGGCATTCCGGACAAGGGGTGCGGACGCTGAAAAAGCCCTGGGATCTGGTAACCTGCCCCGCGCCCTGACAATAAGTGCATACCTTATTTTTGCAGCCCGGCCGTATCCCGCTTCCTTCACAGGTCCAACAGGTGTCACGCCTGTTGATCTCTATCTCTTTTTCCACACCGTGAACCGCATCAAGGAAGGAAATAGTCAAATCATAGCGCAGATCATTACCGGGTATCGGTCCCTGGCTGCGCCGCCTGTTACCGCCGCTGAAGCCAAACAGGTCTCCGAAAATGTCGCCAAAGCTTGAAAAAATATCCTCAAAATTGCCGGGGCCGCTGTAACCACTGTTGCGTAAACCTTCTGCGCCATATCGATCGTAAATTTTACGTTTTTCGATATCCCGCAGAACCTCATACGCTTCAGCCGCGGCTTTGAATTTTTCTTCCGCCTCTTGGTCGCCCGGATTCCTGTCCGGATGATATTTCATGGCAAGCTTGCGGTAAGCCTTTTTTATCTCATCCGCTGTGGCGGTTCTGGCGACACCAAGAATGTTGTAGTAATCTTTGTCCATCGGCTACGATTTTTCCTGGGGCTCAGCTCAAATAAATTATCTGTACGGATTGAAGGAACCTTGAAAAATTGTCTCTGGCTCGATTGACTTTGTCGCGGCAAAAAAAATGCTCACATATGCAAATATGCGGAGTTCATACCCCTTGGGGTGTTTTTTTTACCGCTCCTTGTCCTCGAACCAGATTCCTGATTTTTCAAGGCACCTTGAAGCTTGTTACTCGATCTCGCCGAAATGCTATGAAACTACTTCAGTGGCGTTTGCGTCGGTGACAGTCTTTTTTTCCGGAGCTTTGTTGAAACTTTTAATATTTTCAAAAGTGACCTTGCCGGCTGCGATTTCCCGCAGGGACATAACCACTTCCTTATTTTTCCCTTTGACAAGAAACGGTTGCCCGTTACGGTGCTGTTTGACCCTGGAAACGGCAAGGTGAATCAACATAAAGCGATTTTCATTACCTATCTGCCCCAAGCAATCTTCTACAGTAATACGTGCCATTAAACAGCGTCTCCTTGTAAGTTTGCTGATTCTTATAATTTAAACCTGTTAAATATAATCTCTTTCTCCCTTTTGGCAAGAATTTTTAATTGCGGTGAAGGCCTGGAAGGCAATAATCGGGTATGATGCGCTGGTTGCGGATCCTCCCTGAAACCTGCAATAAAGGGGGGTTACGTTCCTTGCCAAGGAGATTCGACTTGCAGGGATATTTTTCTGGGGAGGCTAGGTTTTCTGTTGGCAGGCAATTAATTAATCTGTCAGGATGGGTGGGCTGAGGCACGGGAAATGCAATGTTGCTTCATTACATTTGCTCGGGAAAAAGAAACGCACGGGAAAATTTTTCTGTCTGCAGGCTGCTTTCCGTGCATTGCTGCTGCCGTTCCATGGAAACAGAGCACGGAGGTTTTCCCGGATGCCTGGGGGCTTGCCGGTGGGCAATTTTTTCCCGGTCGGTGTCAGGGAAAATGATGTTTTTGCCACCCATGGGGCAATTACCTGTGTGGCAGATGTTGAATAACTGACTTTATGATTATTTTTTTGACTGATGGGGATAGGGAATGAAAATAATGGTGATCGGCTTGTGTCTGTTTTGTCTGAGCGGCTGCGCCACTGTGACGGAAATGAGTGCGCGGGTTAATGAAGAAATTGATTCCTATCTGGCCCAAAAAGAAAAAGCAGACTATGTGCAAGTGGTCTATCCTGCGGAATTGCGCCAGTACGGGAAAGAACAACAAGATGCAGCCAGTCCTGCCCCGTGACACCATAACAGCTGCAAAGACGCAGAAGCTGCCTGGCAATGTGCACAGTGATGCATTGTGGCTGTATGGCAGGGCGAATATTTGCTGATAATGAGGCGAAAAATGAGATACGCATCCAGTGTTTTCTTGGCTATGGTGTTCGGGTTTATTGCCCTTGGTGCGGCAGGCAATGCGGCGGCAGGGGATGAATACTCAATGACCACGGGATACGGCTACAACTATCCCCATCAGGTCCCGGGCGATTATGTGTACCGCACCGGCAGGGTTTTGGCGCCCAGGGAGGAGCCTTCGACCTGGTGGACGGACCTGCAGAGTTTGTTAACCAGAAAAACCCTGCCCGGGCCTCCTCAGCCTGTCCCGGCCGAGGAGGCCGCTGAGTTGAAGCTAAAGGTACGGGAACTTACCCAGCAGCTGATGGATCATGCCAGAGAGCCCTTTGGCGATCAGTACCGGATTATTGTCAGTACCTTTGTCAATCTCAATCAGCTCTATAAGACTTCCGGTCTGGGCCGGGTAATGGCCGAGCAGATGATCAGCGAATTCCAGCGGGCAGGTATCGAGGTGGTTGAGGTGCGGATGACGCCGTCCATCCAGATCACCGAAGGTTATGGTGAGTACGGTCTGTCCCGGGACATGGCCCAGCTCAGCTATGTGCAGGATGCCCAGGCTGTGGTGGTGGGAACCTATACCATCAGCGACGGCCAGGTCATGGTCAATGCCCGGCTGCTGCAGCAGAGTGACGGCTCTGTCCTGTCAAGCGGGTCCATTGTTTTTGTGGCAAACAGGCTTGTGCAGGGATTCATGCAGGATGAGGCCATGCCCCCCAGAAGGGGAACAGTTGTCGAGCTGCATAATTTTGCAGAGATCACGCCAAAAGAATAAGTTGAGCCGGGAGAAAAGGAATGTGGCGTAAAAAAGCAGATTTGACCTGCGGAAAACAGCTCGGGTCCGGCTGGCAAATGGTTGTGCTGCCCTTGTTGTTACTTAAAATCGTTCTGGTGGCGCTGGCTGGGGTGATGGTCCTTTTGTCTGCCGGTGGCTGCTCACTGCTGCCGCCAAAGCACGAGGAGCCGCCCAGGCAAAGTGCCGGCTTGAAGGCGCTGGATGAACACGCCTGGAGCTGTTACGAACGGGGTCTGGAATATATGGACCAGTCCCGCTACGAACTGGCCCGGCAGCAGTTCTCCCTTGCCGCCTCCTCGGCGGTTTCCAAGACACTTTATGAAGATGCCCTTGACGGTATGCACCGGGCCGAGCAGATCATCCGTCAGCAGCGTTGATTTCGCTGTTGACGAAGATTGTCCCCGCGGACTGATGCTGTTGCGGCCTTGCCCGGCGATGATAGCCGTTGGTTAAAAGGAAGAAGGAAAAGAGATGAAAATGACAACCCGCCCCCTGTGGAAGGCCTTTTTTCTCCTCATAGCCGCTGCCATGCTGGTAGCCGGCTGCGCCGCTCCCAAGCGTGGCAGTACGGTTTCCGTGCTCAGCCCTGATTTTTTCGGTTTCGGTGACGACCTGGCCAGACAGCTGGTGGCCAATCGGCAGGACGGCAGAAAAAGCGGCGAGCGACTCATTCTCACCACCTTTGTCAACCTGGACGACCTCTATGAAACATCGGGATTCGGCCGTACCCTGACCGAGGCGCTTTCCACCAGCCTGTTCAAGCAGGGATTCGGAATTGCTGAAATCAGAAAGGCCCCCGGCCTCTATGTGAAAAGTAAAAGCGGTGAGCTGACCCTGACCCGGGACGCCTCTCTCATTGCCCAGAAACAGGAGGCCCAGGCGATTGTTGCCGGAACCTATTCGCTTACCCCGACCACGGTTATCGTCAATGTCCGGATGATTGACGCCGGTTCGTCGGATGTAATTTCGGTCGGCGCCCTTGAACTGCAGAGAAGCGCCAATATCAATTATCTGCTGGCGGAGAGAAAAGGGGCGGTGGCTGGGCCGATGTCGGCCTATGAACGGTAAAACGCATTCATCCGGCTGCCGGAGTTTTGCGGCCCGGCATTGCGGAAGAGGAGAGGGTATGCTGCGTTATTTTATGATTTTTCTGCTGCTGTTATCCGGCTGTGCCGGCCATTCCGCCGGGCAGCCGGAGGTGGAAACCGGCTCACCGGTGGTCTATATCCATCCCCTGGTGACCACGGCCGTAGATCTGAGCAGGGCATCGGTGGCGGTGTTGCCTTTTCTCGTGCCGGACGGCATGGAGGCGGGCCAGGGCGAGCGCGTGGCCGTTCTTTTTCAAGATGTGCTGTTGGGCAAACAGGCCTTTCAGACGGTAAAATTACCCAACCGGCATTACGGTTCGCTGGCTGAGGCCGTGGCTATTGCCGGTGAAGCGGGTACGGACCTGGTGCTGGCCGGCAGGATCAAGTATATCCTCTCCGGCACCAGTCTGGGCGGCTCCCGGGTGGAGCTGAGCGTTCGGGTCATTGACGTGCGGAGCGGCGATACGGTCTGGTATATCGAGCAGGCCATGGACCAGAAGATGGATCACCCGGATGTTTCCCTGGCCCACCGGCTCGGTTCCGTGTTCTCCAGCCAGCCTGTGCGGGAATCGGCCGGGGCGCCGACTGCGGACAACATGCTGGTGCATATTGCCGTGGATATGGCCGATGTCATGGCCGGGGCGCGTTACGTGGCCAAAAAATAACTCATTCTCCACCACAGAGCCCACAGAGATCACAGAGAAATATATTTTATTACGGTCTGTTAGCTCTGTGGGCTCTGTGCTCTCTGTGGTGAATTTTCAGTATTTACGAACCCCTCATGCAAAAGGATTTTTCAGCAGCAGGGTCTCCGCCCGGTCAGGACCGACGGAGAGCAGCATCACCGGTGTTTCGGTGAGATCCTCAATCCTCTTCACATAATCCCGGGCACTCTGTGGCAGGTCTGCAACACTGCGCACCGAGGAGATGTCTTCCTGCCAGCCGGGGATCTCTTCATAAGCAGGTTTTAACTGCTGGGCAGTGCGGATATTGCCGGGCATGGCGGTGAACGTTTGGCCTTCCGCCTCATAGGAGGTGGCGATTTTCAGGGTTTTGTGGCCGCTCAGCACGTCAAGCTTGGTGATGGCCAGGCCGGTAATGCCGTTTAAGCGGACCGCCTCGTTGGCCACCACCGCATCAAGCCAGCCGCAGCGTCGTTTTCTGCCCGTGGTTGCCCCGAATTCACCGCCTTTTTTCTGCAGTGCATCCCCGATTTCGTCAAAAAGCTCGCTGGGGAAGGGACCTTCGCCCACCCGGGTGGTGTAGGCCTTGAGAATGCCGACCACCGCATCGATGTGGGTTGGCCCGAATCCCGAACCGGTACAGGCATTGCCTGCCACAACGTTTGATGAGGTGACAAAGGGGTAGGTGCCGTGGTCAATATCAAGCTGGGTGCCTTGGGCACCTTCAAAAAGGATATTTTTACCCGCCTTGCGGCCCTGGTCAAGTTTGACGGAAACATTGTCAATATACGGGGCAAGTTTTTCCGTATAGCCCTGAAACTCACTGTAGATTTCCTCAAAAGAGACAGGATTGCCGTTGTAATGGTCGGTGAGGATGCGGTTTTTTTCCTCGATATTGTCCCGCAGTTTCTCTTTGAAGAGGTCGGTGTCGAGCAGGTCGCCGGCTTTGATGCCGCTCCGCAGGACTTTGTCCCCGTAGCAGGGACCGATGCCCCGGCCGGTGGTGCCGATTTTCGTCCCTTTCTTTTTGGCTGCCTCGCTGCCGAGATCGAGCAGTTTATGATAGGGCATGATCAGATGGGCCCGTTCGCTGATGGTCAGCCTGCCAGGGGTGACGTTGCGGCCGCCTGCCGCCAGTTTGTCCATTTCTTCCAGCAGCACGCCGGGATCGATCACCACGCCGTTGCCGATGAAGCAATGTTTGTCCTCGTAAAGTATGCCTGAGGGGATCAGGTGGAAAATAAATTTTTTGCCGTCAACCACCAATGTGTGGCCTGCATTGTTGCCGCCCTGAAACCTGACAATATAATCAGCGTACTGCGTAAGCAGGTCAACAATCTTACCTTTTCCTTCATCGCCCCACTGGGTGCCCACCACCACAACATTGGCCATTGATCTTACTCCTTGATATGGTAATAATTTTCTCGCATCGTTTATAAGTGACGGTGAACTTTAGCCAAAGAGTCCCGAAAAGTCAATGCGCCAAGCTGCTTGACACGAAAAATCAAATACCGTAGATTGGCATTGTCCTCCGGAGAGGACGTGATTCGGAATGCACATGTTTTCCAGGCATAAGAATGAGTGTCTGAGTCTGCTAACCTCGCCTTTAGCGTAAATCTTAACCTTATCATCAGCTATTATGTTTGGCATTGGTCTCCCTGAATTTATTCTGATCCTGGCCCTGGCCTTGATTGTCGTCGGTCCGGAAAAATTGCCGGATCTTGCCAAAACTCTCGCCAAGCAGCTCATGGAGCTGAAAAAGACGGCAAGCGCACTGCAAGACTCTTTGAAGGAAGAGTTGAAGGAGGCTGAGCGGACGGTAGAGGAGAGTGAGCAACTCAAGGAGGGCAAGGTTGCCGCCTTGCCCGAGGGAGAAAAGGACGAGGCAGGGAACCTGGAAGATGTCCATCCGGTGATTGATATCGAGGCCCGTCCGACTGAGGCTGTTTACCGGGAGGCGGTCAAGGCTGCGACCCCGGAGGCCGATGAGGCAACAGAACAGGCGGAAAAGAAGAGCTGATGAGCCCCCTGGCCGACCATTTCGGTGATCATCTCAAAGAGTTGCGGCGCCGGGTCAGCATCGCCTTTGCCGCTGTGGTTCTCTGTTCGCTCGCCGCCTATTTTTTTTCCAGCCAGCTGGCCAGATTTCTGGTGGTGCCGCTCTTTCGGGCCAGCCCTGATCTGTCATCCCTGGTCTATACCAATCTCACCGAAGCCTTTGTCAGTTATCTGAAGATTTCCCTGCTGGTCGGGCTGATTGTTGCTTTTCCTGTCATGCTTTATGAGGCATGGGCCTTTGTCTCGCCCGGACTGCATAAACATGAAAAGAAGGTCGGCCTTACCGTTGTTTTCTGGGCCACCCTGCTTTTTGGTTTCGGCGTCTGCTTTGCCTATTTCGTCGTCATGCCCCATGCTCTCAAGTTTCTAATGAGTTTTGCCGGCGACAATCTCCAGGCCCTGCCCAAACTAGATTCCTACCTGACCTTTGTTATCCGCGCCTCACTGGCCTTCGGACTGTCCTTTGAGATTCCTTTTCTCATGGTTGCGGCAGGCAAAACCGGACTGGTGCCGCGGACCTATTTCTCCAGGCAGCGTAAATACTTTTACATGGCTATTCTGGTTCTCGCCTTTCTGCTGGCAGCAGGAGACATGGTCTCCACATTGCTGCTGGCCCTGCCGCTTTTCGTCCTCTATGAAACCGGCATCCTGGTGATGCGGGTTTTCAGCCGCAAGGCAGCTGATACAGGAAACAAGGCAAAAGACTGAAAAACCCTTGCCTGATGCCGTTGTTTTCTGCCGTGGCTGCGCGGCAATGGGGAGCGTGTCATGTACTCTTCAGTTCCTGTTTCAAAAGACAGCAGGAAATGCGGTAAAGTGGTTTCCCCTGTTCATCATAGCCGATATTACCCGGCTGCAGCAGCTTGTTCATTACGCATCCCTCAGCGATATCAAGAGTGAAAAATCGGTCTTCGGTCAGTCCCGTATTTTTCACCAGTCTGTTGTCTTCGATGGTAAAGGCGTGCACCGGGAAATCCTCGCATAGAGGACACTGGTAAACCCGGCCGTTGGGAAAGATAAAGTAGTTTTCCGCCACCCGTCCGGCGCAGGCAAATTCTTCCCCTTCGGCCAGGAAGACCTTGGGGAAAATGACATGGATGCCCAGTGCTGCGGCCTTTTGCGCCACCGCGGGAATCACGGCCAGCCATTCTTCCGGGGTGAGTTGCAGGTTGTCCTTGGTGTAGCCGGCGGACTTTCCTCTGATGCCGATGACCTGGATGAAAAAGCGCCTGACGCCCAGTTCCTTGAGCAGCGCCGGCATCAGGTGCAGGTGCTCGATATTAATCCGGCTTACCGTGTAAATGAGGCTGACATTAAACCCCATGGCCACCGCATTCCTGATGTTGGCGGTGCAGGCGGCAAACACCCCTTTGCCGCGGATGGGATCATTGATCTCCGCTGTCGGGCCGTCAAGGCTGAAACTGATGACAGCATCCCCGGGGCTGATGTTGTCCAGCAGGTTATGGAATAAAAAGCCGTTGCTGTCCACGGTCACGGTCTGATAGCCAAGCTGCCTGGCCGTTTTGATGCCAGCCGCCAGATCCGGGTGCAGGGTGGGCTCTCCGCCTAAAAAAATAAGATTGGTCTCCCTGGCCGGATCAAAAAAAAGCCGCAGCCACTTCTCTATGGTTTCCAGCTGGACAGTGGCAGTGCCATGCTGCTCCGGATTGATATAACAGTGGCGACAGGAGAGGTTGCAGGCGGTGAGGATGTGGAAAAAAACATTCCGCTCCCTGGGTTTAAAGCCGACTGTCCTGGCGGTTAAATTGGTCATGGCACGTCCTTCTGTTGCTTATGCTAAAGTTTGCCTTCTCTTTTTGTCGTTGTGAGTGCAGGTTCATATAAACCCTTAATGAGGCATCTTTTCAAGTGATATTGCCAGAGGTGTCTGGTGGATGAATGCAAGAGCAGAGGGTGATCGCTTCAGCGGCAGAAAATTTTCGATGGCCCGGGTTCAGGTGTTGGCCGCATCTCCTGCTGGCTAGGCTGTAAGCTGCTGAAAAGCAGAAACAAATTTGTCCATGGATTCGAGTTGCTATTTCCGTTGAATAGAGTAAATTAATTTGCCCAGTTCAATGATAAGGCAAGTTCAGACATCAAATATGGAGGAGAGAACATGAGCGGACATGGAGATGGACACCACGCAGAAGACACCACTGTTCCAATGAAGGTTGGTATTTTCCTTATTTGTACCTTTGCCATTATTGCATTGATAGCCATCCTGACATAACAGCGGCAGGGACGGTTGACTCTGTCGCCGTCGGGCTGGCTTTCACCGCAGCAGTGGGAAAATGGAATACTTTGAAACCGGACATTGCGCAGCCTGTCATGTCCGGTTTTTTATATGGGGATTGTTTACAGGTCCTATGACTGGCTGAGAGTGTATTGGGTCAGATAACTATCCTGCCAGTAACTGTGCGCGGGGTTTTGGAAAAACTCTTTGAACAGAGCCAGGCTTTCGCTGCGCAGTACGTGGGGGATGACCTCTATATTTGCCTGGGTATAGAGAGGCGTGAGTCCTGTCCGGGAGAGTCCGGTACCGCCGCCCATGGCATCTTCATAGGCATAGACGATTGTCCGAATCCGGCTGAGCAGCAGGGCGGCATAGCACATGAGGCAAGGCTCCATGGTGCAGTATGCAGTGAGCCGGGCCGGGTTGATATCCGGCCTGGAGGCAAATAAATATCGCAGTGCGATGATTTCAGCATGGTCGAGTTCGTTTCTGGATTGTGCCGTGCTGTTGAGTCTTCTGCCTCGTGCCACCACTTCGTTGTCGCAGACCAGGACGCACCCTACCGGGAATTCATTTTCTGCCAGGGCGTTCCGGGCCTCCTGTAACGCCTGTTTCATGAAATGTTCGTGATTTGTCATCCGGGTTCCTCGGGGATAAATGGAAAATCACAGCTTAATAGCAGGCGGACGGCGCGTCAACCGGTATGAGGCTGCGGACATATAAAATTGCGAGAGCTGCTTGCGCAGCATACAGATGGTTGCGAGTGTTTCACTGTGTCGGCCTGCATTGATGGTGAAGATCAGTAACAAATTGAATAACAATAATAAGTTGTCCATACGAGAGGAAATCGAAAAGAGAGAAAGAATGCATCTCTCGCCTTACGCCTGTTTAAGCGCGGAAAGCAAAGGCCGCGTTGTGCCGGTTGAGATATGCCCTATCCGCAGTGCCTTTCAGTGTGACCGGGATAGTATTGTCTATTCCAAGGCCTTCCGCAGGTTAAAACACAAGACCCAGGTTTTCCTCGCCCCCACAGGGGATCATTGCCGCACCAGATTGACCCATACCCTGGAGGTTTCGGAAATAGCCCGCACCATTGCCCGGGCTTTATCGCTCAATGAAGACCTGGTTGAGGCCATTGCCCTGGCCCATGATCTCGGCCACACCCCATTCGGCCACGCCGGGGAAAGCGTCCTCAACGAACTGGTCCCCGGCGGGTTTTCCCATTACCGGCAGAGTTTGCGCGTCGTGGATGTGTTGGAAAACGATGGGCTTGGTTTGAATCTCACCTATGAGGTGCGTGACGGCATTGTCAAGCACTCCAAGGGCTATGGCGAAGTCTTGCCGGACAATGAGAGAGACCTGCCGGTGACGGCTGAGGGATGTGTGGTGCGATATGCCGACATTATCGCATATCTGAGTCATGATCTGGATGATGCCATCCGTTGTCTGGTCATCCGCAAGGAGGACATCCCGGCAAGGTGCCAGCAGGTGCTTGGCAATATGCACTCCAAGCGCATCGTCACCATGATCCAGGCAGTGCTTGCCGCGACTGAACCGCACAACGGTAAGCTGGTATTCGGCATAGAGAAGGAGGTCGGAGGGGTCATGCAGTTGCTCCGTCAGTTTTTATATGTCAATGTCTACAGTTCGCCCCAGGTGCATACTGAATTTGTCAAGGCCAGCAAAATGCTGCGGGAGCTGTATCTCTATCTGCTGGATAACCGGGATTTTCTGGAAAAGGAGATCGGTTCATTTGCTGTAAGCGCTTCTCCGGAGAGGCGGGTGGTTGATTTCATTGCCAGCATGACGGATCGTTATGCCCAGAATATGTATCAGCGAATTTTCTGGCCACGGGCGCTGGCATAAGGTTGGTCTGTTTCTATGGTACTTTTGTATTTTTTAATGGTTAATCGCAACAAGGGATAATTATTCATCACAGATGGAGTTTTTCATGTCAGAAGAAATAAAATTTCTGCCCTATGAAGTGGCGTTGAAGATCGTTGGTAACGTTATTGAAGAAGAGCATATCCATGAGCCGAACCGGCGTATCCTGACTGTTTATGACAAACAGGGCAAGGAACTCTGCTGGTATGACGCGGATGAAATTCTTGCCGAGGCCACGCCGGACAACCCGAAGGATCAAGATTCGGTTAAGGCGGCAGCAGTGGAAGTGATCATGCGACAGATCCCTGTATGGGCCATGGAAGATGTTCTGAAAAGGGCGGAGCAGCAGGCAAAAATGGAAAAGTCGAAAGGCTGATGCGCTAAAGCACCCCTGCAGGCATGGAATGGACCCCTTCCGCTCCCAGGATATAACCGCCGTCAAGCCTGATAACGCTGCCGGTCATAAAAGCTGCATCTTCAATCAGGAAGAAAATCGCCTTGATGATGTCGGCAATCTTACCTGTGCGGCCAAGCAGGGTATGCTCAATAATGGCCTGCTGTTGCGCTGGGGAAAGCAGGGGCCAGCCTCTGGTGCCTTCCGCATGCCGGGTTTCAAAGAAGCCGAGCATCAATTCGTTGACCCTCACCTCCGGCGCGCCCTGGCGGGCCCAGGTCTCCGTAAAGGAGGAAACCGCCCTGTTGGCGGCGCTGTAGCCGTCGTTGAAGATGAGGCCGGCCGGCCCTGAGCGGCCCACAATCGCTGCGATTGAAGAGATGGTGATTGCCGTTCCGTCGCCGGATTCCTTCAGCAAGGGGAGGGCGCGGTTAAAGACGAACCATTTGGCCTTGAGGGTGGTTTCCATTTCAAGGTCCCATTGTTCGGGGGTGTAGGGACCATGGACGACCGGCATGCCGCCCCGTTCAATATTGTTGATCAGGATATCAAGCCCGCCAAAGCGGTTGGCGATCCTGTCAAATAAATCCGCGATCTCATCGGCATTACGCAGGTCGACTTTTACCGCCAGGTGTTCATGGCCCAGGGCGGTAAATTCCTCCTGCATCTGTCTGCTTTCTTCAGGCCAGTCGTAATGGGTGAGTACGACTTTTGCCCCGGCAGATGCCAGGGCGAGAGCGATATGTTTACCGATTCCTTTTGCCGCACCGAGAACCAGTGCTGTTTTTCCTGGTATTTTCATGGCAAGGCAGGGTAAGTCGGCAACGTTTTTTCTACGGCAGCAACATGGAAAGCGAACCGACAGCCTCAGGATCGCTGACCTGTAAGCGGGTGCCGGGATGGATGACGTCGCTGTCCAGGTTGTTCCACTGCCTGATTTGGTCGGGTGTGAGGTCAAAGCGACGGGCAATATTCCACAGGGTGTCGCCGTTCTGTACTTCATAGTAGGCAGGGTTGACGGCTGCAGCAACCGTTTCCCTCTTGATACCGGAACGGCTGGCGACGAGATTGGCTGTGCCACTGGTATCTGTGACATAAAGAGCAAGCTGCTGTCCTACTTTGATCTGATTGATATTGCTCAAGCCATTCCAGGAGGCGATAAGCTTTGGGGTGACATTGTAGCGGCCGGCGATGAGGGAGATTGTTTCACCTCGCTTCACCTTGTGCAGCACCAGGCGGTTTTCAGCCTGATCTCCGGCCTGCAGGGGCATATCTTTGTCCAGCAGGGCGTAGTTGGTGATCTGATAGGGGATGCGCAGCCGTTGGCCCTTGGTCAGCTTGGATTTGCGCAGGTTATTTGCCTTGAGCAGCGTTGTTTTGTTCACCTTGTAAAGTTGGCAGATTTTTGTCAGGTTTTCCCTCCCGTCGACCACATGGGTTTTGTAGTCGGTGGTGACGGTTTGCTTGACCCGGGGAAGATTTTCCGCCACCAGATCCTTCTGGCCCACAGGAACCTTCAGCTCATAATTTTCCTGGTAGGGTGGAGTGACAAGCTGGGGCAGGTTGCGGTTCAGGTTTCTCAGTTCGTCAAGATCAGCTTCGCAGGCAACTTCCACGGCACGCAATGAGGTCAGGGGCGGCACCTCGATGGTCTCGTAAGTCAGGGGTTGCTCATAATTGATGTCGGTGAAACCGTATTTTTCAGGGTTTTTGGCGATAATAATGGCGGCAATGAGCTTGGGGACGTATCTTTTGGTCTCGTTGTTCAGGTACTGCTCCTGGGCCAGCTCCCAGAAGTCGCTGGCATTGTAGCACTTGATACCCTTGCTGATCTTGCCGCCGCCGGCATTGTAGGCGGCCACCGCCAGCTGCCAGTCTCCGAACTTTTCATACAGGTCGGAGAGATAGGCAACGGCAGCTTTGGTGGATTTCTCAGGGTCGCGACGGTCATCCACATATTTATTGATTTCAAGACCGTAATCAAGGGCGGTGGAACGCATGAACTGCCAGGGACCAACGGCTTTGGCCGTGGAATAGGCCGTGAGGTTGTAACCGCTTTCAATCATCGGCAGGTAGGCCAGGTCCTGAGGAAGTCCGGCAGTACGCAGCTCTTCCTGAATCATCGGCACATAGCGGGTGGAACGTTCAAGCCAGCGGGTGAAGGCGGCGCGTTGTTTGTTTTGGAAAAAATCCAGGTAGAACTCAACCTGTTTGTTCATGGTCACCGGGAAATCATAACTGGCTTCTTCAGGCGTGTAAGGATTTCCGGGCACCCAGGCACCAAGGTTTTCAAGTTGTATTAATTCTTCGGCAGCGGTTGTTTCCGGTTCAGGAACGGTTGCTTCGTCAGCCGGTAACTCCGCGTCAAGCACCTCGGAGCCGTCCTCTGTCGCTTCCACTGTGAGAGTGGCGTCGTCTGAGGGCACCTTGGAGGTGGAATCAATTGCTGCGCAGCCCCACATGGAGGCCAGCAGAAAGGGCAGGATAAATAAAAAAAGATATGTTGGTTTATATCGCATTCTTTACAGTCCACAATGGATAGGGTTGATGAGTATGAATGTCCTCTGCGGATATGACTGAACATTCATGATTCGTTGGCCTTTTCGACTGGAGAAGTCGATACCTCAAAAAAAACAAGGCAAAATTAATGCCAAGACGGCTTTAATTTCTTACATGACATGGCTGGCAAATGCAATTAAATTGTCGCCTCCAGCATGCTTTTCTTGCGATTGCTCCTAAAAAGCATTATGAGAATACTTTGATATTCTCGGATATTTTTTGGAAATTGCAGGTGAATTTAAATTCATTTTTATATTGTTAAGGGAATGTTTAAAAAAATTCTATTTATTTTTGCAGCGCTTACCTTATTTGTCGTAATTTCTTCTGTTGCCGCCTTCATGTGGCTGGTGGTTTATCACCCCGGCGAGGCCCTCAAGCAGGAAAATATTGAAAAAAGCCTGGCCAGGGAAAGCCCTGTTTTCTGCAGTGACGGAGTGACGAAGATTGGTGTTTTCTTTCAGGACGCCCACCGTCAGTATGTGTCCTATGGGCAGTTGCCGCAGGATTTTGTCAGCGCCTTGATTGCGGCTGAAGACCATCAGTTTTTCGAGCATCACGGCATCGATTTTCCCGGCTTTGCTCGGGCCATGTTTGCCAATATCCGGGCCGGCAGAATTGTCCAGGGCGGCAGCACCATCACCCAGCAGACCGCTAAAAATCTCTTCGAACGGAAAGGGCGCTCAATAAAGGCCAAGCTGACCGAGCTGCTTTTTGCCCTGCGTCTCGAATACCATTACCCGAAAGAAAAGATACTCGAATTCTACGCCAACCAGTTTTATGTAAGCGGCAACGGCCGAGGGCTGGGAGTGGCGGCCCGTTATTATTTCGACAAGGAGCCTGAACAGCTTGATCTGGTGGAAGCGGCCTTTATAGCCGGCAGCGTCAAGCGACCCAATTACTACAACCCATTTATTAAAAAGGATGAGGCCGGAGCCGCGGAAGCCAGGAGCAATGCCAAAGTGCGAACGGCATATGTTCTGGGGCAGATGTACAGGGTGGGGATGATCTCCGTGGAAATGTACCAGCAGGCCTTAACCAGGGAGATTCCCTTTAAACGGGGTAAAATGCAGTTTCGGCTGAACACCTTGATGGATCTCGTCAAGGACGGGCTGGATGACCCGGCGGTTGAAGCGGCCTTGCTTGAATACGGCATAGAGAACGTAGCCACCTCCGGGGTGCGGATATTTACCAGTATCGACACCAAGCTGCAAGGCAGCAATCTCTTTGCCCTGCAGAGCGAGCTGAGCCAGCTCGATGTCAAACTGCTCGGCTACGACCGTTCCTTTCTCCAGAAGCGTTATGCCGAGCTGCCCTTCGGCGTCGGCAACACCGTATCTGAGGGGCAGTTTCTGGTGGGGCGGGTGCAGGAAATCGAAAAAGGCCAGCCGGTACGGGTGCAGGTTTCCTTTTCCCCCAATGACCAGGGCTCAGACCAGCTGGGCATTATCGATGAGCAGGGGTTGATGCCTTTGCTTGCCTCGCTGGTGCAATACAAAGGACAGCGCTGGAGCACCAGCAGCCGCAAGGATCTGCCCCTGCTGCTGAAAGAGCTGCAGGTGGGAGATCTGGTCTACCTGTCAGCCCGGGGGCAGGGTGCTGAAGATGGGGAATATCTTTTCAATCTGGAAAAATATCCTGAGCTGCAGGGCGCCTCCCTGGTGCTGCAGGAGGGAAAGATTCTCGCCCTGGCCGGCGGCATGGATAATTATTTTTATAACCGGGCCGTGTCGGCGAAGAGGCCCATGGGCTCGGTGGTCAAGCCGCTGCTCTATGCGGCGGCAATCCAGCTTGGCTGGAACTCCCTGGATCCGCTCAACAATGAGCGGAATATGTTTATCTACCAGCGGAATGCCTATATCCCGAGGCCTGATCACATCAGTCCCCATAAAAGGGTCTCCATGAGCTGGGCAGGGGTGCACTCGGAAAATGTGGCCTCTGTCTGGTTGCTGTATCATCTCTGTGACCGACTCACTCCGGCCCAGTTCAAGGATCTGCTGGCCGGGGTCGGCATGGCCCGGGAAACGAACGAATCATATGAACATTATACCCGGCGCGTTAGGGACAAGATGGGAGTATTGGTTAATGAGGACGCATTGCAGAAGACCGCTTTCGAAATGGCGGTGGCTGCCAGCGAGGTGGATCTCCTTTTTGCCGGCAAGCAGGATGAGTGGCAGAACCTCGGCCTTTTGCATTACAGCGACAGATTTGAAAAGGAACTCGATGATTTGACCGAGGATGTGAAGGCCAACGAACGGGAACTGCGGCAGCAGATTATCAGCCGCAGTTTTATCCGTTACAGAAATCTGCAGCAGCGTGTACTCAATGAATCCGCCTCCATTGCCCAATTTTCAGACGGTTACCTGGTGACGAACCTCTACTTTCAGCCTGCCGTGGCACAGGGTGGCGCGGGATGGTCTGCTGGCAATTCTTTAAATGCCGGGGATCATTTCGTCTATAGCGAAGAAAATCCGGGCAGCGGCTGGCTGCCGGTGGGCAGGGCTGACCTGCAGAGATTGCTGGCCGATATGACATCTGATGCGGCAGCCCGTTTCTGGGGTGAGGTGCGCATTGACAATATGCTGAGCCTTACCACCCTCGACCTGTTGCAGGAAAACTTCAGGAAAGAATATGAAAAGCTCTCTTCCCAACCTGCCTACGGTGATGATGTCCTGCATAATATCCGTGATTTCCGGGTGCTGGCGGGCCTGAGGTATCTCATTGACCTCTGCCGGGCCATGGGGGTCACCAGTGGGCTTGAGCCTGTTCTCTCCTTTCCCCTTGGTTCCAATGTCATGAGTTTGTTTGAGCTGGTCCGGGTCTATGAAGCGCTGACCAGCGGTATCTCCTACAACCCGGAGGAAAGCGTTAACCCCGGCCTGGCGCTTATTGACAGAATAGAGACCGCGGACGGGGAAGTGATTTATGAGAGCGAGGTTATCAAAAAACGGGTCATTGACGGCAGGACGGCAGTGGCGGTCAGTGATATCCTGCGGAATGTGGTCAGATTCGGCACCGGCCGTTACGCCAACAAAATCCCGTTGCGCAGCAGCGATCCCGCCGTGGAGGCGCAGCTCGCCGAGCTGCAGATGACAGTGCCGGTGCTCGGCAAAACCGGCACAGCCAATCGTTTCACCAACTCGTCCTTTGCCGGGGTGGTGCCGGCCGCGCGGGGCAGGCGAGATGGCCTCATCGTTGACGGTGGCAATTTTGCTATTGCCGCCTATGTTGGCTTTGACGACAACCGGCCCATGGTCCATTCCTCCATCCGTATTGCCGGCTCCAGCGGGGCGCTGCCCATCTGGACCAAGGTTGCGCAGAGCATCATTTTTGAAAGGGATTATGCCGGGTCGCTTGATATGGCTGATATGGCGTTTTCCGGCGGCAGCGAGGTGCCGCTGTTTTATCCGGCGCTGGGCCAGATAGATGCGCCGGTGGCAATTAATGGCGGCGGTCTTCCGGTGTCCGACCGGGCAGTCGCCCAGGATACGAGTTCCGTGGTCACCTTCGGCAAATTTCTTTCCGGCGGAGAAATTGAGTTGGAGCGATATTTCCTTCCTTACTGGCGCAATAGTCAAAAGTAATAAAAGTGGAGTAATTGTAAAAATATCATGATCAAGAAGAATTTTTTTGCAGGCAGGCTTGTGGTGGCGGCAGCGGTCCTTTTATTGCTCGGCGGTTGTCAGACCACCGGGGGATTGCTCGGGCCGAAGAAAAAGGTGCCCCCCTATGTGGATATGGGAAAAGGGGCGCCGGTGGAGGGGGAAGGTGCTGCAGCTCCCGTGCCCTCGGCCCCTTCAACTCTCGAGGAGAGAAAAGCGGGCGAACCCGCACCGGCAATGCCCGCAACAAGCTGGCTTGATCCGACCGTGCTGGCCGGCATGTCCGACTATGTGTCCACACGAATCACCGAATACCGAGACAGGCAGGGGCAATGGCAGGGGATGGAGACAAGCTTTTCCCAGCATGACCTTGCCCTGCCTCAGCCGGAAAAATGGCGGGAATGCACCGGCGCTCTCAGGACCATCGTTGACGGCTATCTGGCCCTGCATTCCACGTTGAACAGTGACGGCGGGTTTGCCATCGTCCCGCCCGCATCACCCTATGCCGCCTTCCAGCAGGATATCGCTTTTCTTGAAAGCGATTGCCAGACAATTTTTGCCGCAGCCGCAGCGGTTATTCCCGAACAGTTGCAGACCTACCGGCAGACCGTTGCCGGCCAGGCGGAAGGCGTGGTCCGTTACTGGGCTGCCCAGGGCGACAATGAGAAGGTGGTGGAGTCCTATGAGAATATGATAGGCGCCGGCGCCGAGGGGAGAATATCGCCGGAAACCCGGGAGCTGTATGCCCGCGCCCTGCGGGCTACAGGTAAGCTCGGGCAGGCGGCTGATGTCCTGCTTGAAGCGGCCCAGGGCAAGGATGCTCTGCAGGCATGGCCGCTTCGTCTGCAGGCTGCGGATCTGCTTTTTGCCGAAGGAAAATTCCCCCTGGCCCGCCAGGAATATGAACAGGTGGCCGGTCTCTTTTCCAGCCTGAAACAGGCGGATGCGCAGGTCGCAACGCAGCTTGCCCTGCTTGCAGGTCAGGATGAACATGGGCAGGAGTTGGAGCTGTACCGGCGGGCTTTGAAAGGCTGGCTGCAGTATGACGGGATAACAGTGTCCCCGGACCTGGCGGAAAGCGTGCAGCGTCTTGAGGAGGTTTTCCCGGAATCCGTCTATACCCAAATGGCCCGAGCCCTGCTTGACAAGGCCGGCGGTCGTGTGCGGCAGAATGTCGATGAGGCCATGGCCCAGGCCCGGCAGCTGGCCTCTGAAAGAAAATTCACCCAGGCCCTGGCTGTTCTGGCTCCCTGGTCCCGGGAGGCCCAGCCCGGGGAGGCTGTTTCTCCTGTCAAGTCTCTCGAAGAGGAGATCAGAGCGCAGCAGTCCCAGGAAACAGTGCTGCAGCAGATGCAGGAAAAAGACGCGCTTGATGGCAAATGGCAGAAGGCTTTGGAGGTGCTCGATCTTCGGCAGTTTGATCAGTCCATTGTCCTCTTTGAGGAGCTGGTTGATACCCCATACCAGGATCAGGCTAGGGCAAAAATTTCCGAGGCCGTGAATCTGGCAGCTGCCCAGCTGCGCATGGAGGCGGCGAATTTATTTGCCAAGGCACGGAAAACCGATGCTGTTGATCAGAAAAAGGCCCTGCTGCTCGAATCGAGACGGCTGCTGCTTCTGGTACAGCAAAAGTATCCCCAGGCGGATATTATCGATAAGGTGAGGCAGAACCAGAAGGCAACGGAAGAACAGATACGGGCCCTGGACCCGAATCTGCTGGGCCAGGAGTAAGAGTTTTTTAACAGGCGATCTCTAAGAGAAAAAGGGGAGACGCATTTTAATAACTTGAAAATTTATCCCTGATTTGCGCAAATATAAAGGAGGTGAAAAGAAAAGATCCCTTTGGGTCATAAATTTTATTTTAAGCCTGAGGTTGCTGTATGGTCGGTGCTGAACAGAGCGTGAACGGACTGCTCGATGACATGGCGGTCAAGATTATGATGATTGAGCCCGGAGACCTCTCGGCGGTCGGTGAACTCCTGGAAGTCCTGGAGAAGCTGATCGCCCATGAAGATATGTCGTCCCTGGCGTTTTTGCAGCAGATGGCCTGCGCCTTTCAGGCCGCCCTTCAGGATTTGATCATGGCCGAACTGCCGGACACGGCGGAAAGCTATCAGCAGCTGGCCGAATGTATCTCCCGCATGCAGGAGGTGAGACGTAAAAGTGACGACCATCATGCTGTCATCGCCTTCTGCAATCATTTAAACAGCATCGGCTGCAAGCTCGATCCCGCCCGCCTTGTCGCTGGCCAACAGGATGAATCCGGCCAGGATGATAATCAGGATGATAATAATGATCCCGACTTCCTGCGGGATAAGGAGTTGCTTGAGTGTTTTATCGATGAGGCCGGGGAGTATCTCGGGGTCATTGAAGCCAACGTGCTGGAGCTTGAGAAAGCGCCGGGCAACAGTGAGGCAATCAACGCAATTTTCCGGGCCTTTCATACTATTAAAGGAACAGCTGGCAGTGTTTCCCTGCCCGAGATAAGCAGCCTGGCCCACGCTGTCGAGAATCTGCTGGACGAGGTGCGCAGCGGCCGCATCAGTATGGATGCCGAGGTCATCGAGCTGGTCTTGGCGGTGGATGACAGTTTGAAGCTCATGGTTGCCCATGCCCAGGACGTTTATGAAAACGGAGTGGCCTATCATCCAGCCGCCATCGACGGGCAGCTTGCCTTGATCAGCAGTGTCCTGGAGAAAAAATGCGGCAACAGCCGGCCGTCGCCTGATGAAGCGGTGACGCCTGCAAAAGTCCCTGACGTCGATGTCCCCCCGCCCGCACCTCCAGCCGGGGGGGGCATGCCTGATTTCATGAAAGACAGTGATCTGCTCAGCGGTTTTATCTCCGAGGCCTTTGAGCATCTTGAAAGTATTGAACTCAATGTTCTTGAGCTTGAACAGAACCCCAACGACCAGGACATCATCAATAATATTTTCCGTCCCTTCCACACCATTAAAGGTGTTTCCGGTTTTCTCAATCTGATGACCATCAACAGGCTGGCCCATGCCACGGAAAATCTGCTTGATGATGTCCGCAACGGCAAGCTGGCCATGAACTCAGGTATCATTGACATTGTACTTGGCGTGGGCGATTTTCTGCGCACCATGATCCAGAACCTGAGCGATGTCCTGGAAAAAGGTTTGGAGTATTACCGGCAGTATCATATCAATGATTTCCTGGCGCGCATCAAGATATGCCAGGAGGGCAGCGAAGCCGGACAGGAAGAGGAGCCGGTGCCTGTGGCCGGCCGGCCTGCTCAGGAGACACCGTCATCGCCGCGGCCGGCTGACAACGTGGCCGCCGCCGCACCGTTTGTCCCTGCAGTCAAGACGGTTGAGGCAGGTGCTGCTGCCGCTGGTCCCACGCAGAAGAAGAATATCGAGGCCGCCATCAAGGTTGACATCAACAAGCTCGACGGGTTGGTCAACGCGGTGGGTGAGCTGGTCATCATGCAGGCCATGGTGCGGCATAATCCGCTCATTGCCGGTTTGTCGGATCCGAAACTGAACAAGGATTTTTCCCAGCTGACCCGGATTACCACGGAATTGCAGAAGACAGCCATGTCCATGCGCATGGTGCCCATCCGCCAGACCTTTCAGAAGATGACCCGGCTGGTGCGGGATCTTTCCAAGAAGACAGGCAAACTGGTGAATCTTGTCATGGATGGGGAAGAGACCGAGATTGACCGCAACATGGTGGATTCCATTTATGATCCCCTGGTCCATATGATACGTAACTCAGTGGATCACGGGGTCCAGGTCCCTGACGAGCGACTGAAGAGGGGCAAACCCGAAGCAGGCACGGTGCGACTCAGCGCCTACCAGAAAGGCGGCAACATCATCATCGAGATTGCTGATGACGGTGAGGGCGTCAACACGGAAAAAATACGCAGTAAGGCCCTGGAGCGCGGCCTGATTCAGGCCGGGGGGAGTTACTCTGATCATGAGATCAACAATCTCATATTTCTGCCGGGTTTTTCCACGGCCGATAAGATCACCGATGTGTCCGGCCGCGGCGTTGGCATGGATGTGGTGAAAAAAGGGGTGGAGAAGCTGCGGGGCAGGGTGGATCTGCAGAGCACTCCCGGTGAGGGCTCGCTCTTTCTCATACACCTTCCCTTGACCCTGGCCATCATCGACGGCATTGTCGTCGGCGTCGGTTCCGAACGCTATATCATCCCCACCATTGCCATCCGGGAGTCCATGCGGCCGAAGATGGAAAATTACAATACCGTGCAGGGTAAGGGCGAGACGCTGCTGGTTCGTGACTCCCTGCTGCCCATTATCCGACTGTATCATGTTTTCGGTGTGGCGGAAGCCTGCACGGATATCGGCCAGGGCATCGCTGTGGTGGTTGAAAATGAGGGCAGACAACGGGCTCTGCTGGTTGATGAGCTGCTCGGCAAACAGGAGGTGGTGATCAAGAGCCTCGGTGGCTATATGAAGGATATCAAGGGTGTGGCCGGAGGGACCATACTTGGCGATGGCCGGGTGGGTCTGATCCTTGATCTGGCTGGGCTCATCAGTGTCAGTGAGGAGATGGGTCCCGGACATTTTAATCGCAGTAATGCTATTCAGGAATGAGGTGATGGGAATGGCTAATGTTGAAAGAGCGCAGTCATCTGTAAAGAAGAACGTAAAGGCCCTGGCCGGCAAGTACCTGACCTTTGATCTCGGCAAGGAAGAGTACTGTATCGGCATCCTCAAGGTCCGTGAGATCATCGGACTGATGGAAATCACGGCTGTGCCCCATACACCCCGTTATATCAAGGGGGTCATCAATCTGCGTGGAAGCGTTATTCCCGTGCTTGATCTCCGCTCGAAATTCGATATGGAGGCAAAGGAATATACTGAACGCACCTGTATTATCGTCGTCGAGGTGCAGGGGGAAACCGAGACGGTGCTGGTCGGCATGATTGTTGATTCGGTTTCCGAGGTGCTCAATATTGTTGAAGCGGAAATAGAACCTCCTCCCACCTTTGGCGGAGATGCGGTTGAGACGGATAATTTCCTCGGCATGGCCAAAATCAAAGGGCGCGTAAAAATTCTGCTGGATACTGACAAGGTAATCGGCGAGACCGGTCTTGGCCACATGGCCAATGTCGCTGCTTAGGGCAAAAAACGCTGTGGCATTTCAGGGAGTTTCCGTGGATCATCCTATATTCCAGCAGTTTCGTTTGACGGATAAGGACTTTGAAAATTTCAGCGCCCTTATTTTTGCCAAGACCGGAATTCACCTGAAGCCTGAAAAGAAAGAGCTGCTCAATGCCCGTCTGGGGAAAAGACTCAGGGCATGCCGGCTCGGTTCCTTTAAGGACTATTATGATCGGGTCATACACGATGCCACCGGCAATGAACTGGTTCACCTCATCAATTGCGTCTCCACCAACTTCACCAGTTTTTTCCGGGAAAATTCTCATTTTGACTACCTGGCCGCCACCGTGCTTCCCGAGTTTGCCGCCAAGGGAAGCTCGGCAGGCCCATGTAAGGTCTGGTCCGCCGCCTGTTCCTCCGGGGAGGAGCCCTATACCCTGGCCATGGTCATTGCCATGTTCATGGCCCGCCATCCGTCATTTAAGGCCTCCATTCTGGCCACTGACATCTCCACCAAGGTGCTGGACATTGCCCAAAAGGGCATCTACTCATACGACAAGGTGGATAAGGTGCCCAGCGAATTCCTGAAGAATTTTTTCCAGAAGGGGGTGGGCAAGTGCAGCGGTTATGTCAAAGCGAAGGATGAGCTGCGGCGCCTGGTAACCTTCCAGCACATCAACCTGATGGACAGCTTCCCATGGAAGGAGGAGATGGACGTGATATTCTGCCGCAATGTCATGATTTATTTTACCCGGGAAACCCAGGTGGAGCTGGCGGAAAAATTTTATCACTGTCTTTCCCCGGGCGGCTATCTGTTCATCGGCCATTCGGAAAGTCTGACGAGCATAAACCATCGCTTCCAGCAGACCGCCACAACTGTTTATCAAAAGGCCAAATAGCCCATTATGAAAGTCATTGTCGGCATATCGGATATGAAGGTCAGCAACAACGCCAAGGAGATGCTGATCACCTATTCGCTCGGTTCATGTATCGGCGTGGTGATCTGGGATCCTGCGGTGAAGGTGGGGGGACTGCTCCACTATATGCTGCCTGATTCGCGCCTGGATAAAGAACGGGCGCAAAAAAAACCGTTTATGTTTGCCGATACCGGGATCCCGGCCCTGTTCAAGGAATGCTACAGTCTGGGCGCAGCCAAGAGCCGGCTGATCGTCAAGGTGGTGGGCGGCTCGCAGATTCTTGATCCCACAGGTCTTTTCAGTATAGGCAAACGTAATTATCAGATACTCAGAATGCTCTTTGACAGAAATCATATCAACATCGCCGCTGAGGATATTGGCGGATCGGTCAATCGGACAGTCAGTCTTGAAATTGGTACGGGCAGGGTACATTTAAAGGTTTCCGGCAGGGGGGAATTTGAACTATGAACCGCGTTGAAGAAATACTGGCTTTGATCCGTCATGTGCCGCCTTTTCCCAAGGTGGCGGAAAGGGTGATGCAGGTGCTCAAGGATCCTGATGTGACGGCCCATCAGCTGGCCGAGGTGATCCAGTATGACCAGGCAATCACGGCAAATGTGCTGAAAATCTGCAATGCGGCCTACTTCGGCATTCCCCGCAAGGTCAATTCGCTGGATGAAGGGCTGGTGGTTATCGGCCATGATATACTTAAAGACATCATCATCGCCAGCAGCAGCGCCCGTTTTTATCAGGGCCAAGTGGGGGCGGGATATGGCCTGGAGCAGGGTGATATGTGGCGCCACTCCGTTGCCACGGGCATCATGGCCAAACTGCTGGTCAAACATATTAAGGACGTTGATCCGGGTAGCGCCTTTACCGCCGCCCTGCTCCATGACATCGGCAAAAGGTTTCTCAGCAGCTTTGTTGCCGATGACTTTGCGCAGATCGTTGATAAGGTGGGCCGGGAGAACTGCAGTTTCGTCGAGGCGGAGCAGGAGATCCTCGGTATCGACCATGCGGCGCTGGGCGGTATGATCCTGGAGAAATGGGAGTTTGATCAGCCGTTGATTGATGCCGTGCGGGAGCATCATGATGCCGCGGCTCTGGAGAGGGCGCCGTTGAGTGCCCTGGTCGCCCTGAGCAACAGCCTGGTTATTTCCATCGGCATCGGCGTGGGTGACGACGGTCTTGCCTCGGAGTTGCGTGGGGATGGCCTCAAGCGATTCGGCATTACCATGGATATGCTGCAGATATGCATGGCGGACCTGCTTACCGAGCTTGATAGGGCGCAGGAGCTGTTGAACATATAAGCCGCAAAGCCGGGGACAGAATGATTGTGCGGCTAAAACCGCGAAAAAAATTCAGTCCCCTTAGTCCGGAGGTTTCCCCCGGTCGTAAGTTTACGACTCAAAACCTTGAACTTCAGTAGATAAAAATGCAGAAAATTCGCGTGCTGGTCGTCGATGATTCCGCCGTGGTGCGGAAGGTCTTTTCCGAGGAGCTCTCCAGGCAGCCGGATATGGAGGTGGTGGGCACGGCCCCCGACCCCTATGTGGCCCGGGATAAAATCGTCCAGCTCAAGCCGGACGTGGTCACCCTGGATATCGAGATGCCGAGAATGGACGGCCTGACCTTTCTGCGCAAGCTGATGAAACACTATCCCCTGCCGGTCATCATCGTCAGCTCGCTGACCAAGAAGGGCGGCGTGCTGGCCCTGGAGGCCATGGAGGCGGGAGCGGTGGATGTCATCTGCAAACCAGGCGAGGCCTATTCCGTCGGCGACATGAGCGAGCAGCTGGCGGAGAAGATCCGCGGGGCCGCCTCGGTACGGATGGATGATCTGCGCCGGCGCGCCATGCAATCGGAGACCAAGGCAACCTCTCTGGTCTTCAAGAAATCCCTTTCCGAGTCAACCCATAAGGTGATCGCCATCGGCTCTTCCACCGGCGGCACCGAGGCCCTGAAGCAGGTGCTGATCAACCTGCCGCCCACCACCCCGGGGATCATGATTGTCCAGCACATGCCGGCCAATTTTACCACCAGCTTTGCCCAGCGTCTTGACACCCTCTGCCAGATCAGCGTTAAAGAGGCGGAGGACGGCGATGTGGTGCTGCCCGGTCGCGCCCTGCTGGCGCCCGGCAATTATCACATGGTCATGCGGCGCAGCGGTGCGCGTTATTATGTCAACGTCAAGACCGGACCGCTGGTCTGCCATCAGCGGCCGGCGGTGGACGTGCTTTTTAACTCGGTGGCGGCCTATGGTGGGGCTAATGCCGTCGGCGTCATTCTGACGGGCATGGGCAGAGACGGGGCCCAGGGGATGTTGAAAATGCATGAGGCCGGGGCCAAAAACATTGCCCAGGACGAGGCCAGCTGTGTCGTCTTCGGCATGCCCAAGGAGGCCATCGCCCTGGGCGGGGTGGACCGGGTGCTGCCCCTTGATCAGATTGGTCAGGCCATACTCGATATGGTTTGAAGTGTCTAACATACTTAAAATACTTGAAATACTTGAAGTACTTTAAAGTACTTGAAGTGTCCTTGTGCCCCTTTGGTATAAAATTAAAGGTGTTATCTGATCAGGCAAGTACCGTAACTTCAAGTATTTTAGGCATTTTAAGTACTTTAGGCACTCTTCTTGGACCCCGATTTGGGTATCAATGTAAAATCTGCTGCGCTCAGGTTGGCGGAATTTATTCCTTTTCCAGTGCCAGCAGTTTCTTTTTCAGATCGATTCCCCCGCCAAATCCTCCCAGACCCGTATGACCGACCACCCGATGACAGGGAATGAGCAGGGCAATGGGATTGGCGCCGCAGCCTTGACCCACTGCCCGGGCCAGCGCCTTGTTGCCCAGTGCCTGGGCAAGATCACCATAGGTTCTGGTTTCGCCGAAAGGAATTTGACTGATGAGCTCCCATACCCGTTGCTGGAAAGGGGTGCCCTCCTGAATAAAAATCGATTGCCTGAACTCCGTAAATGATTTCCGTTGGGCAAGCATGGCGACCAATTCCATGGGCGTCATCCGCCGCTCGGGGAGGTAACTGATCTGATAGGACATGTTCCTCATCCGCTCAGCCGCCTCTCCGTGTTCCTGTTCGGCAAAGCTAAGGTGGATGGTCCGGTTGTCCAGCAGCAGCTGGTAAAAGACAAAAAAATCAACCGTGGTTATCAGACCTGTAATGTCTTTTTTCATTTATCTTCCTGTAATTATTGTATTTTTTCTTCAAGTCTTCGCGCATAGTCGGTTTCGTAAGTAAGGGGCAATGCCATTTTATAACAGAGAAACAACGAGATGGTTATATTTTGTTAAAGAAAAATCTTGATTTTCCGATATCTGTTTTATATGGTGAAATAAATGGGTTAAGCAGTTAAACTACATTAGTTAAGAAAATCAATAATACCTTAATCCGTAAAAAAATATCCCATACAGAAAAAATTATGCGCCCCCTATTTCATTTTCTCAAAAATACCAACTGTTCCAGGGTTCTTTTTTTCGGCATCCTTTTTCTGTTTGTCTGGGGCACCTGCCCTGTCCTTGCCAACAATACAGCAAATTTCAATATCTTAAAAACCTCCTCCAAGTCGCTTCCGGCAAAGGACAAGGAGGGGCATCGTACCCAGCTTGCCGGAGATCCCAACGCTGCCGTTCCCTCTGCCTCGACAAAGAAGAAAGCTGACACAGGGACCAGTCAAGTGGCATATTCCGGTGATCTGCGCAAGAAACTTTCCGCCAGAAGCGCCATTGTCATGGATGCCCGCACCGGAAAGATCCTTTACGCCCATGAGCCTGATCGCCCCGGCCAACCGGCCAGCACGATAAAGATCATCACCGGCCTCATTGCCATCAATTCACTGCGGGACAATGACATGGTGCAACCCAGCAGACGGGCTGCCGGCATGCCACGGTCAAAGATTTACATCAGTCCCAAAAAATCCTATGCTGCCAATGATTTGATTAATGCGGTGCTGCTGGCCTCGGCCAATGACGCCAGTGTCGCCCTGGCGGAAAAAGTTGCCGGCTCCGAGTCGAGCTTCGCCAAATTGATGACCAGCAAGGCCCGGTCCCTGGGAGCCACCCATACGCTGTGTAAAACCGCAACCGGTTTGACCGCAAAAGGGCAACAGTCCACGGTACGTGATCTGGCCACGGTTTTTGACAAGGCCATGGAAGACAAGGAGTTTGCCGCGAGGATAGGTAAAACCAAGATCCGTACCAGTTATGGTCAGGTCCTCCTCAATCACAACAAGGCATTGTGGCGGGTTGACGGGGCCGTGGGCGGGAAAACAGGCTATACCCAGGCGGCCCGGCAGACCTATGTGGGCAAGTTCAGCAGGAATAACTCCGAGCTTATCGTGGCGCTCATGGGCAGTGAGACCATGTGGACGGATGTCAGCCGCCTTGTTGAGTATGGTTTTAAAAGGGAGCACCAACTGGCCGCCAGGAACGGTGCACAGTCAGACGATGCCGATGGCCCCCTTGCCCTGTCAACTGTCCCGGTATCTTTTCACAATAATTCTCTCCAGGTTCTGACCGGAACCAAAAAACAGCCCTTATAAGCGATCATCAGGTAGTGACCGAAGACAACGACCATCTTTCCGCAGTGCAGCTGGCAAAGCAGGCGCTGCGGGAAGAACTTGCGTTGCGTGTAGCCGCAGGCCCCAAGGGGCTGAGCGGCCGCACCGCGGAACTTCTGCGCCGGGATACCGCTTATCGCAGTGCCCGGCAGGTCTTTGTCTCCCCCGTGCCGTCCCTGCAGCAGGTGCGCATAAACTGTCTGCTGGACGGTAAAGAGCTCATCGTACCGGCCCCCGGCCTCAAAGACGGATTTTATCTCCTCAAGCCTTATTCCATACCGTTCCAGCAGCTCCCCTATAGCGTGACATTAAAAGGTTTTGCCAAGGCCGGGCAGCGGATGACCCGGCCGGAGGTGGAAAGTCTCGCTGTTTCGCTGCTTGTCACCGACGCCGTGGCGGTTGATCGGCAGGGCAACAGGCTGGGCGACGGACTTGGTTTTTTTGATCTGAGCGTTGCCATCCTGACGACAATGGGGGCCATAAGCCGTGACGCCCTGGTGGCGACATGCATCCATGAAGAGCAGATGGTGGAACAGCCCCTGCCCATCGCCTGCTGGGATGTGCCCATTGATATCATTGTCACCGAACAGCAGGTTTTCCGCACTGAACAAGTTTCCGCCTCACCCCGCTCCATTTTCTGGGAGCATCTTCCCGACAGAAAAATTCGCAAGATCACCCCGCTCTGGTGGCTCAGCGGGGGAAAAAATCCCTAAAGCCGCTGATCGCTTCTATCGTCTGCATTTAAAAGTTCATCTTGATCTGACAATTTTACCACCAGATTTAACTAAATTTTACGTATCTCAGGAGTCTCAAGTTGCGGTCGTGCCGGAACGGTTATTATTGCGGCTGGATCTAAAAAGGTGATGTTATCAAGTTTCTGCTTATCATCCCCTTGTGCATGATATCAGGTTAGAAATGGCTGTATTGTCCCTATATTTCGTTGTCAAGAATGTTAGGTTGGGGTAGATATCAAGAGACTTGATACTAACTTCAGAACTCCTGATGTCGTGACGTAATTTCCATAATTTATTCACCACTCAAGATTCTGGCCTGTCACCAGTTGAAATGCCTAAAATACTTGAAGTATTTAAAGTGCCTAAAGTTAGAGGAGTTATCTGATCAGAAAGTACCGAAACTTCAAGTACTTCAGGCATTTCAAGTACTTCAGGCACTCTTCTCGAACCGCAATCCGAGTATCAAAGTAAAATCTGCCGAGATCAGGTTGTCTGAACTTGTTAAAGGAAAAAAATGCCATCTCGTAATCCATTTGACCTAATCACTATCGTTGGTACACAATTTTACCAACCAATAGCTGATTTACTTTCAAAACTTGTTACCAGGACATATCAGAAACCTGATCGAGTTTCGTCAAACTACTATGAAGGTGGATACTCGGCGAGCATTATTCTTTTGCTGGCAGCATTAATAGAGTCAGCCGTTCAGCGTGATCGATATTTTTTCTTAACAAAAAAACCTTCAGCAAAACCAAGCAACGTAATATCAATATATGCAAAAGAAATTCTTCATTATAGAAGGCACGCGCATTTAAAAGAGATTTTTGATGTCAGGAACTCAATTGCACACAATCATATTTGGGAGATTGAATTTATAAACCCCAAAATGGGTGGGCGGAGGCATAAGAAATCACAAATTGTTCCTGGTACGCATCGTCTCAACAAGGTCCCGCCTTCAAACACGAGAATTCCAAGGACGCAGCGTCTTAAGTTGAATTTACAACCAACCCGTCTTGACAGAACTGATGTTGAAAAGGTGATGGCAGCCAATATACATTTCCTATCGCATCTCTCAAATAAGGGGCACAATAAGATTAATTGGTTGGAATATAATCTTGGATTTAAAGGAAAAAGAATAGAGTTTACAGATATACTTTCAGAAATCAGAAGCACGCATTAACACGGCGTTCAAGCAGATCGCAAAAAGCCGCGCCTGCTTAACTCTTAGTTAACTGTCATTAGACATCCAAGTTCGGAGTATACGAATGAGAAAAATCATCCTAATTTCAGCGCTTTCTATATTGGCAACGGCTTGCACTTCAATCCAAGTTCAACCAATTGGATCAGATTCCAGCTGCTCCCGGACGATCAAAGCTGACCGTCAAGAAGTGAGTTTTTATGCCGGCTGAGGAGTTCAGATTGGAAAAATCGGCTCACAAGCCGGCAATTTGCCTTAAAAAAGATAACCATTGGCCAAATAGTCTGTTTTA
>JAHIVT010000111.1 GCA_018816555.1 Pseudomonadota bacterium
GCCATGGACCATCTGCTGGCCGGGCAGCCGGATCTGATCTTCGCCGTTACCACACCTGCCGCCTGTGCTGCCAAGCGTGCCACCCGGGCAAACAACATCCCGGTGGTCTTCGCCCCGGTCAACGATCCCATTGCTGCCGGACTGGTGCAGAGCATCAAACAACCCGGCGAAAATATCACCGGAGTCATGGTTGCCGACAGTGAGGGGAAACGGCTGCAGTGGACCACTGGAATAGCGCCTTACATCAGAACGGTCCTGCTGCCATACAACCCCAATGACAAAAGCTCCATGAAGTCACTGCAGAACGTCCGTGCCGCGGGCGCCGTTCTCGGCCTGAAAATCATTGCCGAGGAGGTGCGCAATAATAAAGATATCAAGGCCCTGATCACCCACTGCCCGGAAGGCATCGACTCGATCTTTCTTCCCCGTGACGCGTTGATCGAGTCCAGAATCGATGATTTTGTTGCCCTGTCGCTTGCTAAAAAAATAATCCTCTCCGTCACCCGCCGGGAGATGGTGGAAAAAGGCGCCCTGTTCAACTATGGCTTTGACAGCTTTGAACTCGGCAAACAGGCCGCCCGGCTGGCCGATCAGATCATGAAGGGCAAAAAACCGGGAGATCTGCCGATTGAACTCGCGGAAGACTACTTTGACTTCAACCTGAAGACGGCCAATGCCATCGGCCTCCCCATCAGCGAATACATTCTTCGGCTGGCCCATCTCATCGTCCGGCCGGACCAAGAAAACAGCGATGCGGCCGGTGAGGAGCTACAGAACGCCACTGCCCACTGACCGCCATCTCCGCGCGGGAACAACAAAGCAGGAAAGTTAGCGGGGAGCAGGCCTTACTCACGACCTTTGACTATCTCGTAACAACCACTCGACAGCCGTACAGTGCATGATAACTTATTGATTTATCGCCATGGAAATTCGGTGCCGGGAGTTATTACAAAGCCATCACCTTTGGCATTGCCAAAACTCCGTCTATTTTCTGGATGAGCTTTCTTTTGTCGGGGGATTACGTATACCTCAGGAATATAAAAGGTGATATTATCCAGTTTCCGCTCATCATCCGCTGGTGAATAATCTCGGGTTAGAAATGAGTAGAATACCCTATATTTCGTTGTCAAGAATGTTAGGCAGGAGTAGATATCAAGAAACATGATAATAACTTGTTGTGCGTTGACACAGCTGACGACAGAAGGCTTCTTTATGGGAGACGTTCTATGAACGACAAGAAATCATTCTGGGTAACTTTGCCAGGCATATTAACAGGATTCGCCGCAGTGATAACGGCCATAGGCAGCATAATTACCATTTTTTACCAAGTGGGAGTTGATGGAGAGAAACCCGAAAAAGGATATAGCATTTTGGCCTCACCTACGCCGGAGCATCCAGCATGCGGTAGTGTCGTTAGGGCGCTTCCGGATACGGAATACCTTGTACTGAATTGGCAACCGGTAGACGGCGCGTCAACCTATACCGTAGAAGTGGATTGTTTTGGCTGTGGGCAGTATCCAAATAAATGGCACAGTCAGTCTGGCACTCCTTGGCATATCAAGCCCGGCATGGGCAGGAGGACGCTGCATAATCCAATATATAGCTCGAAGGTACATATAAAACTTCGACAGGCTGGCGGAACGTCTTTGCGTTGGCGTGTGTGGGCTGTCGATTCCGAGGGGCGAGAGGGCAAAAAAAGTGACTGGTGCCAACTTGCCTTTTCCGGGAGTTTTGATCAATAGAACATAAACACTCATGAGGAAACGTCACCCAACAAGGGGTAGACCCAACAGTCGTGTCAACAGGGGCCATTTGGATCACGGACCTTGGTGAATTAATGGGAAGCAGAAAGGAATTCCTCGTTAGCTAAAGGTTTAATCATAAAGAGAGCCAAATCTCTGTTCTATACACCCCCAAATTTGAAACAAAATACGGGATTTTTTGGGTACGTATATTGTGCTGCGACCTCAAGAATCAGGAAGCATCTCAATTTACGGTTTTGCTTAAGTGGTTGATATTGCCGATGGATCTCAACGGTGATGTTACCAAGTTTCTACTTATCATGCTGAATTGTTAAGATATCAAGCTAGAACTGCATAGAATCCCTCATATTTTGTTGTCAATAATGTTAGGTTGGAGTAGATATCAAGAAAACTTGACAATAACTTGTTAGGGTTCCAGCCATATACATCAAGGAGCGTTCCAAGTGAAGCTTATTGAGGTCAGGATTAAAAATTTTCGTTGTTATCAAGAAGAAATCTCAATCGGCTTAAATGATATGACTACTTTGGTCGGCAAAAATGATGCTGGCAAATCGTCAATAATGGATGCCTTGGATATTTTTCTGAATGACAATACTCCAGACAAAGATGATGCGTGCAAATCCGGCGACAAAAAAGACCTTACAATTTCTTGTGTTTTTTCAGATTTGCCGGATTCTGTAATTTTAGACCAAACTGCAGCAACAGCAATTCCCAGAGTGCCCGGAAATGCAGTAATAGCTTAGTTGTTTAAAATTGGTTTCGTAAACTTTTTTAAATTTTTTACCCAAATTAAAATTTTTCTTGACATATCAATAAGATAGCGATTTTCACCTTTTATAAGC
>JAHIVT010000112.1 GCA_018816555.1 Pseudomonadota bacterium
AGGGGCATGAAGAAACAGCAAAGCGATATAAAGATAAGCGAAAGGGTGACCTTCTTATTCATTTTTCTCTCCCAATATGTTGTCTGCCCTGGCTCTATCCCTCATGCAGGGCGGAGTTTTTCATTATTAGAGGCTCAGCATCAATACCGCCAGGTCAGTGCCGTCGATGTCATTATCCTTGTCAAAATCACAGCCCCTGTTATAACCGGGATCCACGCTGCTTAAGCCATAGCACGACGCAAAAGCGGCGACACCCGCACAGCCTGCCTCGCCATCCATGGTATACCAGTAGCCTGGGTAGTTGGCAAAGTTGGTTGATCCCGGTGGCACGGGGATATCATCCTGATCCATTATCGGTGTGGGTTGTCCGATGGTGGCGTTGCTGGAAAAACTGCCGGATGTCATGCCTCCTCCTCCTCCGGAGATCACCGAGGTGTCAAGATTGAATGATGTACTGGAACCGGCGGCAAGCAGCAACGCAGGATAAAGCAGTCCTCCTGCCAGCAGCATCTGGAAAACGCCCTGTCGCCTCCTTCTTTTCTTTTTCATATTTCCCTCCTTTTATTAATCCTGTCTCATTTGCTCTTCACGATCAGGCAAGCCGTGTTCTTTGCGGTATCTTGGATCTTCTTCATCATCAATAACCTGCCACCCGAGTTTGGCAGCCATACCTTTGTTGAGTTTGCCTTCGGCGGTCATGAGGCCGTTCTCCTTAAGCATTCCCCTGATGGCCCTGTTTGACGGGGTATCATCGCTGTAGCGGTTTTCAAACTCCCAGGCGCTGACATTATCCGCCGTGAAGTGTGTGTTTTCCTGGATGGACTCATGTCCCTCAAATCCCTGGCGCAGGGCGCTGATGTGATAGGAGAAGACCACATCTCCGTATCGAGTTTCGGCTGAACGGATGATGACTTGGTCCACGGATTTTTCAGCCACATAGAGCGGGGCCCAGCCCTGCTCCGGGGTCACCGTCACAGTCAGGCTGTCTTCCGCCGCCGCCTGCTGCCAGGCCTCCGGCAGGTCGATAATCGCCTCGCCGTCGACGAGTTCGGAATTACCCCGGAGAAAGATGACATTTTCCGGGCTTTCCATGGACACATAAACAATCTCTTTAGTGGGGTCATCCCGGTGGGGCTGGACAAAGGATTTGCTGACGGCCGACATTGTGCCGCCGATATAAACATTGCCGGAGAAATAGCCGGCATAGTTGCCGCCGCCGGATTTGTAGAAATAGCTGGCATATTTTGTGCCGGTGGTGTCGTTGTCGACATAAGCATAGATGCCAAAGAGGTAGCAGGTATCACCTGTATAGCTTGTTGCAGAAAAAACGCCGCCATAGGCGGTTCCGCTGTTGCTGGCAGCGACATCAGTATAAACACCATAGGCATACCCTTCATTACCGGAATGATCGACAAACGCCCTGTAACCATAAAGAGTCCCTGTTGCCGCGCCGGTTGTGTCAATGTCAACATAACCGCCATAGGCACTCGTGGTACTGTCGGTGCCGATTTCGGCGTAATAGCCGATCGCCGTGCCGTTGGTATTTTGCACCTGGGAATAGACTCCGTAATTGGTATAGGAGTTTGTCCCGGAGGTGATGACCTTGTTGTAGAGTCCATAACGCCGGCCATTGGTGCCGATGGCCTCGCTGTAGAGACCGTAGGAGTAGCCTCCACTCCGGTGGTTATCGGCGATATAATAGCCGCCAAAGGCATCACCTCCTGTGTCCCCGCTGCTTTTTACGGAAGATGCGTAGTAGCCGTAGGCGTCACCGGTGTTGCTGCCGGTAACCTGTGAATAGGAGCCGTAAACCGGGCCGGCTGTGCCGTAATGAAAGGCGTCGCTATACGAGCCGTAGACCGTGTTGGTGCTGTCCGAGCTGCTGGCGTAGGACCTGGAATAGGTGCCATAGGCCGTTCCCAGGGATGAGACGCCGAGCAGAAAGCCGCCATAGGCCGGGCCGCCGATGCTGGCGTCGGAATAGGTGTTTGCGCCGTAGCTGTAAAGCCCGAATGAAGTTGCAGGGCCCGAGCCATAGGATGCCAGAGAGGCGCCGTAGGCCGTATAATCATTATGAACCTCGGAGCGGATGCCGTAACGGTGGTTGCTGCCGCCGGCGGTGTTATCAAGTGAATTGATGAATAAACCATAGGTGGTGCCGGCGTAGTTGCCGTCGTTTTCAAGCCAGGCGGCGGCGGATCTGTTTGCTCCCATAACCGTCAGCGGATAGCCCGGGGTGGTGGTGCCGATGCCCACGTCGCCGTCAGCGTCCACAGAGAGGGCATTGGTTGGGGCGCCATCCGAGGCGTTTAGAAAGGAATGCCAGTGGGAGGTGAGGGCAAAGGCGCTTGAGTCATTGCCGTCAAGGCGGTCGGCATCAAGTTTTGATCCCGCGCCGTCGTCATCCAGGATCTCGGCCAGGGTGGCGCCGTCGATCAGCATGCCCGAGGAGATGGAGGAAGCCTGGCCCTCGTTGACGTATCGGGAAGTAAGCGTTGAGGTTCCTTCATAGAGATTGGCGGCAACCCCGGAACGGCCGAAGTCACTGGCTGGCTGCAGGAAAGAGCCGGCATGCAGCCCGTCAAGGAGGTCGGCGTCAAGGCCTGAGCCCGAACCGTCATCATCAAGAATTTCCGCCAGGGCCGCGCCGTCAACCAGCATGGCGCCGGTTATTGATAACGGCTGGCCCTCATTGACATAGGTGGTGTCATGGTCGTGCCCCGCCTCGGCGAAATCAGTCGCCGCAAAGCCAGACAGGGTTTGGGCATCCTCCGCCACCATGGCGTAAGGGGTTGAGGTGAGCTTTTGTCTGGGGTCAAATACCTCCCATGTGGTTGTGTTTACATTATAGATTCGCACTTCAAGAAAAAGCTCTGTGGCAAACAGGCCGGACGGAAAGGCCACATCCTTGCCCAACTGGACATCGTAAATGCCGTTTGTCATTGTAACGGCCTGGGTTTCGTTCCAAAAGCAGGTGCCGCCGGTTACGGCATCACAGAGAAAGAACTGCATATTGAAGGTGCCGTTTAACGGCAATTCCGCGCTGTCGGTCAATTTGCCCTGGAAATTAATGTTTTGCGGAACCGCCAAAACCAGCTTGCAGCTGATCATGACGGAAAAGACGATAATTCCCGTAAATGACAACAGTCTTCTCATTTTTCTCTCCCTTTTTTATTTTCACATTTGACCAACGGACAGGAGGTTTCTTGAAGGAAAAAAGACATTTTTATGCCCGAGTTTTTGTTCCCGGCAGGGCAAAAAAAATATCACAACGTATAGTATAAATGACATAGAAAACGCAGGCTGCGGAGAGGATTATTCCAGGAATATCATCAAGTTCGTAACGCAGCCTGTAAAACGCAAAAAACCGAGTAACCATCATGGCGACCCGGCTGGCTCTGAAAGCCCCGTGGCTTTCCGTCCCCACCTTGCAATGGGTTTGGCTTTGTCCGAAAGCGGGAACAACAATGCATGAAAGTTCGGGTAGGAGCGGGCCATGCCCGCGACCTTTGGTATTGAAAAAACTTCGTTATCGCGGGCATGGCCCGCTCCTACTGCAGGAAGCATTACCCTGCGGAAAGGACTTTCATGTAAACGTGCAGATATGACAAAAAACCGCAAACTATTGCCGGTCACTAATAGAGCGAGTTGCAGAGGGGACTGATTTTATTTTTCCTTTGTCAAAGCCGGGGACAGAATGATTTTCGCCAAAACAGCGAAAAAAATTCAGCCCCCTCAGTCTGGAAGAAAAATTAAATCTGTCTCTCGACCTTAGGTCTTACAGTTAAAAAAAGATCAAAGTGAACAAATAAGCAAGATTTACGCCGTGTTACAGCCTGGCTGACGGATGAGTGGAAATTCCCCGAAAAAGTAGTAACAACATGATAAATAAAACAAATTACCCTCACCAATGGTTGGAAATCCGTAAGCCGGCTTCAATTTTTTCCGGAAAATCGGTCCGTTTTCCTGGAAAAGGATCGCGGACAGTGGGCAACGGTGCCTTTCTTTAGGCGGAAGTTCGCTTTCTCATGAAACGGTTGGCAGGATAGGTAACAGGTATCCTTCCATTGATTACCATTGACGTTGAGCCATGTTCCCAATAGTGCTCTTGCTGCAATCGCAAAGAGTTTACGGTTGGCGGTTTACAGTTTACAGTTTACGATCTACCAATATCAAAATCTGACAAGATAATTTCCTTCAACTGCCAACTGTAAACCGTAAACCGTTAACATATCGAACAATTCGGACAGCAAACTTTTAACCCTAATCTGGCTGAAGATTAATGGTAATCACAATAGCCTATCCCCCTGTTTGCCTGAATTTCGGTTTCTGCTTGCCTAATGTAACATTCTCTGTTAAATTTTTTTTCGGCTGATTTTTCAGCCCCGGGCTGTCCTTGCTAACCTCCTTCTCCCCTGAGAAACTCGATACACGCTCATTTTCAGAGGTCAGATCTACGAATATCAGGGGATAACTATGTGCAGCGACTGCCGGTTTCTTGAAACTTAAGATAGAGAAATGTTTGTCTGACAAGCAACAGAAATGATATGAGGTGATCTTTTGAAAAAGAAGATAATGGTAGCAAATCGGGGTGAAATCGCCCTGCGGATCATTCGCGCGATTCAGGAGCTTGGGCATACTGCAGTGGCCATATATGAAACGCCGGATAATGCGGCACTCCATATCCGGGTGGCGGATGAGGCCATCTGGATAGGCGACGGCCCCCGGCGTGATTACCTGAGTATCCCTAAAATCATCAAGGCCGCCAAAGATCACGGGGTTGACGCCATCCATCCCGGCTATGGTTTCCTGGCTGAAAATCCTGATTTTGCCAAGGCCTGCGAAGAGGCCGGCATCATATTTGTCGGTCCTCCCCATGAGGTAATCAGTAAATTGGGGGATAAGGTGACGGCCAGAAATATCATGGCCCAGGCCGGCATTGCCATGGTTCCCGGCACGGAGAATCTCTCCCACGGCGAGGCCGGCCTGCAGGAGGCACTGGAATTCGCGGCAAAGTATGGTTATCCGGTCATGCTGAAGGCCACAGCCGGCGGTGGCGGCAGAGGGATCAGGCTCATTGAAAACGATGCCCAGCTCAAGGAGCAGCTGCCCACGGCCAGATCCGAGGCCAAGGCCGCCTTTAACAACGACAATATTTACCTGGAAAAGGTGGTAATCAAACCCAGGCATGTCGAAGTGCAGATCATGGCGGACAATTTCGGTAATACCCTCCATCTGGGGACCCGGGACTGTTCCATTCAGCGCCGCAACCAGAAGCTGGTGGAAATCGCTCCGTCCATGATCCCGGACAAGAAGCTGCTTGATGATATCTGTGCCACCGCGGTACAGGCGGCAAAGGCGTCAAACTACTTTAATGCCGGCACGGTTGAGTTCCTGGTGGATAAGGACAACAAGTTCTATTTCATGGAGATCAACACCAGGGTGCAGGTTGAGCATACCGTCACTGAAATGGTAAGCGGCATTGATATTGTCAGAACCCAGATCAAGCTGGCCCTGGGCAGGCCGCTCTCCTTCACCCAGGATGATATAAGGTTGCGCGGTCATGCCATTGAAATGCGGATTAATGCCGAGGACCCGCAGAACAACTTCATGCCGGAAGGGGGGAAGACCGTTTCCGTTTATCGCTCGCCCGGCGGCTACGGCGTGCGGCTGGACGGTTTTGTCTACCAGGGTTTTACCATCCCCGAGGTCTATGATTCACTTTTGGTGAAACTGACCGTGTTCGGCTTTACCTGGAACGAGACGGTGGACAGGATGCGGCGCTGTCTGCGCAACTATACGATCGTCGGCCCCAAAACCACCATCCCCTTTTATTTGAATCTGGTCAATGATCCTGATTTCCAGAAGGGGGATTTTGACACCTCATTTCTGGAAACCCATCCTCATCTCTTCGATTACAAGGATGATCCCAGCGAGGTGAACAAGCTGGCCAGACTGATTGCCGAGATTCATTTCAAAAAGGAAAACAAATACGCTATTTAGGGGCGTTGGGGAATAAACATTACTTTCCGACCATTTCGTTACGGCCCCTGTGCCATTATATAGAAAGGAGTCACCATGGACCGAATTGTTCAAGGTATGCATAGCAGTGAAGTTTTAAAAAGAGTACGCGAGGCGGAGGGCTATTTCATCACCAACACCGCCCGCGACCTGTCCCAGTCCGACTTCAAGAACCGGATACTGCTCCATACGGATCTGCTGGCCGCCGACGCCCGTGAGCGGGCCAATTATTTTTCCCTGGAAATCACCGGCGGCGCCTCGGTGCATGTGGATATTCTGCGCAAACAGGTAGATCCGTTCCTGAAGCTGAAACTGCTGCGGGAAAAGATGCCCAATACCATGTTTCAGACACTCTGCCGGGGAGTCAATCTCTTCGGCTACCGGCCCTATCCCCAGAATGTCATCCGGCTGGTTGTGCGGGAGTTTGCCAAGTACGTGGATGTGTGGCGCGTGTTTGACTTCATGAATCACGTGCCGAACATGCAGGCGGTTTTCGAGGAGGTGCAGATGTCGGGCAAGCTGTTGGAGCCCAGCATCTGTTTTTCCACCGGGCCGGAGCACACGGACGAATATTACGTGAAGAAGGTGGGCGAGATCATCGAGGTGACCGGCGAGGAGATCTCCCTCTGCATCAAGAACCATGGCGGACTCGGCACACCGAAACGGATCGGCGAGCTGGTGAAGGCCATCAGGGACAAATATTCGGATCTGGTTATTCATTACCATGGCCACAATACCGACGGCGATGATATCGGCCGGATCACTGCGGCGGTGGTGAACGGCGCCAACATCGTGGATGCCGCTGATCATGCCTTTACCGGCTACTTCGGGCCGCCGCCGATTCTGAGCGTCATTCAGACCCTGAAGGACTATGGTCATACGGCTGTCGGTGTTGATGAGGCGGCGGTGATCGAAACTTCCGAGGTGCTGCGCGATCAGCGCCAGCATTACGAATATTTCGAGTCCCAGTTCAAAGGCTTCCTGCCCACGGTGCAGATTCATAAACTGCCCGGCGGGGCCATGGGCAGCAGCTTCGAGCAGGCGGTCAAGGGCGGCTTTCTCAATAAGATGTCCGAGATCCTCCATGAGGAGCTTCCCAAGGTGCAGCGGGAACTGGGCAACTGGTGGAGTGTAACCCCCGGTTCCCAGATTCTCTGGACCACCGCGGTGAGCAATGTTCAGAGCGGTGAGAGGTACGGCAACTGCTCCGGGGATCTGAAAAATCTGCTGCTCGGCAAATACGGGCCTTTCCCCTTCTACCGTCCGGAAGACTGGATTTACGAGAAGGCCTTCGGGCCGGATTGGCGGAAGATTGTCGCGGAGCAGGGCGGCGTTATGCAGATCGAGGATATGGACATTGACAAGGAGCGGTCGATTCTGCAGGACCGTCTCGGCTATGAGCCGACTACGCAGCAGCTGGTAACCTATCTCCAGCATCCCAATGATGCGGTTGATTTCTTCAAGTTTGAGGAAAAATTCGGCAAGGTTTATGTGCTGCCCCCTGCCTTGTTCTTCAAGCGCGGCGGGTTTACCCTGGGCGAGGCCCTGGAGTTCACCGACCATGACGGCAAAGAGCATGTCCTCGAGGTTGGTCCCCTGCACAAACATGAGGATGGTTCGACCAGCATCTATTTCAATGTGGACCATCACCAGCGGGTTTTCATTATGGCCGCCGAGGCGAAGGTGGAGGGTGCTGCCCAGGAAGTGACCCTGTCCAAGCAGGAAATTCAGGAGCTCGCCAAAATAGGTGATATCAGGGCACCCTTTGGCGCCAATGTCTGTGAGGTCAGTGTTGAAGTCGGACAGGAGGTTGCGGTGGGCGACAAACTGGTTGTGCTGGAGGCCATGAAAATGCAGACACCTGTCATGGCTGCCGTGGCCGGCAAGGTGGAAAAGATTGCTGCCAAAGTCGGTGACGCCGTAAAGGTGGGCGGCAAGGTTCTTAAGATCTCTTGCGCGGCGGATGGTTCAGGCAAGTAGAAGTGGAAAATGATTTCACAGAGCACGCAGAGCGGTTAATTGGCACTGTGCGCTCTGTGAAAGGTATTTCTTCGGGTATCCGGATTAACTGACCACGTTGTCGCCAATCTCGATCACGGAGTTTTCCGAACCAAAGGAATTCGGCTGACGGTCGGGGTTGGCCGGGTCAGTCCACCATTGGCCGTCAACAATAAACTGGTATTCGTATCTGCCCGGTTTCAGCTTCAGCATTTTGGTGTATTTCCCGTCTTTGAATTTACGCATCGCATGTTCGGATGCGTTCCAGTCATTGAAATTTCCGGCAATAAAGACCTCCTTGGCTTCCGGAGCTATAATGGAAAACTCGGTAGACTGGATCGTTTTCCTTTTTGCTTTGGCCTTGGTGCCGGTGGTCTTGGAAGTTGCATTAGTTGTTTTCGCTGCCATCGTCTTTCCTCCCTGTTTGCCCAGTTTCTATAGCTTCATCGTTTCAGAGATAACCTGTCTTGATTATTAATTTATAATGGATTGATTAAAAGTTGGTTGTCAATGAAAAAAACAAGATAATACAAAAAGATGGTTGGGATAATCATATCTGCTTTGCCGTTCCTGCCTTACCTGATTAGTAATTGCCCACCATCACTCCCTGATTTCTTATTTGGTATTTGACCAGCATGTTTCGCAAGCGACTTGTTACGGCCGGGAAAATTATGGTCATACTGGTCTGGGCAGCACTTTTTGTCGCCCTTCTCCAGCGTGATTACTTTGTCAAGCGGCTTGATCTCCATGAAAATGCGGTGCTTGAAAAGGCCGGCCAGGAGAGTTTTCTCGGGGTTTACTTCAAGAATGAGCGCATCGGGTATGTGAAAAACGACTTGCGCCGGGGCGATGACGGACTTGTCCACCTTACCCAGGACGCTGTGCTTAATCTGCTTGTTCTCCAGAAAAATTATCCGGTACAGTTGCAGGCGGAGGCCAGGTTGTCCACTGATTTCCTCCTGCAGGATTTTACCTTTTCCATGTCCTCACCATTTTATACAATGAAGGCCGGCGGCAAGGTGACCGGCAAAAGGGTTGACTTCACCCTGGTGACCGGCAAGGAAAAAATCAGCGACTCGGTGACATTGAACTCGCCGCCGTTTCTGTCTCTTAACCAGCGCGGTTATCTGCTCAGGCAGGGGCTGCATGCCGGCGACAAGGTCAAGATCGCCTATTTCGATCCGCTTACCTTGAGCGGCAAAGACACGGTGATCGAGTACAGGGGGCTGGTCAAAACCCTGATCAAGGATCGTATTTATCTGCTGCACCATTTTGAGGAGGATTTTTCCGGCATCAGAATCAACAGCTGGCTCGATGACAACGGCAAGGTGATCAAGGAGGAGTCGCCGGCAGGTTTTGTTTTCCTCAGTGAGCCGGAGTTTCAGGCCAGGGATATAACCAGCAAGGGGCAGGACATTCTGCAGAGCGTGGCCGTGCCTTTTCATGGGGACCTGTCACACCTGGACCAGCGTCAGGAGATTTCTTTCAGGCTTGAGCTGCCCGAGGCAACCGGCTTTGATTTGGACGGCGGTAGGCAGCAGTGGCACAATGGAATCCTGACCATCCGCCGGGAGAAAATGACTGTTGATGATGCCATGATCTGCCAGGGCAGGAAAGAGGAGCTGGCGGCAACGCCCTATATTCAGTCGGATCATGCCAAGATCAAAGCCCTGGCCGGCAAGATAACCGGAAACATGGTCAACCCGTTGGACCGGGTAAAGGCCATCGCCCGCTGGGTATATGAGAATCTGGAAAAAAGACCGGTGATCGGCATCCCGGATGCGGTGGCAACCCTGGAGCGCGGCATGGGTGACTGTAACGAACACGCCGTGCTCTTTGCCGCCCTGGCGCGCAGTGCGGGCATACCGACGCGTATTGCCTCAGGCGTGACATTCCACGCGGGCGCCTTTTATTATCATGCCTGGAATGAGGTGTGTGTGGGCGATGAGTGGCTGAGCCTTGATACCACCACGGATCAGCTGCCCGCCGATCTCAGTCATATCCGCTTTGTTGTCGGTGAAACCAGGGAGCAGGTGAAGATCGGAGCCCTGCTCGGCAACCTGCAGATCCTCCCGGTCAAGTGAGAACCGGTAAAAAAAATCATGAAGAGAGACGATGAGACCAGCGCCCTGGACGTTGCCGGGCTGACCAAGCGCTTCGGCAGTTACACGGCGGTGGATGAGGTGAGCTTTTCAGTCGGGCGGGGTGAGATTTTCGGGTTTCTCGGCCCCAATGGCGCGGGGAAAACAACCACCATTAAAATGCTGGCCGGACTGCTCAAGCCTGACGGCGGGGCCATTACCATCTGTGATCACCAGATGGCGACTGATCCCACAGCCTGCAAGAAACTCACGGCCTATATCCCGGACAGGCCCTATCTGTACGAGAAGCTGACCGGCTATGAGTTTCTTCAGTTTGTCGCCAGCCTGTACAGTCTGTCCCGGGAACAGTTCGGCAGCATCGAGCAGTATCTGCAGCTTTTTGACCTATTGGACTGGCAGCATCATCTGATTGAGTGCTATTCCCACGGCATGAAGCAGAAGATCATCATGACCGCCGCCTTCATGCTGGACTGCCCGCTGATCATTGTGGATGAGCCCATGGTGGGTCTTGACCCGAAAAGCGCCAGAATCGTCAAGGAGCTGCTCAAGAATCATGCCCGCAAGGGCAACAGCATTTTTCTTTCCACCCATTCGCTGGAAATCGCCGAGGAACTCTGCGACCGCATCGGCATCATTGTGCACGGCGAACTGCGTTCGCTTGGCACGCTGGAGAGTCTGCGGCGGGAGGCGCAGCTGGATAACTCCGACCTGGAGGAGATCTTCCTGGAGTTGACCGGAGCGGATGAACTGACCGCCATCATCTCCGCCCTGAAGGGGGATAACGGCTAACATGCGGCTGAGGCTTCTGACCCCCTTTCTGCGCACCATGCGCAACCGCTTTTTTCCGGCCGGCACGGTGCCAATGAAAAGCCTGGCAGTCGGGCTCTTCGGTCTGCTGATCTGTCTGGTCCTTTATCTTGTCTCGCTGAAAGTAGTAGGCTATTTCCACCGCCAGAGTGAACTCGGCGTGATCCTCAGTCTGAAAATCTTTCAGATGGCCTGGATCGTCATGTTCGCCATGCTCATCTTTTCCTGCATGGTGTCCTCTGTTTCCACCCTCTTTCTTTCCCAGGACAACGAGATCATTTTTGCCGCGCCCGTGACTCCTGGGGAAATCTATTTCATGCGTTATCTGACCACCACCTTTTATACCTCATGGATGATGGCCGTTTTCTCCCTGCCTGTGTTCGGGGCCTACGGCAAGGTTTTTCAGGCCGGGGTATTTTACTGGCCGCTGCTGATCGTCTGCGTGGTCGCCACCGCGCTCATTGCCTCGGGAATCGGCATGTCTCTCACCGTGGTATTGGTCCGCTTTTTTCCGGCGCGGCAGACCAAGGATATCATTTTTTACCTGTCGCTCTGCTTCGGAATTTTTATTTACATCATCTTTCGCCTGCTGCGGCCGGAGGATCTGGTCAATCCGGACAAATACGTCCATTTTGTCGAATATCTCTCCTCCATCTCCCAGCCGGCCGGTCCCTATGTGCCGGCGGCCTGGTCGGCCAATCTGCTGTCGCTCTACCTGATGGACCGGGAAATAGACTGGCTGCTGCTTGCCCTGCTCGTGGTCGGGGCGCCTTCTCTCTTTTTTATCGGGGAATGGGCCATGCAGCGTTTCTTTCTTGTCGGCTATACCAAATCCCAGGAGTCATTCGGCGGCTTCCGGCCCTTCACCCGCACAGGCAGATACCATCCCGGCACGGCGCAATGGATCTTCAAAAAGGAGTCGAAGACCTTTCTGCGGGATTCCGCCGAGTGGTCCCAGCTCTTTATGATCGCCGCCCTGGTGGTGGTCTATCTCTACAGCTTCAAGGCCTTGCCGGTGGAACGTTCCCCCCTGCAGACCGAGTATGTGACAAACCTTATTTCCTTTCTGAATGTGGGGATGACGGGTTTTATCATCACATCATTAGCCGGCCGCTTTGTCTTTCCGGCAGTGGGGGCTGAAACAGCAGCCTTCTGGCTGATTCAGTCCTCGCCGCTTTCCGTGGGCCGCTTTCTTCTCTACAAGTTTCTTTTTTATCTGGCACCATTCACCCTGCTCTCCCTGCTGCTGGTGGTCACCTCGGACGCACTGCTTAAGATTTCCGGGCCCATGTGGTGGTTTTCCGTGACGGCAAGTCTTGTCATCTGCTGGACCGTGGTGGGCATGGCGGTCGGTTTCGGGGCGCTCTACGCCGATTTCAAGGCGGAAAACCGGGCCGCCGCCCTGGGGGGCATGGGGGCTCTGCTCTTTCTTTTCACGGCCATGACCGTGGTCTTTCTCATCATCGCCGGCGGTGCTTCCCCCATGTATCATTTCATGCGGCACTGGATGAGTGGGCGGGAGATTCACCTGGCGCAGCGGATCGCCCTGCTTGCCTGGTTTATGGGCTCCCTGCTGCTTGGCGTACTCTCCGTGGGGTTTTTCTGGCGCAAAGGGTGCCGCAGCCTCACTGGCTGAGGTTCAGTTGGGGGAATGGGCGCTGAGCCAGGCCAGGAAGTTGTCTGCCGCCAGGGGTTTGCTGAAATAATAGCCCTGCAGGATATCGCAGCCAAGCTCCTTCAGGCGCTCGGCCGTCTCTTTGTTTTCCACCCCTTCGGCCACCACCTTCATGCCCAGGTTGTGGGCCAGATCAATGGTTGCCTGCACGATTGCCGCGTCGTTTTCATCGACCAGCATGTCCAGCACAAAGGATTTGTCTATTTTTACTTCGCTGGCCGGCATTCTCTTGAGATAGGCCAGGGAGGAATAGCCTGTGCCGAAATCGTCGATGGAGATACGGATACCCATCTTATCGAGCCGGGTCAGGATCTCCAGTGCCCTTTCCGGATCTTTGATAATGGAGCCCTCGGTGATCTCAAAGGTAATGTAATGGGGGGGCAGACTGCAGGAAGCCAGGGTGCCGGTGATGACGTCCGGCAGTTCCGTATCCAGCAGGGTGGAGGGGCTGAGGTTGATGGCAATGCCCAGTTTCAGATGCGCGTCGTGCCACTTGACCGCCTGCTCGATGGCGTGTTTCAGCACCCAGATGGAAAGCGGTTTGATCAGGCCTGTGCGTTCCGCCAGGGGAATGAACTCGTCCGGCGGCATGAAGCCGTGCTGGGGATGCTGCCACCGCACCAGGGCCTCGACCCCGCTGACGATGTTGGAATTGATGTTGATTTTCGGCTGAAAGTGCAGCAGCAGCTCGTCGTTGTCAATGGCCTGGCGCAGTTCACCCATCAGGGTCAGGCGATGGGGGCTGTGTTTGTCGAGACCGGTTGAGTAGATGGTCGATCCCTGCTGGTTCTGTTTGGCGGCGTACATCGCCACATCTGCCCGCTGCATGATGGTGTCCACATCCCTGCCGTGGTCAGGAAAGACGGCTATGCCGATGCTGGCCTGCACTTCAAGTTTGAGGGATTCGAGCATGAAAGGGGAGAGAAAAGCGGTCTGGATTTTCTTGAGCACGATGTGCACATCACTGCTCTCCTTGATCATTGGCAGCAGAATGGCGAACTCATCACCGCCGAGCCGCGACAGGGTGTCCGAACCGCGCATAACCCCCCTGAGACGCATGGCCACATGTTTCAGCAACCGGTCGCCGCTGTAATGTCCCAGGGTGTCATTGACCTCCTTGAAACGGTCCAGGTCCAGGATGAACAGGGCCAGTTTTTTATCTTCCCGCAGGGCAACGTGAATGGCCTGCTCCAGCCGGTCCCGCAGCAGAACTCTGTTGGGCAGGTCGGTGAGTTGGTCATGGGTTGCATCATGCATGGCCTGGTATTCCAGGGCCGCGGTTTGGGTCCGCAGTTCATTGGTCTGGTCGAGGACCATGGTGCCTGCCTCATAGGCCATGATGGAGCTGACATACTGGCCCCAGAAGGCGAAGATGAACGGCATGGCATCGAGTATCCACAGTGTGGGGTTGGTTTTCTGCACCTGCAGGATGCCGATGGGGGTTATTTCACCGAACTGCAGATAGCTGTTGAGCAGGGTGGCGGTGACAATGGCGCCAAAGGCGATGATCACCCCGTACACCGCATACCTGGTGACCCGGGTCTTCATGATTTTGACGTTTGTTTTGAGACTCTGGCCTAATCTGTCCATGGGAAATCGTAGTGATTGAGTTTGCTGTATTGGGAATAACGATTTAAACCGTTACGAAAAACGATAACTATAACAGCCTGTTACTGTTGGTCGACATAAGTGGCCGTAACGAAACCGATGGAAATATAATGGAAATTTCGTAACGGCCTCTAAATTATTGGGGAAAAGAAAAAAGAAGTCAAAACAAAAAGTGCAAGGATTTTTCAGGCGATGTCGAATTTGACCAGTACCCCCTCAAGGCCCCCGGTCAGGAGAGGTTTTTGCCAGGCGGGACGGAGGGCGAGTTCTTTCACCAACTCCGGTCTGCCGAGATAGAGGTAGGCCGCGGTGCAGTGCTTCTGTTTTTTCAGAAAATCTCCCAGCTCCCGCATGAATCGCTCGGCTCCCTCGTTTTGTTTTAAGCGGATGCCGTAGGGCGGGTTGGTGATGATGATTGCCTCCCTGGTCGGAGAACTCTCCTGGTATCTTTTGTTCTTGATAATGATTTTGTCGCCGTGAGGCAGCATGCGGCAGTTGTGCAGGGCAGCCTTGACCGCCTCAGGCGAGGCGTCGCTGCCGGTCAGCAGACCGCCGGGCAGCCGCTTTATGAAGCTGTTTGCTTCTGCCCTCACTTTGTCCCATATGCCTTTGTCGTATTCCGGCATCATCTCGAACCCGAATTTTTTACGCAGATAGGCGGCGGGGATTTGGCAGCAGTGCATCAGCGCCTCGGTGAGGATGGTGCCCGAACCGCACATGGGATCAAGAAGGGGAGTGACGCCGTCCCAGTTGCTCAAGCGGATGATGGCGGCAGCCACGGTTTCCTGCATGGGCGCCTCCACGCCCATCTGCCGGTATCCCCTGCGGTGCAGGGAGCCGCCGGAGGTGTCCAGGCTGATGATGGCCCGGTTGCGTTCAATGCGCAGATGAAACCAGAGGTCCGGGTTTTCCGTGTCAACATCCGGCCGGATGCCTGAGCGGTCCCGGAAATGGTCGACAATGGCGTCTTTCAGGCAGAGGGCGGCATACTGGGAATGCTTGATGCTGCTGCCCGTGACCGAGGCGTTGATGGCAAAGGTGTTTTTTTCGGAAAGCAGCACGTGCCAGTCGATCTTTCTTGCCGTTTTGTAGAGATACTTGGTGCTGTGGCAGTCGAAGGTCAGCAGCGGGGCCAGGATTCGCGTGCAGAGACGGGACATGTAGTTGGCCCGGTAGAGAGTGGCCGGGTCGGCATCAAAATAAATGCCCATGAACATCGGTTTAACATCTTGGCAGCCAAGGCCTGCCAGTTCTTCGGCCCCGTACTGTTCAAGGCCCCGGGAAATCTGGGCAAAAAATCTGTTTGTTTTCTGATAGGTGAACATGGGCGGCAATAATATCCAGGGAAAAGGTTGTTCGAGCTAGCGTTCCGTAGTCTTTTTTTTGCTGGTGAGAAAATTCAGGCTCTCCTCGTCGTGCAGCTTGTAGGCGCGATCGAGGAGTTTGTTCAGATCCTTGACAATATGGGCGAGAGGCGGCATGGGCTTGATGACCGGCAGATAGTTTTCAATGGGCAGCGGTGGGGCAATGGTCATCTTTTTTTCCAGACTCTGGGACATGCCGATCTCCATGCCGCCCTCTAAGTCCCCCATCTTGTGGCTGCTGCCCAGGGAACGGAGAAAGCCCATAATGCTGCCCAGGTCATTCTGCTGGTAGAAGACATCGATCTCCTCGGCAATGTTTTCGTTGGCCTCTTTCAGCTCGGCAAATTTCTGTCGGTACTGTTCGCTATGCAGTTCAAGGCGTTCATAACAGTCTTTGGCCAGATTGTGAAACCTGCCGGATCTGGTCAGTCCGTGGACTTTTATACCTTCGAAAACCCTGTTTCTGATGGTGGTGGACTGGGTGAAATGGGGATCAAAGAACTGCTTCTTGTCAATGCCTGTCAGGGAAAGAAAAGAATCAATGAGCTCTTCGTCCTTTAAGATAATATAGAGGCGTATCAGGTCGAAACTGATCCGTTTCTCCAGGATGAAGGAATGGATTCTGATCTCTTTTTCCAGATCGAGCTTGTCCTGCTCGATGAGCTTGCGGAACCCGAAATAGCGATCAGCAATATCCCTTTTGATCTCATAGGCAATGGCATCGGTGATATCCGGTTTCAAGGGCCGCTCTCAGCAGAAGGTGACAATGTTGAAGCCTTTTTCCTCTGACCAGGGGCGGCTTGCCTCGAAGCCGGCAATCTCGAAGAGAATGACTTCGAGCAGCAGATAGGTCTTGCTCCCCTTGCGCAGGCAGCCGGTGATGGTCTCGCCATGGTGCCCCAGGGCGGCATGCAGGTGGATCCGCGGTTCGTCCTTTTCATCCCAATAGATGCTGCCGCTGCCCAGGGTCTCCCGGGCGTTCCTCACCTCCTGCCAGACCGGTTCCGGCGGCATGACCGGTTCTCTGGGGCCGGTGACCACGTCGGCTTCCCGCAATCCGCCGATGACATGGAACCAGCCGTTGCGGATGTTTTCCTTTTTGATCAGTTCCGTAAGGCAGCCGAGAAAGTCGTCACCATCGTCAAAGCGGATGGAAAAGACCCTGGCCACGGAGCCGGTGCGGTAATCCATATTAATGATCTCCTTAGTGCCTGTTCAAAAATAACATGATCATCTATTGTGTTTGCCAGCGTTGCCTTTCTGCCGCGGCCTTCAGCAGGCGGAAGATCTCTTTGCTGAGCGCCGCCTTGCGGCTGCGGGTGTAGCGCCAGGCGGAAACGCGGATCGCGTCCAGGTCGAGGTCGGGAAAGAGTTCGGCGGCGGACTCCAGGGCTGGACTGTGCCACTGGCGGTCAAGCTCCTCCTGCACCGCCATGGCATCCCGGGACGCGGCAATGGCGTCATTGATAATGTTGTCCCGCAGATTTTCCAGTTCGTGAAATTCCTTTCTCTGCTGCAGGTGCGAGCCCTTTTTCTCGGTGAGAAAATCAAACAGCGGGCCGGGGTCCATTTCACGCAGATTCTTGGTAAGGTACTTTATCTGTCTCTTTCTGGCTCCGGCCTTGAGATCCCGGGCTGTTAAGATTTCGTTTTTGAGGAAGTCCTCGCAGGGCAGTTTCTTGATCTCCTGGGGGGAGAGGTCCACCAGTTCCGTGGCCAGTTCTTCGAGGTTCTTGGCGCGCCGTTTTTTTTCCGATTTAGACAGGGAATATTCCATTATTTTAGTTGCCATCTCTCTTTGGGCTACGGTAGTATGAAAAGCTTAAGGTTTAATCTGCAATGTAACCTTAAAGTGGCTGAGGAAGCAAAGATTTATTTTTCTCTTGAGAAAAGGAACCAAGTATGACAGCGCGAAAATTCACCGTCACCCAACCCACCCAGATCCGGTTTGGCGTTGGCGCTATTAATGATCTGGCCCAGGCCGTCCAGGATCTGGGCGGCAAAAAGGTATTACTCGTTGTTGACCCGAATCTCAAAGGCGTGGGCCTGCTTGGCAGCATAACCGGGCCGCTTGACACCAGTGGTGTGAAATATGAGATTTTTGATCATGTTGATCCGGAGCCGGGCCTGAAGCTGGCGGATGAGGGGACAGCCCTGGCCGCCAAAACAGGGTGTGACTGTGTCATCGGTGTGGGCGGCGGATCAGCCATGGATGTGGCCAAGGCCGTCAGCATCCTGCTCACCAACGGCGGCAAGGCGGAAGATTATCTGGGGCTTGGCAAGATCAAGAAACCCGGTGTACCCAAGATCATGGTGCCCACCACCGCCGGTACCGGGGCGGAAGTAACCTTTACCGCTGTTTTCATCAACGAGAAAACCAAAAGCAAAGGCGGCATGAACGGCGATCCTCTTTATCCGGATATTGCCGTGCTGGACCCTGCTCTTACCCTTACCCTGCCCAGGCAGGTGACCGCTGCCCCGGGTATCGACGCCTTCACCCATGCCCTGGAGGCCTTTGTCTCCACCCAGTCTCATACCATCTCCGATATGTACGCCCTGGAGGCCATTTCGCTGATCAGCGGCAATCTGGCCATGGCCTATGCCAACGGCGGAAATCTTGAGGCCCGCACCGCCATGCTCATGGGCAGTCTGCTGGGCGGCAAGGCCCTGGCCACCGCCGGCGTGGGACTGGTCCATGCCATGGCCTACCCTCTGGGCGGCATGTTCAATATCCCCCATGGCCTGGCCAACGCGGTGTTGCTGCCCTTTGTGGTTGATTACAACATCATCGGCAATCCGGAAAAATTCGCCCGCGTTGCCGCTGTCATGGGCTATGATGTCGATGATCTGCCCCTGCGCGAGGCGGGCCAGGTAGCGGTTGAGGCGGTGTATGATCTTAACGGCGATGTGGAGATTCCCCGGAGCCTCGACGAACTCGGCATCCCGGCCGACCAGATTCCGGAAATGGCCCGCATCGCCCTGACCGTCACCCGGCCGGTGGAGAACAATCCCCGCAAGCCCAGCCTGGAGGATGTGATCCGGGTCTATGAGATTGCCCATAAGGGCTGGTAAAAAACTTGTCTTACAGGTCCAACTGGTCTGCTTGTCTAACTGATCAAAAGCGGGAACAATAATAACACGGTGTTTCCGCTTTTGAAAGTTTCGGGGGTAGGAGCGGGCCTTGCCCGCGATAACGGCTTTCGCCATGACAAAGGTCGCGGGCAAGGCCCGCTCCTACCGCAGGAAGATAGATCAGTTAGCTGAATATGCGACCCGAGCCGTCATTACGGGCAAGCGAAGCGCGACCCGAAATCCATTGTGACTCTTCGGACCAGCAAGACTAGTAAGACTAACCAGACCAATAAGACTAACCGACAAGTAATACCAGTCGGACCAATAAGACCAGTAAGGCCAATAGGAGAAAAGCATGCCAGGTTTTGAGGTTTTTGGAGAGGAAGAGAAAAAAGAGATTCTGGAGGTGCTGGATACCGGCGTCCTCTTTCGCTATGAGTTTCCCGAGCAGCGGCGCGGGGTTTACAAGGTCCGCACCTTTGAAGAAAATTTTGCCCGCTACTGCGGGGTGAAGCATGCCCAGGCCGTCACCTCGGGTACCTCGGCCCTGAAGGTTGCCCTGACCGCTTTGGGCGTTGGGCCGGGAGACGAGGTGATCACCCAGTGTTTCACCTTTGTCGCCACCTGGGAGGCGATTTTTGACGTGGGCGCGGTGCCGGTCTTTGCCGAAGTGGACGAAACACTGAACATGGACCCCAATGATCTGGAGAAAAAGATCACCAGTCGGACCAAATGCATTGTCCCGGTGCACATGCTGGGAGCACAGGCCCGCATCAGAGAGATCAAGGCCATTGCCGACAGACACAACATCCCGGTGCTGGAAGACACTGCCCAGGCAGCAGGCGGCTCGCTTGACGGCAAACGGCTGGGGACATTCGGGGCCTGCGGCACCTTTTCCTTTGACGCGGTGAAGACCATGACCACCGGGGAAGGCGGCATGATCATCACCGATGACGAGAAGCTGTGGCGCGACATGTCCGAATACCATGATCACGGCCATGACCATGTGCCGAACCCGGGCACCCGGGGAGGCGAGGGCCGCAATTTCATCGGCTTTAACTTCCGTATGATGGAACTGCAGGGCGCCATCGGCATCGCCCAGCTGGCCAAACTGGATGACATGATCAGCAGCCAGAAGAAGAACAAGGCGGCATTGAAGGCGGCCATCGCCAAAATAAAGGGCGTGACCTTCCGCACCATTCTCGATGAACAGGGTGATTCCGCGACCTTTATCGGCTTTTTCCTGCCTGACGGTGCCAAGGCCAAGGCGGTGAACGCCGTGCTTGCCGCAAACGGCGCGGGCGCCATTGCCTTTGGTGCCAATACCTGGCATTTTTATCCCAAATGGGAGCATCTGCTGGCCGGCTCCACTCTGGCCAAATCAGGCTGGCCCTTTGCCGGTCCTGACGGCAAGCGCCGGGTGGTCTATGACAAGGACGCCCTGCCTGTCTCCGCCGCCCTGATGGACCGCTTGCTGGTGTACCAGGTTCCGGTGAAACTCTCAGAGCAGCGGCTGGCCCAGATGGTTGCCGCCTTGGACAAGGCGGCACAGATTTGAGGGAATGTTCCAACGTTTAAGCGTTCCAGCGTTCTAACGTTCTAACGTTTAAGCGTTTAAACGTTGGATCGCTTAAACGGTTTTCACCCCAGGTAGATGTCAAACCGGCTGTTTTTGCCGTTGATGACAAAGGCAGGTTTTCTGTCGTCCAGGGTGGGCGCCCCTTGGGGGCGTTTGACCACCACTCTTACCCCCTGATGGCTGAGCGCCCAGTCAAGCAGCAGGCAGGCGTCGCTATCGTCGCCCACCAGGGCGCGGACCAGGCGCATCTCCTTTTTGACCAGGGCGCTTTTGCTGCGGTGCGGGTACATGGGGTCCAGATAGATGACATCCGGAGCCGGGGCAAGGTGGTTCAGGGTCAGGCAGTCGGCATGGATGATCCGCATGCGGGCAACAATGGCTGCCAGTTCCGGGTCCCGGGCTGCCCGCGCCAGACCGTCTTCCAGCAGGGCGGCGATAATGGCTGAACGTTCCACCAGCAGCACCCGGCAGCCGAGGCTTGCCAGGATGAAGCTGTCCCGGCCGAGTCCGGCGGTGGCGTCAAGCACCGAGGGGCAGCGGTTGGCCTTGAGCCCCACCGCCCGTGCCAGGGCCTCTTTCCTGCCGCCGCCGAATTGTCTTCTGTAGCGCAGGGCGCCACTGGTGAAATCGACAAAAACCGGACCAGGGGCATGGGCGTCTGTCTGCCTCAGCTCCAGTCTGTCGCCGGTCACGGCCAGCAGAAAATCGCAGGCCCCCATATCCCCCAGGACCGGGATTGTCAGTTGGGCTGCCAGCTTTTCCGCCTGGTCTTTATGTTGGTCATCCTCACAGACCAGGGCGATTTTTGCGGTTGTCTCAGGCATTGGGGCTTTGGCTGTTTGCACTGACGGGTGAAATGGTTACGCCGTCAATACAGATTAAACGAATGTGAATTTAATATATTATTATGGACTTACAACATAAGCTGGAACCCAAAGTGGTGGCCATTATCCCGGCCCGCTATTACTCTAATCGGTTTGAGGGAAAACCTTTAGCGAAAATTAAGGGCAAGCCGATGATTCAGCATGTCTATGAGCGTGCCATGGAGGCGCCTATCCTTTCCCGGGTGGCGGTGGCCACCGATGATGAGCGCATTGCCGACTGTATCCGCAGTTTTGGCGGCGAGGTTGTCATGACCCGCCCTGATCATGCCTCGGGCACCGACAGGCTGGCGGAGGCAGCGTCCCTTATGGATGTGCCGGAGCAGGATGTGGTGGTGAACATCCAGGGGGATCAGCCGCTTTTTCCGGTGGAGGTGGTGGAGCAGGTGGCACGGCCCCTGCTCGATGATCCGGCCCTGCCCATGGCCACCCTGATCTATCAGATCATCCGCAAGGAGGAGATCGATGACCCCAATCATGTCAAAACGGTTTTTGACCGCCATGGCATGGCGCTCTATTTTTCCCGGGCATCCATCCCCTACCAGCGGGACCCTGAGCATCCGCCACCACCGACCTATTATAAACACCTGGGCTTCTATGCCTACCGCAAGGGCTTTCTGCTCACCTTTGTCAGTCTGCCGGAAGGGGAGTGGGAGCGTTTTGAAAAGCTTGAGCAGCTCAGGGCTCTGGAATACGGTTACCGGATCAAGGTGGTGCTGACCGAGCATGATTCCATTGAGGTGGATACGCCCAAGGATCTGGCTCGGGTGGAGGAGATGTTGAAAAACGTTTGAGCGCTCAAACGCTTAAACGCTGGAACGTTGAAACGTTGGAACGCTATCATGCTGAAACGTTTAAACGTTGAAACGATTAACTAAAAAGGAAATGATAATGCGTAATAAAGTAACGATTATAGGTGCGGGAAATGTAGGGGCCACGGCGGCCCATTGGGCTGCCAGCCGCAGGCTCGGTGATATTGTGCTGCTTGATGTGGTGGAGGGCGTGCCCCAGGGCAAGGCCCTTGATCTGCTGCAGGCCGGGCCGGTTGACGGCTTTTCCGGCCGCATCACCGGCAGCAATGATTATGCCGATTCCGCCGGTTCCGATGTGGTCATCATTACCGCAGGTCTTGCCCGCAAGCCGGGCATGTCCCGCGATGATCTGCTGGCCAAGAACGTGGCCATCGTCAAATCATGCGCGGAGAACGCGGCCAAGCATTCTCCCAACGCCGTGCTCATCGTGGTGACCAACCCCATCGACGCCATGGTCTATACCGCCTTCAAGGTATCGGGATTTCCTAAAAACAGGGTGGTGGGCATGGCAGGCGTGCTGGATTCGGCCCGTTACCGCACCTTCCTGGCCGAGGCCCTGGGGGTTGCCCCCCGGGATGTCAATGCCATGGTCATGGGCATCCACGGCGATAACATGCTGCCCCTGGTGCGGCTGGCCAATGTGGCCGGCATCCCGGTCACCGATCTGCTGGACGAAGATCAGTTGGCCGCCATTGTCACACGCACCCAGCATGGCGGCGCCGAGATCGTCAATCATCTGAAAACCGGCTCCGCCTTTTATACGCCGGGTCTGGCTGCCGTGGAAATGGCCGAGGCCATTTTGACCGACAGCAAGCGGGTGCTGCCCTGCGCCGCCTATGTGGAAGGGGAGTTCGGTGTCTCCGGCTGTTTTCTCGGCGTACCGGTTGTTCTGGGCTCCGGCGGGGTGGAAAGGATTGTGGAATTTGCCCTGACCGACGATGAAAAGAAGGCCCTGGCCGAATCCGAGGTTGCCGTGCGCAAGCAGATGGCAGCCACCGGCCTGTAACATCCCCTGCGGTGGACATGTCCTGTGCACCGATTCTTGCGTTAACTTTTGTCCTGCGGCGCGCTGAGGGCTCAGATTCATCTGCAGTCCCTCAGTGCCTTTGATATCAGCTTACCCTGTTGCAACTATGGTTCAATTAGTGGACGATCCTGTATCGATACGTGTAAAACAGCTGGAAAAGAACAGAATTTTTCCTCTGGATCTTGTTCAACGCCGCAATCTGGTGGAAAAGCTCATTGAGCTGGTGCTGGTGGGTCCGCCCCCGGCTCCTCCCCATATCACCGCCTCCCTGGAAGATATGGCGGCCAGCCTGTGCAATGTTGATACGTCCAAGCTCCGGGTGGTGGTGCTCGGCGGGGGCAGCGGCCTGTCCACGGTTATCGGCGGTGACAGCCGTCAGACCGATTGGCCGGCTGACCCGTTCCAGGGCATGAAAAGGCTCTTTCCCCATACCACCTCCATTGTCTGCGTCACCGATGACGGCGGCTCCACCGGCGAACTGCTGAAGGATCTGCCTATCATTGCCTTGGGGGATATCCGTCATGTGCTGCTTTCTTCCATCAGCTACAAGATACTGAGCGAAACTTACCGGCTGACCGGTGAAGAGTCCCGCCAGACCGCGGAGATCCTGCACAGTCTTTTTAATGTCCGTTTCGACAAACGTCCGGCATCGGTCAATGATCTGCTGACCGACTGTCTGTCGCTTTCCGGTTTGCCCATCAAAATGGCCGGTGAACTTTTTGCCCTGCTGGATTCCCTGTTTAGCGATCTGCGTTTATTGCAGCTGCTGGAGAGGCCGCACTGCCTGGGAAATCTGCTGCTTGCCGCGGCGATTTACCAGGGCATCGACAATGCAATCACCGTATCGCCTGCGGATTTGCTGGCCGGCATTAACCGGCTGGCAAAATTGATCGGCGCCCGGGAGGGAGGCGTGCTGCCCTGTACCACCACACCGGCCCATCTTCGGGTGCTGTACAGTAACGGGGTGGTGGTCAGCGGGGAAAACAAGACCTCCACGGCCAGGCGTAATACCGCAATCGACCGGGTTTTTGTCGAGTTTGTTGATGAGCCGGTTGTGCCGCCCGAGGTGATGGACGCCATCAGCGGGGCTGACATCATCGTGTTTGCCCCGGGCAGTCTCTACACCAGCATTATCCCCATTCTGCAGGTTCCGGGACTGGTTCAGGCGGTGCGGGAAAATGAACATGCCCTGAAGATTCTGGTGGCCAACCTGTGGATCCAGAAAGGGGAAACCGATCTGGTGCTGGAGGATCCGCGCCGCCGCTTCTATGTTTCCGATTTGATCAACGCCTATCACCGCAATATCCCCGGCGGGGTGGCCGATCTTTTTGAGCAGGTGATGCTGGTCGGTCTGCAGGACATTCCCGGCAATATCCTGCAGAGCTATGCGGTGGAGGATAAGGTGCCCATCTATCTGGACCGGGGCAAGGTCTGGCAGATGGGGTTTGCTCCGGTGGAGGCGCGGATCTTTTCGGAAGCGGAGCTCAAAGAACGAAAGGTGCGGCATGATCCGGCCTCCCTGGCCAAGGCGATCAAAATCATCTGGGCGGTACGGGATAGCATCCCCCGGGAGGTCAAGGCCAATCTGCCGGCAGCCTACCGGATCAAACATTCCTGCCGAAGAGACCATCTGACCCTTGACCGGCGCAGAAATCTTTTTGTCCGCCGTCTGCAGACCTGGGAGATTGACCGAAAGATCAGAAATCAGCTGGAGGATATCTTCTGGCGGCATACCGATATCCTCCTTGAGCATCTTGATCATGTCAAAGGCCTGCTGCTGGTGAAAAAAGAGCAGTGGCAGCGCAGCATGCGGTGGGACAGTGTCTTTTCCTATTATGATCCGGTTGACTGCCTGATAAAGGTCAGGGAGGATATCCTCCCTGATCGATCGGTGTTCGAGTGTGCCGTGCTCGTTGCCCTGGGTCAGGCGCTGCTGGGCAACTATGCGGCCGGCAAGGAAGTGCTGCCGGTGGAGCAGGATGGCCTGTTGCTGGGCAAGGTGTATCGGCTCACCCTGGAACCGGAAGAGACGCGGCGCTGCTATTTTTCCACCGGCGAGCTGGCCCGTTTTCTGCGCATGGTACGCATGAACCAGGCTGCAGACAATGAGCTGCTCTACACCCGGCTGATCAGCGGCTCGGAAGGGTTCACCCCGCCGGGCATGCTGATGGGACTGATCTATGCCTGGTACCTTGACAGCCGGTATGTCTCCAATATCGAATACAAGATGGCCATCACCCGTATTCCCATGACCGGCATGGTCAGGGAGCAGGTGAGAATGCTCAACCGCCGCATGGATACCATTGATTTCTTCCGCAAGGTGGTTTTCCGCCACACCTCCCCGGTCTTTGAGGAACAGCTGGTGATGGTCGATGAAACTCAGTGAGTGTGTGGATGCAGGTGATGATGCCAGGCTGCTGGTTCTCATCGAGACAGAGGACGGTCGGTGCGCCCGGTTCCTGTGCAGTGAGCTGCAGGAAATGGGCGAGATCAGCTGTTATGACAAGTCCGGAACCTGGCAACTCGGTATGCTGGCCCATAGCGGCGTAAAGTTTGATGTCTGCCTCACTGCCGTCCAGGAAAAACTGGAGTCGCTAAACAGCAGGGGGGGATCCGACCAGGCGGAACTGGTGGAGACCAGACTGGTCAGCGGATCGACAGCTTCTCTTGCTGCCGCGCCCGTTACCATCGGCTCTTTCACCCTTGTCAGCCAGGCCGAAAAAGAATGCCGGCCCCATGAAATCTTTTTTGATGGCGGCAAGGCCTTTGGCTCCGGCAGTCACCCGAGCACCAGGCTGGCCGTGTCGCTGCTTGAAGCGGCAGCAGATCAGATGTCGACTGCCGAGGTGCTTGATGTGGGCTGCGGCTCCGGGGTATTGTCCCTGATCAGTGCCCGGCTCGGCGTCCGGCGTACGGTGGGGGTGGACATCTGTTCTGATTCGCTGGCCGTGGCCCGGCGCAATGTGGAGCAGAACAACCTCTGTGACTGCATCACCATTCTCAACACGCCTGTGCAGGACATTGCCGGACCCTTTGATCTCATTATGGCCAACCTCACCCTGTCGGTCCTCTATTGCCTGCTGGCAGATCTTGGTCGTCTCAGCAGGGTCGGCGGCTTGCTCATTGTCTCCGGTCTGCAGGGTCAGCAGGCGCAAGGCGTGCTGCCCCGCTTGCAGGAGAGTGGCTGGCAACTGGAGAAAAGCGCCCGTGAAGGCAAGTGGCAGGCCATGCTGTTGCGCCGCATCGCGAACGACAATGCTGGTCTGCGTCCGGCATAAGCCTCTCATTTTTTCTGCCAAAAGTTGATGGTCTCGTATTTATGCCCCTTGTGGGTAAAAAGTCTTTTTTCACCACGGAGCACACAGAGATCACAGAGAACGTTTTTATTATAATCAGTTAGCTCTGTGGGCTCTATGCTCTCTGTGGTAACTTTTCAGTTTTTACGAAGTCATCAATTTTATCGCGCCATTTCTTGACATTTCGTAATTTTTTCCCCCACTATATAACTGCGGCCGATCCGACGCCTTTGCCGGTTCTGGCCGGTATGACACGTTTTATTTTCTACCTACCGATAACATTGATTGAATGACTTCAACTGAAAAAGCACCGTGCGGCAGCACCCTGCAGTTGCTGCTCCTTATTCTCTGGATGCAGCTTGTTGCGCCATTCTCTTTTTTTCCCATGGCAGCAACGGCACAGGCTGGAAATCCGTCCGCCGATCAGGCGGTCCAGCATGACATGGGGGCAGAAAACAGTCCACCTCCGGACAGGGCAACCCAGGCACCAGTTGCCGCTGATAAAGGCAGGGAGTATCGCGGCAGGGTGATGCTCACCCCTGCCGAGCAGCAGTGGCTTGCCTCCCATCCGGTCATCACCCTGGCGGTGGATGAAGGTTATCCTCCCAAGAATTTCCGCAACAGTGCCGGAGTGATCGATGGTATCAACATCGATTTCATTCGGCTGCTGGCAGAGAAACTGGGCATTACCATCCAATTTGCCGGCTCCACCTGGCCCGAGGCTTTACAAAAGGCCATGGGGCATCAGGTCGACGGTATCGTCAACGCCGAAATGCTGGAGGAGAGGAGGCCCTTTCTCAACTTCACTGATGCCTGTGTCATCTACCCCCTGGCCCTGGTCACCCGGCAGGGAGAACAGGTCATCCGCAGCCTGGCTGATTTCGGCGGCCATAAAATCGCGGTCAAGAAATCAAGCGCCAAACTGGCTATCCTGGTGCAGAAATACCCCCGGGTTGAAGCCGTCCAGGTGGATACGCTGAACGAGGCCTTTAACCTTCTCATTGAGCAGAAGGTCGATGGGGTATTTGATGACGCCACGGTGCTCTACTATCATATTGCCGAGAACTTTCTGCAGAACCTGAAATTTGCCTATATCCAGACGGATGATCATATCGGCCATTCCCGTATCGGCCTGCGCAACGACGGGCCGGAACTGCTCTCCATTTTCAACAAGGCCATTGCCTCCATCACCGATGCCGAGCGGCGGCAGATCCAGAGGAAATGGCTGGACATTGATCTGCAGCAGGGCAGGATTTTTCAGATGGAGCATCTGCCCGCCTTCACCGCAGAGGAATTTGCCTGGCTCAAGGCGCATCCGGTGATCAAAGTGGCAAGTGATCCGGCTTGGGCGCCCATTGAGTTTGTCGATGAGCATGGGGAGTATCAGGGATTTGCCATTGATTATCTGCAACGGCTTTCCGACCTGCTCGGCATCAGCTTTGAGATTGAGAAGGGCAAGACCTGGCAGGAACTGGTCTCCCAGGTGAAGAACCGGGAACTTGACATGTTTTCCTGCCTGACCCTCACCCCGGCGAGAAAGGCCTTTGTGAATTTCACCAGGCCGTATCTCTCCTTTCCCATTGTCATCTTTACCCGTAAGGACATGAGTTATGCCGGCAAGCTCGATGACCTTGCCGGCCAAAAGGTCGCAGTGGTGGAAAGTTACGCCATTCATGACCTGCTCAGAGCAAATCATCCCGAGCTTGACATCGTACCGGTGAAAACCGTCAGTGACGGGCTGAAAATGCTTGATAATTCCCAGGTGACCGCCCTGGCCGGCAATCTGCTCACGGTCAGCTACTATATTACCCAGCAGGGTTTTGCCAACATCAAGGTAGGCGGGGAAACGCCCTACAAAAACGAGATGTCGCTTGCGGTGCGCAGTGACTGGCCTGAGTTCGTGTCCATTCTGCAGAAGGCCCTGGATGCCGTCAGTGAGGAGGACAAGGCCGGCCTTTACCGGAAATGGGTTCTGCTCACCTATAATGAGCGGAAGGTGGATTATTCCCTGTTATTCAAGGTGCTGGCCGGGGTTATTGTGCTCTTTGCCGCCTTCCTCTACTGGAACAGACGGCTTGCCCGGGAAGTGAATACCCGCCGCAAAGCGGAGGAATGCCTCAGGCAACACCAGCAGGAGCTGCAAAATATCGTGGCTGCCAAGACCAAGGATCTCACCGAGTCAAATCAGCGGCTGCAGGCAGAAATCGAGGATCGCCGCAAGGCCTATGAGGAACTGCACAAAGTCGAAGCGCGCCATTCTCTCATTCTCCGCTCCCTGCCAATGGCCTTTTATATCGCCCGGCCGGCCGACACCTATGGCGGGGTCTGGGTAAGCGGCCAGATTGAAAAGATATCCGGTTTCACCGCCGAGCCCTTTATCAATGATCCGGACTTCTGGGAAGCACGGCTGCATCCGGAAGACCGTTCCCAGGTACTCAAGGTTTTCGACAGCATCATTGCCGAGAAAGTAGTCATGGTGGAATATCGCTGGCTGCATGCCGACGGAGCCTACCGTTGGTTTGAGGACAATGCCATCCTGGTCAGAGACGGCAACGGTGATCCCAAGGAAATTGTCGGCATCTGGCTCGACATCACGGAGAGCAAGGTTGCGGAGGAGGAGCGGATGCGGCTTGGGGAACAGCTGCAGCAGGCCCAGAAGATGGAATCAATCGGTACCCTGGCCGGCGGTATTGCCCATGATTTCAACAATATTTTGTCAGCCATCATCGGTTACGCCGAACTGGTGAAACAGCGACTGACCAAAGACAGTGAGATATGGATCTTCCAGCAGCAGGTGATCAGGGCCGGCATGCGGGCCAGGGACCTGGTCCAGCAGATTCTTGCCTTCAGCCGCCAGGCGCCCCAGGAATACAAGCCGCTAAAAATTCATATTTTTGTCAAGGAGGCCTTGAAGCTGCTCCGCTCCACCATCCCCACCACTATTGAAATCAGGCAGGACATTAACCCTCATTGCGGCACGATAATGGCCGATCCCACCCAGATTCACCAGATCATGATGAATCTGTGCACCAATGCCTATCAGGCCATGCGGGATACCGGCGGTGTGCTGACTGTCGGATTGGGCGAAGTGGAGGTCCGGGTCGATGATTATCTTGCCGGTCTGCATCTGACCCCGGGAAGGTATGTCAGGCTTGATGTGAGTGACACCGGCCCCGGCATCCGTCCGGAAATCAAAAACAGGATATTTGAGCCCTACTTCACCACCAAGGACAAGGGAGAGGGAACGGGCATGGGGCTGGCCGTGGTTCATGGCATCGTGCAGAGCCACCACGGGCATATCTCGGTCTTCAGCGAGTTGGGCAAGGGAACCACCTTTCATGTCTATCTGCCCTGCGTGGCCATGGAGACCTGCGCAACGGAAACGGAAAACGAGGGAGCCATACCCAGGGGCCATGAGCGGATTCTGGTGGTGGATGATGAAGAGGAAATCATCAGCCTTTCACGGCAGATACTTGAGGGTCTCGGTTACAAGGTGACCGCTCTAACCGGCAGTATCGATGCCTGGCAGGCCTTCAGCAGTCATCCCCAGGACTATGACCTGGTCATCACCGATATGACCATGCCCGATATGACCGGCGCGGAACTGGCGGTGAAAATTTTTGGCCTCAGGCCGGACATGCCCATTGTGCTGTGCACCGGTTTCAGTGAGCAGATCAGTGAGGAAAAGGCAAAATCGCTGGGGATCAAGGCCTATATCACCAAGCCTGTTCTCAGAAACGATTTTGCCATGGTGGTCAGGAGGACGCTGGACGAGGCTTAGAGCTTTTTGAGGATCTCCGTTGCCGCCTTCTGGCCGGACAGCAGCATGCCGCCGAAGACCGGCCCCATGCGATAGCCGCCGCAGACCGTGTTGGCGGCCATGCCGCTGACAAACAGGCCGGGGTAAACCTCCCGGGTGTTCTCCACCGTCTGCATCTCGCCTTTTTCCGCATTCATCGATTTCTCGCCGACAATGCCGCCGGTTTGGGTATCGAGTTTCACCCCCATCTTGCGCACCAGCACCTCGGCGACGTTGGCCGGATGACCGGTGGAGTCAATGACAAATTTGCTGTGGATCACCAGGGGGTCAACCGGCCAGTCCAAGGTGGCAACAGCACCCCAGTTGAGCACCAGCCCACCCACTCGGTCATCCTTGATGACCACATCCTCCATGGCCACCAGATTAAAGATCGTCAGACCTGCATCCATGGCCCGCTGGGTCAGGCTGCTGGCGAGATAAACCGCATCCACGGTGTAATAGCCGTCGGTAAAGGTCCGGGCCGGGATATGGAATTCATCAAGCAGGGCTTTGCCCGCCTCCTGCACAACCACTTCATTAAACATCATGCCGCCGGCCCAGACGCCGCCGCCTATGGAGAGTTTCTTCTCAAACAGGGCAACCTTGTGCCCGGCGCGGGCAAGATAACAGCCGGCCACCAGACCGGAGGGACCGCCGCCGACAATGGCCACATCCAGCTCAAGGTTTGCCGTGAGTTTCCGGCAGTAGGTTTCGATAATGGCTTTTGAGATCTGTACTTCGTTTAACATGTATACCTCCGTAAACGTTTCGGTTTGAGAGGTGGCGACAGGGGGCCTGAAAAAGAAAAAACGCCATTTCTGCACTGAAATGACGTTGGTCTATCATTTTTATGAAAATGCTCCCTCCGCCGGTACGATCCGGATCAGGTTCAAAGGGTATAATCTCAGGCCCAACGGCCACCCCCGCGATATGGTTCTAATTAATGATAAATGGTGGATGCTGTCAAGGGATTTTCCGGCAAATGGCCGGGCGGCTCCCCCATATCCAGCAGGCTGGTTTCTTGAGCGATAATCCCAACAAATCATTGTGTTTTATCTTGCAGGCTTTGTTTATTTGCGATATTGAATGAAAATTCATTTTTTTGTCCACGATGCAAAAAGAGCGATAAATGGCGGAGTAACAACTTCGCCATAAGGAGAAAGGACATGCCGGAATTGCTGCAGTTGCTGGGGTTCGCCCTGCTGGGCATAGGAGCCGGAGTGAGCTTTGTCGTCCAGCAGGCCCTGAACGCCAACCTGCGGGCCTGCCTTGAATCAGCATCATGGGCGGCATTCATCAGCTATCTCGGCGGTACGTTGACCATGCTGATCGTGCTGTTGGTCATGCGGGAGTCGTGGCTGTCCGGTGCCTCGGTGGCCAGAAGCTCCTGGTGGTTGTGGACCGGCGGTTTTTTCGGGGCCATCTATATCGTGGTGGCCATTGCTCTGCTGCCAAGGCTTGGCGCAGCAACCGTGGTGGCATTGATCGTCACCGGTCAGATGCTCGCCTCCCTGGCTTTTGACCACTTGGGTCTGCTTGGGCTTACCCAGCAGCCGGTCAGCTTGCCGCGCCTTGCCGGGGCTCTGCTGCTCATCGCCGGTGTGGTGCTGATTCGATTATGAGCGAGCGGGGTACCGGGGCAAAGGCCGGTGACAATATGCTCCCTGCTGTAACGAATCAAAAAAGAGGGGCATCCTCTATTCCGTGCCGGATACCTTGCCTGAAAGGTTTCCGATGAACAGGTTCCCTGGCCTTGGCCGCGCAGGCAAAGCGGCCTTACTGTCAGTGCTTTTATTGGCTATGGCCTTCCTTGGCGTGATCATCTGTTGGCAACCGTTGGCGGACAGGAAGAGCACGGCAAAGGTTTTTGCCCCATTAGATAAGAGCCTGGTTGCTGAGGGGATTGCCGCCGAAGAATGCACTGCCGGAGGAAAACGGGCATCGGTGCAGATAGAAACAGTCCGGATTACCGGTAAAAAGAAAGGTTTTCTCCGTCTTGGTTTCTGTAAGGTTCTCAGCTGCGAGGGGATGATTATTGATATTTATCCTCCGGTTACCGGCAGGATTCTGCGCGGGGAATTTTTGTCGCCGCCGTTGAGCGGGAAGAACGGTACGCCAGGCACGGTTCTCTCTCCGGTGGATCAGCGGCAACAGGTTGGAGTAGCGGACCGGACATCAGGAGAGACTGATACCGGGCGGTCAGCAGCTGATGATGGTGACTGGCAGGATTTTCTCGGCTGGAAACTGGCTTTATCCTGCGGTATTTCTCCATTTACCGTCAAGGGCCTGGAAATGAAGAACAGCATTGTACTGCGCCTGCATGACCAAGGGCGGATCATACTCAGCCTGCAGAGTATGCGCGCAGATTTTGATCCACAGCGCAAAAGTATTGTGTTCGAGGATGCCGTGCGTGTTGTGTCTCCTGATGGGAGAATGCTTGAGACCAACAGGCTGGAGTGGCTCATGGAAAAAGGGGTCCTGCAAACCCGGCAATTTTATACATTTATCAATGATGGGCGGCAGCAACAGGGAACACGTTTCGGGACGGATCTTTATCTGAGACCGCTTGAACCTGCAGCACCAGCAGAAATGAAGAGGAAAGAAACATGAGAAGTGAAAAGCGAAAAGGTATTACACTGTCCGGTTGGGTCTCTCTCGTTACCCTTGTCCTGATCGGCATGCTTGTCGTGGCAACCGGTAGAGCGCCGGCCGACGAGGACCCAGCCAATGCCCTGGTTGACCAGGGGAGAGCCTATCTTGCCCAGCAGGATATCGTCAATGCCAACAGCTGCTTCCAAACCGCCGTGCTTGTGGATGCCAGCAACCAAAACGCGAATATGTTTTATGCGGTAACCCGGCTGCTGGTTCTCGTCTATGATCCCGAATTCCAGCTCATGCTTGATCAAAGCGGCGTCAGCCCCTTGGGCAGAAATATTTATGATTGGACTGCGGACTGGACAAGAGATGCTGATGGGGGACTTGTGCTGCCGGAGGGAACACCTGCCGGAGATGAGGTAACTGCTCTTTTTGTCAACCTTGTCGTGCCGGAGATCGAAGGAGCGCTGGCCAACCTCGCTGTCGTCGATCCATCATTTAATATCATGCTTGAGCCGGCCGAAATTCTCAGCGGTGAACAGGTCGAGGTTGACTACGGTGACGTTTGTTTATATCGCTCCGTACTTTACGGCGCGAAATCGATGATCCTGATCACCGACTCCTACAACCTCAATGTGGAACCAGCAGTGCTGCTCGAAAAAATCAAGGCCGGTATTTTTTCAATCAACACCGATCTCTTTGCCGCCTATATCGATTTCCTCAAAGTGAAAACCCCGGACCAGCTTGCCCCTGCCAAAGAGGCGATTGACAACTCAATTGACAGTTATTTTGTCGCCTCCGCAGTTATAAGAGGCGAGGTTGATGATCAGCTCAATGATTTTGTCGCCTTTGATGTTGACAGCCTGCTCGACGAGGAAGAATTCAGAAATACCCTGGCTGAGCTTCAAACCTCCCTGGCAGGCCCGGCCATGGTAGGTGGCGGTGAAGACGATGATCCTTTACCGCTTGACCTGAGCAGGTTCTTTGATGATCCTTTTCATCTTCGCGATATGCTGCCAAGCTTTGACGCAGAGAATAACCTGTTACTCTGCAGCCTGCCTGATCCCACTTTAAACGGAGTGCTGCCCGAATTCACCAATGATACCTGGAACAATATGCTGCAACTGCCCATTGCCGTAAACGGCACGGTTATCTGTCCGGAATGGACCGGCGGACCGATCATTATTGAAGGGTACAGCGATGCATGGTTTCTGCCATGGGACTTGGTGAACAGTACGACGATTGCCGAACCCGGTTATTATAGTGTTAATTTTGCCGCCGATTCGGATATCTGGCTTTTTGCTTACTGGGACCGGGATAATAACGGCTATTTCAGCACCGGTGATGTGGCGGCAAGCCTGGATATGTATAATCCCGTTCATGTCCTCTCTGAAAGCTGCAGCTATCCGGATTTTCTGCCGTTTATCCTGTCCACGGAATGTGTCGGCGATATGGATGACGATAATGACAAGGACGGTTCTGATCTGGATGTCATTGCCGCATCTTTCGGCGCGTCCGCCTGTGTGGGGGATTGTTCCGGCGATTTAAACGGTGATCTGCAGGTGGACGGCCGTGACCTTTTCATCATGGGTGTGAGTATGATGCAGCCTGTCTGCGAGGCCGGCTTATCTTTATGAGGAAGAAAGGCGGCATTCTTGTCTGGGGTTGGGGAGGATCCATATGATTACCGATAAGCTGGTTAATGCCCTGCTGGAGTCGGCCATGGCCTCTTTTGCCCTGCTGGAGAGGCTGGAGGCCAAGGTGGATGCCCAGGCCATCGGCAAGCTGCGCGGGGCCTTCCGTTCCCTGCAGATGGCCGGTGAAAAGAAAAAAGGCACGGAATTGGCGGTGCAGATGGCGCTTGGTTCGTTTACCGAAAGCGCCGAGTATTTCCGTTCATTGATCGCCTCGCTCAATGGCGAGCTCAGTTTTGACCGCAAGTTCGAACGTCGCTCCAAAGTGGGCAAGATCCTGGGCTGGGGAAAGTTTGCCGCAGGGTCGGTGCGGGATCTGCTCGGTCTCGGCCAGGGGCGGTTGAACAAGATGCTGTGGCATGAGATCGAACGGATCGACTGCATCAATCTTCTCATGCTTGCGGAAATAGGCCGCATCGCCTGTATGGCCGAGCTTGATTTTGAGGCAAAAATCGTCTCCCGCGACCTCGATCTGCTGCGCTCCATTGACTTTGATGTCGATTCCGATCCTTTTCTTGAGAGAATCGTGGAGCTTGGTCTGCTGCCGGCCCATGTCGCAGGCATGGAAAGTCGTGAGTTTGTCCGGCATTACGGCGCGGTGCTCAAACCAGACGACGTGCGTTCCATGGATGAACGAGACGAGATGAAGGCGTTCGTCATTGAGCATTACGGCACCATGGTCAGTGACATCAAGCAGAACAACCCGGCAGGGTACAAGTCTTTTTGTCTGCAGGCGGGCCGCGAGCCGGTTGATGTGGATGACTATGTGGACATGGTCATGGCTCACTCGGCTGAAAACGATGGTCTGCTGGATAAAATGGAGGACTGGGGTGAGAAAAAAATTCTGTACTGGGCAGACAAGGATATGCTGGACAAATGGGCACAGGCCTTTTTCCGCTATGCCTCCCTGCAGACGGTACTCAAGGCCTGTAACCACCCTCGGCGGCTCTTTGCCTCGGTGGCTGCCGGCGCGCTGGCAGGCGGTTGATAAGGAGCTTATTTACGAAAGAAAGCACAGAGCCCAAGGCGTTGACAGACTGCAATAAAAATATTTCTCTGTGATCTCTGTGTGCTCTGCGGTGAAAAAAAATTTTGACGATTTCAGTAAAAATGCTTGTTTCATCTCTGGTCAGATGGCGATGGTGCCCTGCAGATAGCAAACCGCCCTGCCGGCAATGCTGACCCGCTCACCCAGGTATTCACAGAATAATTCGCCGCCTCGTGCGGAAACCTGCAGGGCATGCAAGCGTTTTTTCTGCAATTTTTCCTGCCAGTAGGGGATCAGGGTGCAATGGGATGAGCCGGTAACCGGGTCTTCGTCAATGCCGAGAGCAGGGGCAAAGAAACGAGAAACGAAATCATGTTTTTTACCCCTGGCGGTGGCGATCACTCCGCGCAGATCCAGTGATCTCAGCAGGCTGAAATCGGGCCGAAGCGATCTGACCTCATCCTCTGAGACAAAGACACAGAGATAGTCTGCGGCGCGCCATGTTTCCAAGGGACTTACACCAAGGGCCCGGGTGAGCAGGGCGATCGGATCACAGGCCACGGCGGGTCGGCTGGGAAAATCCAGGGTGTACAGATAGTCTTTTCTGCCGACCTGCAGTTTTCCGCTGCAGGGTGAGACAAAGGTGATCACGGGCTCGGGAAAACCCATGGAATTGAAGAGGGCGTACGCTGCGGCAAGGGTGGCATGACCGCACAGATCGATCTCGGTTTGGGGCGAGAACCAGCGAATGGCATAGGATTCTCCCTGCTGGACGATGAAGGCGGTTTCCGGCAGATTGTTTTCCGCGGCGATCTGCTGCAGCAGCGCGTCGACCGGCCAATGGGCCAGCAGGCAGACACCGGCGGGATTGCCGCTAAAGACCTCGCCGGTGAAGGCGTCGATATGAAAAAAAGGGATCTCCATGGCAAAGCTTCCTGTTATAAGGCCTTGAGTTCCGGGTTGGGATATTTTCTTGGCGAGACCGCGGGGTTATCCAGCATGACATCTCTGTTGATCAGGGAAAAGGAGACGATCAGCGTAACAAAAAAGATCACGATGATCGCCAGGGCCAGCGCCAACTTTTCCCAATCCAAAACACGTCTTGCTTTTTCACTCTGTAGCTCAGTTTCCATTTTGCTCACCGGTTTCATTCTGTCATTAAAAACTTGCCTTGAGTGTAGCAGAACGGTTAATTTATAACAGATGCAGATTTTTAAGAAAAATACCATAACAGATGCGCGGCAAAGTAAGGGCAACCATAGAAAAAAGCGGGCAGAGATATCAGTATCTGAAATTGGCGGACGACATTGAAAGCAGGATCAACAACGGCAGCTTTCGGGCCGGCGACAGGCTGCCGTCGTTAAGGAACCTGCATACCCGGACCGGGCTCAGTATCAGCACGGTCTATCAGGCCTATATGGAACTTGAGAACAGGGGTGCGGTGGAGCCCAGAGAGAAATCAGGTTATTTTGTCAAGCCGCGTTTTGGCAATACTCTGCCGCCGCTGGAGATGAAAAAGCTTAAACCTCGGCCCCAGAAGGTGGGGGTGAATCTGCTGGCCGAGTCTATCCACGAGGCAATCAATGACCCTGACATGCTGCCCTTTGGCGCGGCGGTACCCAGCATGGATCTGCTGCCGCTTGCGCAGCTTGCCGCCTCTCTGCGCAGTGTGTCAGCCCGCTACATGAAGAAAAAAGAGATGAATTACGGCAATCCCACCGGCGCTCCGGAGCTGAAGCGGGAGATCGTCAAAAGGGCGCTGGGGTATCAGGAAAATATCGATGAGGAAGAGGTGGTCATTACCAACGGCTGCATGGACGCCATTCATTTATGTCTGCGCGCCGTGGCCAGGCCCGGCGACACCATCCTGGTGGAGTCTCCGACTTTTACCTGTTATCTGCAGCTGATTGAGGATCTGAACATGCTGGCCCTGGAAGTGCCCACTGATCCGGAAAAGGGTCTTGACCTCGACCTGGTGCGCGCCTCGCTGGCCCGACATGACGTCAAGGCCTGCATTGTTTGCCCCAGTTTTCAGAATCCCCTGGGCTTTGAGATGCCGGTTGCCGCCAAGAAGGAGTTGGTCGAACTGTTTGTCGAAAAAGGCATCCCCATCATCGAGGATGATATTTACGGCGATCTCTATTTCGGCGCAGCCCGGCCCCGCACCCTGAAATCATTTGATGAAAAAGGCATGGTGCTCTACTGTTCTTCCTTTTCCAAAACACTGGCTCCGGATCTGCGGGTGGGCTGGACCCTGCCCGGCAGGTTTCTGAAAAAGGTGAAACGAATCAAATTCAATACCGTCATCGCCTCGTCCAAATTCAATCAGCTCATCGTCGCCGATTTTCTGCACAATGGCGGCTATGAGCGGCATCTGCGCCGGTTGCGCAATGCCCTGAGGAATCAGGCGGGAAATATGTCGCTTGCCATCAGTCGGGAGTTCCCCCAGGGCACCAAGATATCATCCCCACGGGGCGGCTATGTGCTGTGGGTAGAACTGCCGGAAGGTGTTGACGGGCTGGCGCTTTTTCATGAAGCGAAACGAAATGGCATTTTTATCATTCCCGGTGTCATCTGCACCACTACAAATAAATACGGGAACTGCATTCGCATCAGCTGTGGTCACCCGTGGAATGAGCGCTGGGCTGCGGGGATTGAAAAACTCGGTGGACTGATTGCCGACCAGCTGGGGAGAGGTTTACAGTAGGAATGTAACGTTTTGAATTGTTTTAAGTATTCAGATATTTGATGAGGCAATCTCAAGGGCAGAATTTGAAAATCACCGGTTTATCCAGTGCATTTTGGTAATATAATTATATATGCTGTCCCCGGAACTCCGTGGAGGACAAAGGGGAGGCAGGAATCGACAGGATCCGCCTTCAAACAATCCCCGATGCCTCTGCAGAGAGCCTTGGAGGCTTTGTTCGCGCCATGATCGTCCCAGGAAGCAAAATCATGACGGACGATTGGGCAGGATATCTTGTCTTGCCAAGCCTTGGCTACGAACGAGCAATAATGGGGGCCAAAGAACTTGCTCTCCCGCATTTGGTGGCCTCTCTTCTCAAGCGTTGGCTTCTCGGGACATACCAGGGTGCGGTTAAACCAACTCACCTGGAGTACTATCTCGATGAATTTACGTTTCGTTTCAACCGCAGAACTTCCAAAAGCCGCGGCAAGTTGTTTTTTCGTCTTGTCCAGCAAGTACTGTCGGTTGAGCCTGTTTTCAACAAAGATCTCCAGGCGATAGCCCCAGCTGGAGAGGACGAAAATTTCGACGACCTTGAAATCTGGGATGACCACAACCGGTAGTAGTCACTTGAATAAAGCGGATACCCCAATTTATTAAATTAACTCCGTCCGCCATCCCCCCATCCCCGCAATCTATTCATAGCCCTTCTTGGGACAGCGAGGATCTGAACTTGTATATGGGCAAGTAATAGGATCGCAATTGTCACAATTAGGTCCATCCTTATCATCAATGCTGCTTGCAGTACCTGATCCGCCCAGAGCAGATAAGCCACTTAAAAATCCTATAGATAAGCCAAATAAAAATCCTATGTAGTAAAACAAGAAACCTGTATTCGGCCTGCCAATTATTTGGATATCGGTGAATACAGAAATTCTTATTAATGACATTACCCATGAAATCAAATTTGCGATCAATGAAAATGGGGAAATGATTCCATGCCAGATACCACTGAAGAATCCATAAGGATCAGAGTAGGTCGCTGGTGTATAGTGTTGCGCACACAGCAATTCCCAGAGTGCCCGGAAATGCAGTAATAGCTTAGTTGTTTAAAATTGGTTTCGTAAACTTTTTTAAATTTTTTACCCAAATTAAAATTTTTCTTGACATATCAATAAGATAGCGATTTTCACCTTTTATAAGC